>NZ_JALAHB010000263.1 GCF_022712115.1 Brevibacterium sp. | reverse complement strand
TCGTGGAGCTGGAGGCGGGTCGTCGCGCGCAGCAGAGCACGCAGTTTCGCCCTGCTCAGCCTGCCCTCGAGGACCAGGCCCCGGCAGCGGGAGAACGCGAGATAGGCATACCCGGCATCGACGAGGCGGCGGTGGGCTTGGGTCTTGGTGAGGTCTGTATCCACCAGCACGGCGCGGACGACTGTGCGGGGCAGGTGTTGGCTGATGAGTTCCCTGGCTGAGTATGTCCCGTGTGAGCGCAGGAGGACCTCGAGCGTGTCGGGGCCATCCTCAGCGGCGATGACGGCCAGGGTGGTCTCTGCCAGCGCCACCAGGTGGGCGGCCTCGCACCGGTCGAGAGCGTAGGCCGTGGCCTGCACGCTGTGGGAGATTCCCTGCACATCGATCGACTCGACGGTAGCGCGGGTTTCAAGTGCTGCGTGGTGGGGTGATTCGAGCATCTGCCAGTCGTCTCCGGCAGGCAGTTCCCCGGGCTGACGGTGGAAGACCGGCAACCGGGCAGGCAGGCCCATGCTCACCGTTGCCTCGACTGCCCGGCCCGGACCGGCCAGGGTGGGCATGGGCGTACCAGCACCACCGCCAACACTCAGGCACTCCGCGGCAACGGACTCCTCAAACGCAGGCAGACCCGAACCCGAACGGCTGGCACCGGCAGGAGCAAGACTCGGGCCGCGCGCCAGGTACTGACAGAGATCATCCGCAGTCACCACCTCAACGGTCTCCACCTCCGTACACGCCGGGACCACCAAGGCCTGCTCCGCAGCATGATGGCGGTGCGCGTTGTGGGTGTGGTGACTGCGGCTGCCCCGCCGAGGCCGCAACCCGGCGGAGATGAGAGCACCACCCGCGCCACTCCTGTCGCGACTGCCGGCGGGGCCCGTGGGCAGTTCTGTGCCTGGTCCTGTGCTGTCCCGGGAAGTGCTGGGTGACATCATCGTCACCTCCTCAACTGTGCGTGTCCAGCCTCAAAGATTCATCTGGTTCGAATCTATCGTGAGGCACAGACACAACTCTCGACCACGTCCTGAGGGCACTGAAGCCGCAGGTGGGAAAGCGGAAGCGGTCCCTCCCAGCTGAGCTGTCGTGACCGCGCAACTCTCTATGCGGGTACCCACTCTGCGTAATCCTCTATGCTCAGGGGCGTACATATCGTTGCGCTCATTGAAGCTGCGCTCATCGAAGAGGTGTCAACGTGGTCCCCTGGGACGTTCTGCTCGCCTTCGTCGCAACTGTGTGCGGGTTCATGCTCATCCCGGGTCCTGCGATGCTCTACGTCGCGACGGTGGGGGTGGAGCGCGGCCGGAGTGCGGGCGTCGCAGCCGCCGGTGGTCTGGCTCTGGGCTCTCTCGTGCTGGCGACTGCGGCGGCTGTCGGCCTCACAGCGGTCCTCGCCGCCTCGGAGACCCTGTTCCTGCTGTTCAAGGTGTGCGGAGTCGCCTATCTGGTCTACCTCGGCGTCCGACGACTGATGACCCCGATGGCCGCGATCTCCGCGGATCGGGGGAGTGCGAAGGGCTCGGCGAATGAGCCCGAGGCGAGCGCAGGCATCGGCGTCCTCCGCGAGGTCGGCCGCGGCACGCTGGTGAGTCTCTCGAACCCGAAGGACGCGCTCTTCTTCTTCGCCTTCCTCCCGCAGTTCGTCACCGGCGCGCACGGCAGCGCGCAGCTGCAGATGTTCCTGCTGGGGTGCGTCTTCGCGCTCGTGGCGCTGCTGTTCGACGGGTGCTACGGCCTGCTCGGCTCGCAGCTCAGGCGGCTGTTCGTGAAGCGGCCGCGGGTGTGGGAGAGCCAGCGCTGGGTCTCCGGTGCGGCCTATCTGCTCATGGCCGCCGTGGCCGCGTTCTCGTCCAACCGCACACGAACCGCCTGAATGACCGAGGGCCGGCTCCCTTTCGGGAACCGGCCCTCGGCCTCACCACGCAGCCGGGCTGCGGAGCAGACGCACGGTCCAGCGGCGAGCAGGACCCTCTGAGAGGATCAGAGCGCGTTGATCTGCTTCGCCAGGCGCGACTTGCGGTTGGCGGCGTTGTTCTTGTGCAGAACGCCCTTGGAGACGGCCTTGTCCAGCTTGCGCGAAGCGACCTGGAGCGAAGCGGCTGCCTTCTCAGCGTCACCGGCCGCGATGTCCTCGCGCACGGCGCGGACTGCGGAACGGTACTCGCTGCGGACGGCCTTGTTGCGAAGACGCGCCTTCTCGTTCGTGAGGATGCGCTTCTTCTGCGACTTGATGTTTGCCAACGTCAGCACTCTTTCGTGTGAGGTGAGAATATGGTCGTGAGGGCTCCGCCTCTAGAGCCTGCGCGGCTCACGCGGGGAAACACGCTGCCGCAGCCCGGAGGGGGTGACGTCCGCCCGACCATGGTGAGACACACACCTCGGCGGACGTACAGCACGACACCTTACCAGACCGCGACCGTTCAGCCCACCGACTCCACCACGCGGGCGAACCGCTCCATGGGCATGATCGCGCCCTCGCGGCGGACGGCACCGGGCTCGATCCGGATCACCCTGTCGAGGCGGATCTCGGAGGCTCGGCCCTGCGGGTCCCAGTCCCCGGAGCCCACGTTGATGTAGCGTCCGTGATCGTCCTCGTGCACCTCACCCACTCCGCCGGGGACGTTGTCCTTGCTCGTGAGCATGAGCGCGAGCAGCCAGCGGCCGTCGTGGCCGATCACGAGCACCGGGCGGTCCTTGCCCTGCGAGTGGTCCTCCTCGTACGGCACCCAGGCCCACACGATCTCCCCCGGATCGGCCTTCCCGTCCAGATCCGGTGCGTAGACCGGCTTCACCGGGCCCGTGTAGTCGCCCGGGTAGCCGCCGTCGGGCCGCTTGGGGAAGCCCTGCGCCGGCTTGGAGCGGGGTGCGGAGCGGGCGTGTGCGAGTCCGGAGCGGACGGCCTCACCGGAGCCCGCGCCCGAGGCCGGAGCGGGCCCGGCGGCGGGCTTCGCCTTCGTGTGCGGGCCCGGCTGCGGGCCGCGCTTCGCTGTGCTCTCACGGCCGCCGGAATCGCCCAGCAGGCTGTCGACCACCTTCAGCGCCGTCGTGTCACGGCCGGATCTGCGCATGTAGCCGATGCCCTGCTTCACGCCTGTGCGCAGCGCCTTCTGTGCGAGCCTCTTGAAGTCCATGCCGCCCAGCCTACTGAAGCCGTATCCGCCGGCGTCTCAGCCCGCGCGGCTTACAGCTCCGCCGTCCACCGGAACAGGGCCTGGACGGGGAAGTGGTCGCTGGGAAGCACTCCGCCGGGCGCGGCCGTGTTCACCGCAGTGCCGGTGCAGGTCAGCCCGGGGGAGTGGAGGATCCAGTCGATCCGCGTCCCCTCACCCGCGGCCCCGGAGGGCACGCCCCGGTAGCGGTGGAAGGTGGGTGCCTCGAGGTGGAGGACCGGGACGCCGGGCTCGGCCGAGGCGGACCGCACGGAGTCCGCGAGCGGCGAATCCGCGCCGGTGAGCCGTGCGTGGAGCTCGTGCGTCTGGGCGACGTTGAAGTCACCCGTGACCAGCACCTCCGCGCCCTCGGCCAGCCCCGCCCGCGCGGCGGTGAGCAGCATCCCGGCGGCCTTCGCCCGCCCGGGTTCGGAGCGGTGGTCCACGTGGACGTTCAGGACGCGCAGCCGGTGCCCGCCCACCCTGTCGCGGAAGTCCACGCGGGTGAGGGTGCGGGGGTGGGCGGCGCCGTGCATGCGGGAGCCGGGCACCTCCGGTGTCCCGGAGATCCAGGAGACCTCAACAGCCTCGGCGTCGAGTCGCTGCGAGTCGAAGAGGATCGCGGTGAATTCCCCGGCGTTCCCGCCCTCGCGGCCTTCCCCGGTCCAGGCGTAGCGCGCGGGCAGCGCCTCCACGAGGGACTCGAGCTGGTGGATCTCCCCCTCCTGCGTGCCGATCACATGGGGCAGCTCCTCGCCCAGCAGCGCCGCCCAGGCCGGGAGGCGCGCAGACCACGGATGGCCGTCGGCGGCGGGATAGCGGAGGTTGGCGCTCATGGCCGAGAGCGCGCGGCCGCGGGCGGGGAGGAGGCTCACGGATCAAGCCTATGGGACAATGTGCGAGTTCGAGTGAAAGGACGACCACAGACACATGAGCCCCCAGGTGAGCGCCGAGGCCCTCAAGCGCATCGACGTGGCCGGTACGGATCCGGCGCTGATCCGCAACTTCTGCATCATCGCGCACATCGACCACGGCAAGTCCACACTGGCCGACCGGATGCTCCAGATCACGGGCGCGGTGAAGCCCCGTGACATGCGCGCGCAGTACCTCGACCGGATGGACATCGAGCGCGAACGCGGCATCACCATCAAGTCGCAGGCCGTGCGCATGCCGTGGGAGGTCGACGGCACACCGCATGCGCTGAACATGATCGACACCCCCGGGCACGTGGACTTCACCTACGAGGTCTCCCGCTCGCTGGCGGCCTGCGAGGGCACGCTCCTGCTGGTCGACGCGGCGCAGGGGATCGAGGCCCAGACGCTGGCCAATCTCTACCTCGCACTCGAGAACGACCTCACGATCATCCCCGTGCTCAACAAGATCGACCTCCCGGCGGCCCAGCCGGAGAAGTACGCGGAGGAGCTCGCCACCCTCATCGGCGCGGAGCCCGAGGACGTGCTGAAGGTCTCGGGGAAGACCGGTGAGGGCGTCGAGGCGGTCCTCGACCGCATCGTCACGGAGATCAGCCCTCCCGTGGGCGACCCGGAGGCACCCTCCCGCGCCATGATCTTCGACTCCGTCTACGACACCTATCGCGGCGTGGTCACCTACGTCCGCGTGGTCGACGGCATGCTGAAGTCCCGTGAGCGGATCGAGATGCTCTCGACGGGCACCACCCACGACCTCCTCGAGATCGGCGTGTCCTCCCCGGAGCCCACGCCCTCGAAGGGCCTGGGCGTGGGCGAGGTCGGCTATCTCATCACCGGTGTCAAGGACGTCCGCCAGTCCAAGGTGGGCGACACCGTCACGAACGCCCAGAAGCCGGCGACGGAGCCCGTGGCCGGCTACTCCGAGCCCAAGCCCATGGTCTTCTCCGGTCTGTTCCCGGTCGACGGCTCGGACTACCCCGCGCTGCGCGACGCGCTGGACAAGCTCAAGCTCAACGACGCGGCCCTCGTGTACGAGCCGGAGACCTCCGTGGCGCTCGGATTCGGGTTCCGCTGCGGCTTCCTCGGGCTCCTGCATCTGGAGATCACCCGCGACCGGCTGGAGCGCGAGTTCGACCTCTCCCTCATCTCCACCGCGCCCTCCGTGGTGTACCGCGTGGTGATGGAGGACGGCAGCGAGCACACCGTCACCAACCCCTCGGAGTACCCGGAGGGCAAGGTCTCCCACGTCTACGAGCCCATGGTGCGCGCCACCGTCCTCACCCCCTCGGACTTCGTGGGCGCGGTCATGGAGCTGTGTCAGTCCAAGCGCGGCCAGATGCAGGGCATGGACTACCTGTCCGAGGACCGGGTGGAGCTGCGCTACCGCCTGCCGCTGGCGGAGATCGTCTTCGACTTCTTCGACCAGCTCAAGTCCCGGACCAAGGGCTACGCCTCCCTCGACTACGCCGAGGACGGCGAGGCGGCCTCGGCGCTCGTGAAGGTCGACATCCTCCTCCAGGGTGACCAGGTGGACGCCTTCTCCGCCGTGGTCCACAAGGACAAGGCCTACTCCTACGGCGTGTCCATGGTGGGCAAGCTCAAGGAGCTCATCCCGCGCCAGCAGTTCGAGGTGCCGGTGCAGGCGGCCGTCGGCTCGCGCATCATCGCCCGCGAGACCATCCGCGCCATCCGCAAGGACGTGCTCTCCAAGTGCTACGGCGGTGACATCAGCCGCAAGCGCAAGTTGCTGGAGAAGCAGAAGGAGGGCAAGAAGCGCATGAAGATGGTCGGCAGCGTGGAGGTGCCCCAGGAGGCCTTCATCGCCGCGCTCTCCTCCGACGACGGCAAAGCGGAGAAGAAGTAGGGGTGCCGGCCCAGCCCGAAGGGGAGCCCGCGCCCCGCAGCGGTGCTCTGCCCCCGGAGGCCGCCGCGCGGGCCGGCGGCTCCACCTTCAGCGCCTACGTCCACGTGCCCTACTGCCGCGTGCGGTGCGGGTACTGCGACTTCAACACCTACACGGCCGACGAACTGGGTCCGGGCGCCAGCCGCGAGGACTACCCGGCGCAGATCGCCCGGGAGATCGCGCTCTCCCGGCGCGTGCTCTCCGGCACCGCGCTGGCCGAGCGCGCCTTCGACACCGTCTTCTTCGGGGGAGGCACGCCCACGCTGCTGCCGGCGGAGACCCTCGCCGGCGTCCTCGGCACCCTGGGCCGCGAGTTCGGCCTGGCGCCGGATGCGGAGGTCACCACCGAGGCGAACCCGGACAGCGTCGACGCCGCGTACTTCCGGGTGCTCGCCGAGGCCGGATTCACCCGGGTCTCCCTGGGCATGCAGTCCGCGGTGCCGCACGTGCTCGCGACGCTGGAGCGCACGCACGACCCCGCCCGGGTGGGAGAGGTCGTCGCGGCGGCGAAGGACGCGGGGCTGCAGGTGAGCCTCGACCTCATCTACGGCACGCCGGGGGAGAGCCTCGCGGACTGGGAGCGGAGTCTGAGCGCCGTGCTCGAACACCGCCCCGACCACGTGTCCGCCTACTCCCTCATCGTGGAGCCCGGCACCAAGATGGGCGCGCAGGTGCGGCGCGGCGAGCTGCCCATGCCGGACGAGGACGACCTCGCGGACAAGTACGAGCTCGCGGACACCATGCTGGCGGGTGCGGGCCTGCGCTGGTACGAGGTGAGCAACTTCGCGACGGCGGAGTCCGCGCGGTGCCGTCACAACCTCGCCTACTGGCGCAATGCGGACTGGTGGGGCTACGGCCCCGGTGCCCACTCCCACGTGGGCGGAGTCCGCTGGTGGAACGCGAAGCACCCTCGGGCCTGGGCGGATCGCCTCGCGGCCGCGGAGTCCCCGGCCGTGGGGCGCGAGGTGCTCGACGCGGACACGCGCGCGCTCGAGGAGATCATGCTCGCCCTCCGTGTGGACGGCGAGTTCCCGCTCGCCCGCCTGGCGGACTCGGCCCGCCCGGTCATCGCCCGCCTGCTGGCCGAGGGTCTGCTGGGGGCGGAGACCGTGCGGACCGGACGGGTCTCACTCACGCTGCGCGGCCGGCTGCTCGCGGACGGGATCGTCCGGGAGCTCGCCGACCACCTGCGCTGAGCAGCGCCGCGCGGACGGCCGGTCCGCCTCAGCGGACGATGTCCGGGACCAGCGGGAAGCGGTAGACCTCGCCCTGGTTCGCCCTCACCGCGGCGATGATCTGCAGCACCCAGCCGGCGACGACCACGGCGGGCAGCAGGACGAAGCCGATTCCCACGAACATCAGCAGCCCTGCCGCGATGCCCGCGACGATGAGCATGATCTGCAGGTTGAGCGACTGCCGGGACTGCTCCCGGACGAACGGGGACTCGTCCTTCTTGATGAGGAACACGATGAGCGGGACGAGGGCGCTGACGAAGAGGGCGCCCAGATGCATGAGCAGGGCGAGCGTCCGCTCGTCCGCCGGAGCGCCCCAGTACCCGGCGGAGCCCTGTCCGTAGGCCTCCGCCGGGTGCGGTCCGCGCAGCGGCGGGCCGGAGGTGTGAGGGTACTGCGCGTAGCCGTAGGTGCTGCTGTTCATGGCTCCAGATTCGCAGACCCGGCGGCGCGTGCGGAAGAGGGCTTTCCCCCGTTCACGGGGGCGGGTTCCGCTCAGTGCCGGTTCACCGTCACGAAGTCGATGAGCTCCTCCACCCGCCCGGACAGGGCCGGGTCCACGTCCGCGATCGTCCGCACGGACTTCAGGATCCGGACCCAGGCGCGCGCGGTGTCCCGGTGGTCCGCATGGGGCCAGCCGATCCGCTTGAGGACGCCGGTCTTCCAGTCCTCGCCGCGGGGCACCTGCGGCCAGGCGCGGATGCCCACGACCTCGGGCCGCACCGCCTGCCACACGTCCACGAAGGGGTGGCCGATCACGCGGACGTTGCCCGCCCAGCGCGGCTCGCGCATGACGGACTCCGCGAGCCGCATCTCCTTGGTGCCCGCCACCATGTGGTCGGCGAGCACGCCCACCCGGTGCTCGGGATCCGGTCCGAATTCCGCGATCGCCTCCGGCAGGTCGTCGAGTCCGCCCAGGGGTTCGACGACGACGCCCTCGATCCGGAGGTCGTCGCCCCAGATGGCCTCGACGAGCTCCGCATCGTGCTTGCCCTCCACCCAGATCCGCGATCCCCGCGCCACGCGGGCGGGTGCGTGGGCGACGGCACGGGAACCCGAGGCGGTGCGCTCAGGCTTCGCGGGAGCCTGCGCGCGGGGTGCCGGCCGGGTGAGCACGCAGGCGCGGCCCTCGACGAGGTAGCCCGGGCCCAGCGGGAAGGCCGCGCGCCTGCCGCGCCGGTCCTCGAGGATCATCGCGATGCCGCCCGCGGCCTTCTCGATCCGGATGATCTCCCCCACATAGCCGGTCTCCGTGACCTCGACGACGAGGCCGGGCCGGGCGGGGACCTCGGGCAGCTGCTTCCGGGCGTGCGTGCGGCCGGAGGACAGGACGTCCCGGCCGTAGGGATCATGGTGCGGCATTCCGCTCACGATACCCGCCGTGCCGCCGGCCGGCCGGGCAGCGCGCCGGCCGAGTGGATGCCCGCCCGGCACAGGGAGTACGATTGGCACTCGGCAGACGCGAGTGCCAGTATGCATGCGTCCAGGGATTCGTGCAGCTGTGTGTGCAGCCTCGGGAAGGAGCGGTGAGGATGAACGACGACCGTCGTGCCCGCGTCCTCCAGGCGATCGTGGAGGACTACGTCTCCACGAACGAGCCGGTGGGGTCGAAGGCGCTGGTGGAGAAGCACAGGCTGGGCGTCTCGAGCGCCACGATCCGCAACGACATGGCCGCCCTCGAGCAGGACGGCCTCATCGCCCAGCCCCACACCTCGGCCGGCCGCATCCCCACGGACAAGGGCTACCGCCACTTCGTCGACCGGATCGACGAGATCAAGCCCCTCTCCGCCGCGGAGAAGCGGGCGGTGGCCCGGGTCCTCTCGCATCCTGTGGACGTCGACGACATCCTCGACCGGACGGTCCGGCTGCTCTCGCAGCTCACCCACCAGGTGGCCCTCGTGCAGTATCCCCGGGTGACGACCGCGGACGTCCGCCACATCGAGCTCGTCGACCTCGCGCCCACGCGCGTCCTCGTGGTCCTCATCACGAGCGGCGGCCAGGTGGAGCAGCGTCTGGCCGATGTGGGCCGGGAGGTGAGCGCGGCGGAGATCGCGGACGTGCGGGACCTCCTCCTCGCCGCGCTGGCCGGCACGCCGGTGGCCCAGGTGCCCGAGGCGGTCGAGGGTCTCCGCCCGCGCCCGGAGGAGGCGGATCTCGCCACGGCCGTGGGCACCGTCCTCGCGGACCTCTCCCGCACCTTCCGCACGGAGCGCCTGGTCATGGCCGGCACCGCCAATCTCGCGCGGGCGGGCACGGAGCTGGGGGCGAGCATCGGCCCGCTCCTGGAGGCGTTCGAGGAGCAGGTCGTCCTGCTCCGCCTCCTGTCCGGGATGACGGCGGAGGGTCCGGACGTTGCAGTGAGCATCGGCAGCGAGAACGCCTACGACGGGTTCGCGACGACGTCGCTGGTGGCGACCAACTACCTCGCCGACGGCATCGAGTCCCGGATGGCCGTCCTCGGCCCCACGCGCATGGACTATCCGACCACGATGGCCGCGCTGCGGTCCGTGGCGCGCTACGTCTCCGCCATACTGAATGACTGAGGCCGCGCAGCACCGCAGAGACCGCGCAGACGAAACATCGAGCACCCCGACCTGAGGAGACTCCGCACACGTGAGCGACCACTACGAGACCCTGGGCGTGTCGAAGGACGCGTCCGAGGCTGACATCAAGAAGGCCTACCGCAAGCTGGCCCGCAGGCTCCACCCCGACGTGAGCCCGGGCAGCGAGGACGAGTTCAAGCGGGTCTCCCTGGCGTACGACGTCCTCTCCGACCCGGAGAAGCGCCGCAACTACGACATGGGCGGCGGCGAGAACGGCCAGGCGGGCCCCGGTGCCGGGTTCGGAGGCTTCTCCGACCTGTTCGAGACCTTCTTCGGCGGAGGCGGGGGCGGCGGCCGTCCCCAGCCGGCCTCCCGCACCCGGCGCGGCAAGGACGCCCTCGTGGCCCTGCACATCGACCTGGAGACCGCGGCATTCGGCGGCAATGCGGACGTGCAGATCGTCACGGCGAACGTCTGCGACTCCTGCGAGGGCAGCGGCGCACGGCCCGGCACGGACATCACCACGTGCCCCACCTGCCACGGCGCGGGCTCCGTCCAGCAGATGGCCCGCACGCTGCTGGGCCAGATGCTCACCAACCAGACGTGCCCCCAGTGCCGCGGCTACGGCACCATCATCGAGCACCACTGCCCCAACTGCCACGGGGACGGCCGGGTGCGCGCGGAGGAGACCATCACGGTCAAGGTGCCGGCGGGGGTGCGGGACGGCAACCGCATCCAGCTCTCCGGCCGCGGCGAGGCCGGTCCCGGCGGCGGGCCCCGCGGCGATCTCTTCCTCGAGGTCATCGTCGAGGAGCATCCGGGCTTCGAGCGCGACGGCGCGGATTTCCGCTGCACGCTCACCATCCCCATGACGGCGGCCGCGCTCGGCGCGGAGATCCCCCTGGAGCCCTTCGCCGGCGAGCAGACGGTGGAGGTCCGGGCGGGGGCCCAGACCGGCGACGTCGTCCGGCTGCGGGGCCTCGGTGCCCAGCAGCTGCGCCGCGACGGCCGCGGCGACATCTACGTCACCCTCTCCGTCGAGACGCCCACCGCGCTCACCGGCGAGCAGCGCGAGCTGCTCGAACAGCTCGCCGGGATGCGCGGGGAGACCCAGCCCGCCGGCCGCGCCGGCGACCGCCACTCCGGCCCCTTCTCCCGGCTGCGTGAGAAGTTCGCGGGCAGATGAGCCGCTCCGTCTTCCTCGACCGGGAGGTGGAGGCCGCGGGTCCCGTCACCGCTGGTGACACCGTCGAGCTCGCCCCCGGGGTCGCCCGGCACCTCGCCGTCACCCGCATCCGTGTGGGGGAGGAGTTCGACCTGGTCGACGGGGCCGGCCTGCGGCTGCGCGCCGTGCTCGCGGCCGACGGTGCCGGGGCCGCCGAGGGCACGCGCGTCCGCGTCCTGTCCGTGGTCCGGGAGGAGCGCACGGGTCCCGAACTCGTCCTCGTCCAGGCCCTGGCGAAGGGCGAACGGGACGCACAGGCGATCGAGGCCGCCACGGAGATCGGCGTGGACCGGGTGATCCCCTGGCAGGCCGCCCGCTCCATCGCACAGTGGCCGGCCAAGAAGGAGCAGAAGGCGCACGCCCGCTGGCGTTCGCTGCTCGAGGCGGCCACCCAGCAGTCCCGGCGCTCCCGCGCGCCCGAGCTCGAGCAGCTGGCCCGCGGCCGCGGCATCGCCGCCCGCCTGCGCGAGGACGACCTCGTGCTGGTCCTGCACGAGGAGGCCCGGGAGCACCTCGCGGACCTGCTGGCGGGGATGCCGGCCGATGCCGGCGCACAGGCGAGGGCGCATCCGCGGATCGTGCTCGTGGTGGGACCGGAGGGCGGCATCTCCGGCGAGGAGATCGAGGCGTTCGCCGCCGCCGGCGCCCGCCCGGTCCTGCTGGGCCCCACCGTCCTGCGGGCCTCCTCGGCCGGGCCGGCCGGACTCGTCCTCGTCCAGGCCGCGCTGGGCCGCTGGGCCGCTCGCGGAGAGTCGCCCCGGCCGGCGGAGCAGATAGACTGAGAACGCACACGCACCCCGTCCCGGAAGGACCCGCACTGGCCGCAGAACCCGCCCCCACCACCGTCCGACTCGCCCTGCCGGAGCACATCGACCCCGTCGCACTGTTTGGCCCTGCCGAGGCGAACCTGCGGGCGCTCGAGGACCTGGCCCCGGACGTGGACATCCACGTGCGCGGCCGCGACGTCACCCTCACCGGGCCCGCGGCCGCCGGGGGCAGCCGCGGGACGACGCGCGGCGAGCGCAAGCGGGTCCT
>NZ_JALAHB010000262.1 GCF_022712115.1 Brevibacterium sp. | reverse complement strand
TTCTCGCAGGAGGCGGAGACGCGATGAGCCGCAGTGCCGCGGTTCTGCCGGTGCGGGAAACGGGACCGGACGCGCAGGAACTCCACCGAGCCCCGTCGGAACGGGAGCCGATGGAGCCTCCTGCGCCGGGGCGCCGTGCTCCGGTACCGTCCTCACCGGATCACCGGATCACCGGATCACCGGATCACCGGATCACCGGATCACCGGATCACCGGATCACCGGATCACCGGGTGCGGCGGTTCCGTCCCAGCCCTGCGCTCATCATGAGCGTCGCGCCGCCCAGGGCCAGCAGTCCGGCGCCGAGCGCGAGTCCGGTGAGCTCCGCTCCCGTGCGGGGCATCGAGCTGCCGCCGGCCTCGGATCCGCCGCCGTCCTGTGCGCCGGTCACCTCGAAGCCGCCGGTGAGCGTTGCGAAGCCGGGGCAGCGCACGGTCACGTCGTAGGCGCCGGTGTACAGGTCCGGCCGCGACGTGTCGAGACCGTAGATGAGGACGGCGCCCGCACCGTCCTCGTCGAGCTCCCGGGTGTCCTCGTATGCGACGACGTCCGAGTCCTCCGCGGCGGTGACCGTGAAGGTCGCGAGGTCACCGGGTGCGCAGTCGCTGACCGCGAGGGTCACCCCGCCGTTCTCCGCGTCCACGAACCTCTCGGCGCTGATCGTCGTCGGATCCACCGTGAGGCTCGGTTCGGTCTCCGGCTCGCCGGTGGGATCGTCGCCCGTGATCGTGAACGCGGTGCGGGCGAGCACGCTGGGGCCCTCCCCGCTCTCCAGGACGGAGAGCTCGACCTCGCCGGGCTCCGGTTCCACCCCGTCCGGACGGACGGAGCCCGTGAGCACGCCGTTCGCGTCAGCGGTGAGCTCCTCGAGGTAGAGGGTGCCGGAGGTCGTGTAGGCGGCGGTGGCGACGACCTCCTGATGTGGTTCGAACCCTGTGCCGGAGAAGCCCAGGCCGTCCGCCTCGAGCTCCGAGACGCTGATCGTGTCCCGATCGGTCTGGACGCGGGGTTCGGCGGGAGCCTCCTCCGTGAGGGTGAGGTCTGCCGCGGCCACCAGTGCGCCGGAGGCGTCGCGTACCTCCACGGTGTGCGTGCCGGGGATCGCCACCTCGGTGGTCGCAGGGTGGAGCTGGGCGGCTGCTCGGCCGTCCGCATCGGAGTGCAGGCTCTCCGGCCGGACGCTGTATCCGCCGTCGGCCGTGACCTGGACGGTGTATGCCGTGTCCGGGTCGAGCCCCGTGGCCTCGGCGGTTACGCCGTCCTCGAGGAACTCGATGTCGGTGAGCGTCGTGGGTGAGACGGTAAGCGCCGGTTCTGCGGCCTCTTCCGTGCTGTCCTCCGTCGCCTCCTCCGTGCTCTCCTCCGTGGGTTCTGCGCTCTCGTCGGGCGGGTTCCCGGCGTCGTTCGTGGGGGTCGCCGTGTCCTCGGTCCCGTCTGCGGGCGGAGCCGTCTCCTCCGTGGCCGAGGTCGTCTCCGCGGGAGCGGGTGCCGCCGATGCGGCTGCGGCGCCGTAGCCGGTGAAGGTGAGAGCGACCGCGACGGCGAGGACTGTGCTCTTCAGGGTTCTCATCGTTCTGCCTTTCCGGGCAGCGGATCGTCCTGGCGGGTGCGAAGTCGTCGCCGACACCGGTGCCGGCCGGGCATCCCGTGCGATCCGCGGTCCTTCCGACGGTAGCCCGGGAACACGGGTGCGTCCTGCCTTCGGTCGTTCTGTTCCCGTCGATGACGAAAGTGTTCCACGGGCGTGACCGAGGTGAGACGGCGATGACACCGGTTCGTGATCGTGCCCGGGCCGCTCCCGCGTGCGTCTGCGCTGCACGTGGGGCGGGGGGCCGCGGCAGGTGAGCGGAGGGCTGTCCCCGCCCGCCGGAGTCAGTCGAGGTTGGCGATCCGTGCGACGGTGGCGTTGGTGATCATCACGAGGTCCGTGGGGCGGAGCTCGAGTTCGAGACCGCGCCTGCCGGCTGAGACCAGTACGGTCGAATGGGCGACGGCGGACTCGTCGATGAAGAGGGGGAGGGAGGCGCGCTGTCCCATGGGGCTGATGCCGCCGGTGACGTAGCCGGTGCGGCGTTCGGCCTCGGCGATGCCCGCGAGGACGGCCTTCTTGCCGCCGGCTGCGGAGGCGAGTGCCTTGAGATCGAGCTGGCCGGAGACGGGCACCAGCGCATTCACCGGCGTGGAGTCGACGAGGATGTGGAGCGTCTTCAGGACTCGCGAAGGTTCGACGCCGAGCTTCTCGCATGCCTCACTGCCGTAGCGGCGGGCGGCGGGATCGTGGTCGAACTCGTGTACGGAGAACTCGACGCCGGCGAGGCTGAGCACTCGGATTGCCGGAGTCGCTGCAGCGACTTTGGTTTGACGGGACATGATGCCGTCACGATACGAGATTCTCGGACCGTGAGCGAAATCAGCGTCATGACGGGCCTCGGACCAGGGGTTTTCCCTCGGCTCCCGACAGTGGGTGTTGCGGTGAGCGGTGTGCCGGCGCAGCAGTCCGGTGGTGTGCGCGAGCGGGTCTCAGCCCCACCCCAGCTCGTGGAGCCGGTCCTCCTCTATGCCGTGGTGGTGGGCGATCTCGTGGACGATCGTCACGAGGATCTCCTCACGCAGATGGTCTGCGTCCTCGGAGAAGCGGATGAGAGGGTGCTTGTAGAGGGTGATGGTGTCCGGCGGGACGAAGCTGAACAAGCCGGAGTCCCGTTCCGTGAGGGGGACCCCGTCGTAGACGCCCAGCAGCTCCGGCGTCTCCGGCGGGGGATCGTCCTGGACGAAGAACGCCACGTTGTCCGCGTGCCTGAGCACGCCCGGCGGGACGTCCTCGAGCGCTTCGTCGACGAGGCGGTCGAACAGCTCGTCGCTGATCTCGCTGAGGTCCATGGGAGGAGTCTAGTGAAGGTGCTCGGCAGGCCGAGCCGTGATGCCGGAGGAGGACCCCGCGGCACCCTCCGTGACGCGGGGAGGGCCGGTGAGTGACGCCGGAGGGCGGGTGAGCAGAGTCACGCGCGATCGGTGCGCTGCGGCTTTGCGCTGGGGTCATCCGAGAGGGTAAGCTTACGGAGGTCGCGAGCCGAGCAGGCACGGTGACTGCTGGGCCCCCATCGTCTAGAGGCCTAGGACACCGCCCTTTCACGGCGGCGACACGGGTTCGAATCCCGTTGGGGGTACGTGTACGATGGGTGCTCGTGCCCGCACACAAGAGAATATGGCCCTGTGGCGCAGTTGGTTAGCGCGCCGCCCTGTCACGGCGGAGGTCGCGGGTTCGAGTCCCGTCAGGGTCGCAGAGCAGTGGGAGGGGTTTCCGCGAGGAGACTCCTTCTGCTCTCCGGCCGGCATATTCGGTCCAAATTGAATACGGCTCTGTAGCTCAGTTGGTAGAGCGTTCGACTGAAAATCGAAAGGTCACCGGATCGACGCCGGTCGGAGCCACTGCACAGTTCCCCCGGTTCTCCGGGGGTCTCGTGTGCCGCACGGTGGATGTTCGCATCCTGGCCGTGCAAGCAAGGCCCTGTGGCGCAGTTGGTTAGCGCGCCGCCCTGTCACGGCGGAGGTCGAGGGTTCAAGTCCCTTCAGGGTCGCCAAACGAAAGTGCCCCGCTCTTCTCACGAAGAGCGGGGCACTTTCGCATCGCCGTTGCGCCCAGCCCCCACGCGCAGAGAGCCGGTGGGGCCACGGGCCACGCGAGAGCGGGAGCACGCCGGGGCCGGGTAAGCGCCGTGCGGTGCGTGTCGCCCGTGTGCGATCCCGCGGCCCTACGCCGAGGCCCCTGGGGCGGAACCGCTTCCGCCAGCCCCGTGTGCCGCCGTGCGCGAGCTGCCGGAATCCGCTCCACTCGAACCGTTCGCCTCGCCCTGCGACACGGAGTCCCCCGTCCCGGAACCGCTGGAGCCGGACCCGGAACCCGACCCGGCCGAACCCGAGCCGGAGCTGCCCGAACCGGACCCGGACTCGCCCGAGCCACCGCCGGTCCCGCCGGAACCACTCGAGGTCCCCGAACCGCTGCCCGAGCCCTCGGAATCCCCTTCGGAACCGCTGGTTCCGCCGTCCTCTCCGGTCGAGCCCTCGGAACCGCTTCCCTGCCCCGCGCCCGACTCACCGGTGTCCGTGTCCCCTCCGGATCCGTTGCCGGTCCCGGTCCCGCTGTCAGCGCCGCCCTGGTCCGTGCCGCCGTTCCGGGTTCCGGTGCCGGTCCCGGAGTCGCTGCGGCTGCCTGCGCCGTCCCCGGAGCCGTCGTCCGCATCCGCCGAGCCGCCGGACACGGACCTGGAGATCTGCGAGGTGCCGGGCGAGATGTCGGCATCGGTGAAGGATTCGGCGATCACCACCGCGCCCAGTCCGACGCCGAACACCACGGCGCCGATCGCCACCGGGTACAGGACCCGCCTGCGCCGCAGCTTCTGCATCCAGGTCTGCGGGCCGCTGCCGGTCTGGGCGGTTTCGGTCTCTCCGGCGGCCGGGCTGTCTCCTTCGGCTGTGTCCTCACCGTCGCTCCGGCCCTGGGCAGGCCCCTCCGGGCGGCCGTCATGCACTCCCAGCGCACCGGCGCCAGTGCTGGGGAAGCGACGCACCGCGCCCTTGCGTCCGGCACCGCGGTCGGAGGCTCCCGGCTCCGTCTGCACCAGTTTGGTGCCGACCTCCTTGATCTTCTCCTTGCCCTTGTCGAGGCTCTTGCTGTAGAGCGTCACGGCGAGGGCGGTGACGATGCTCGCCACGCTTGCGCCCGCCACCGTTCCGGCCACGCCCAGCTGACCGCCGATGACCGAGGACGTGGCGGCCGCACCCGCACCGGCGAGCAGCTGCGTGACCGATATGCCGCCGTCCTTCTTCTCCTTCTTCCCCGCCTCGTCCCTCTCAGCACCCGCCTCGGCTCCGGCGTTCTCCACACCTGCGGGATCGGGCACTGCGCGGCCTCCGGCGGACGCGGGCCCTCCGGCAGCGGCCGCTCCGCCTCCGAAGTCTGATTCCGTGGCGGGGCCCGAATCCCCGGCGGGAGCCGATGCCGCAGCGGGGACGGCGGCAGCGGTGCCGCGCTGCGCCCCTATCGCACCCGTCTCCTGCGCCGCCATGAGCTCCTCGGTGATGAGAGGCAGCGTCTGCGAGGGCAGCGGCGCGGCCTCAACGGCAGAGCCGCCCGACCCGGCCTGCGTGGAAACGGCCTCATACAGGTCACGATCACGGCTCGCGCCTTCGCGCCGCGAGGGATCCCAGGCACGGGGCAGATCGTCCTGATGCGAAGTCAATGGTCCTCCAAGTGTCTGATCCGACGAGTGTCCCTCATGCCGGTGGGGGTAACCTGACCGGCCGGACGGCAGGCTGAATGGACCCTGACAGCCGTCGGCAGGCCCTCCTCCCTGATCAGCGACGACGTCCGCGACCGTGACCCAGCTGACGCTCGGGTCTCAGGGCGATCACGGGATCGCCGCGTTTCCTTCACCTGTGGGAGAGGAGCCGCCGGAGACCGCCTCGGCCCTCGCCACCGAGGACGGGACGGCACCCTGCTCCGGGTCGCGTCTGCTCAGACCCGCGCCCAGACGTTCTCACCCGCCGTGGCCTCGGCGGATCCGGCGCTGAGATCCGCGAGGGTGCGCAGGCCAGAGTCCAGCTCTGCCGGCGGGACGAACAGGGTGAGGGCGACCTCGGCCCCGTATTCCGCCTCCGTGCTCCAGCCTGCGGACCGAGCGGCGCGTTCCAGGGCCGCGGCCAGCGCGTAGTCGGCTGTGAGGGTGAGGGGAGTGCGCTCCGCGAAGGTGTCGATCCGCGCCGCGTCCGCCGCTGCCGAGGCCGCCTCTCCGTATGCACGGACCAGCCCGCCGGCGCCCAGCAGGGTTCCCCCGAAGTACCGCGTGACGACGCACAGCACATAGGTGAGGTCTCTGCCGGTGAGCACGTCGAGGATGGGTGCGCCCGCCGTGCCCGCAGGTTCGCCGTCGTCGCTGAACCTCCGCGTCCTCGCGTCCGGATCGAGGACGAAGGCCGTGCAGTGGTGGCGCGCCTTGGGGTGCGCGGACCGGCGCTGAGCGATGAGCGTGCGCGCCTCCTCCTCGGAGGTCACGGGCGCGACGAGCCCGAGGAAGCGGGAGTGCTTGATCTCGATCTCCGCCTCCGCAGCACCCCGCAGCGTCCGGTACTCCTGCGTCTCAGCCATCCCCCGAGCCTATCTGCAGGCATGGCTTATCGGCAGGCATGGCCTGGGGGCGGCCCCGGCCCTCTTAACAGCCCCGGCCTGGAGGCGGCCCGGTCCATTTTGCAGCCCCGGCGCTCCCGGCAGATGCAGGTGCTCTCAGGGCCCGCCTCCGGAGGCCGCCGGCGCACCGTCCCGCCACGTGGAGACGAGGTGCTGAGCGGGCATCCGGCCCCCTATTGTGGACGCGTATTGTGATCGCAGTCTCCGGTCGGCGGGTGTGCCGCACGTGAGCGCTCACCGGGAGCGCGGACCGGGAGCAGGAGGAGGGAACCCCAGTGCTGGAATTCAACGAGGACGAGCTCGAGCAGCTGCGCGCGGATGCGCAGCGCGCCTACGACCTGGACCGGGCGCACGTCTTCCATTCGTGGTCCGCGCAGAAGCAGATCACGCCCATGGTGATCTCCCGGGCGGAGGGCTCCTACGTCTACGACGGCGAGGGCAGGCCGTTCCTCGACTTCTCCTCGCAGCTCGTGAACACGAACATCGGCCACCAGCACCCCAAGGTCGTCCAGGCCATCAAGGACCAGGCCGACGTGCTGTGCACCATCAACCCGGCCCACGCCAATGACAAGCGCTCCGAGGCGGCCCGCCTCATCTCCGAACGTCTGCCGGAGAACCTCAACCACATCTTCTTCACGAACGGCGGCGCTGACGCGGTGGAGCACGCCGTGCGCATGGCGCGGCTGCACACCGGCCGCCGCAAGGTGCTCTCCCGGTACCGCAGCTATCACGGCGGCACGGAGCAGGCGATCAACATCACCGGCGATCCGCGCCGCTTCCGCAACGACGCCGGCGACGCCGGGGTGGTCCACTTCTTCGGTCCGTTCCTGTACCGCTCGGAGTTCCACGCGACCACCGAGGCCGAGGAGACCGAGCGCGCCCTCAAGCACCTCCGCCGCACCATTGAGCTTGAGGGGCCGGAGACCATCGCTGCGATCATCCTCGAGTCCATCCCCGGCACCGCCGGCATCATGATCCCGCCCAAGGAGTACATGCAGGGCGTGCGTGCGCTCGCGGACGAGTTCGGCATCGTCTACATCGCGGACGAGGTCATGGCCGGGTTCGGCCGCTCCGGCAAGTGGTTCTCCTTCGAGCACTTCGACGTCGTCCCGGACCTCGTGACCTTCGCCAAGGGTGTGAACTCCGGCTACATCCCGCTGGGCGGTGTCGCCATCAGCGACGACATCTACGACACCTTCGCCGATGTCTCCTACCCCGGCGGTCTCACCTACTCCGGCCATCCGCTGGCCTGCGCCTCCGCCGTGGCGACCATCAACGCGATGGAGGACGAGGGCATGGTGGAGAACGCCGCGCACCTGGGCGAGACGGTCGTCGGCCCGCGTCTGCGCGCACTCGCGGAGAAGTCGTCCATCGTGGGCGAGGTGCGCGGTGCGGGCATGTTCTGGGCGATCGATCTCGTCAGGGACAAGGAGACCCGCGAGGAGCTGGCGCCCTACGGCGGCGCCTCCGCGGAGATGAACGAGGTGGTGGGCAAGCTCAAGGCAGGCGGCATCCTCCCGTTCGTGAACTTCAACCGCCTCCACATCGTGCCGCCGCTCAACATCACCGCCGAGGAGCTGAACGCGGGCCTCGACGTGTACGAGAAGGTGCTCACCGAGGCCTGAGCCGCGGATCTCTGCGGGCTGAGCCGCGGTCTCGCCGCGCTGCTCTTCGCCGTGTTATCAGTCCCCCCCGCCGTTTCTCGCGAAATGGCTGGGGGAACTGATCACACGGCGTTCTGCTTCGGCAGGGCCTCGGGCGATGTGCCGTACGGAGCGAGCGTACAGCCGCCGCCTCACTCCCCGGCTGGCACACTGGGTGGAGACCGGCCGTGCCCGCGCGGCCACGAGGGAGGCGAGTCGACGATGCTCATCTGCGAAGACCTGTTCCTGCTGCTGACCACGGACGAGGGCGGCACCGAGCCGTGGGTCTCCTACCGGGACTACGGCCTGGCCGCCGGTCTGCTCGCAGACCTCACCCTGGCCCAGTGCCTCACGGTGGAGCCCGGCCGCTGGGGCGGCACCAAGGTGAGCCTCGCTGCTGAGGCCGACCCCGCCTCGACCGCAGCGCTGCGGGAGCAGTCGCCGCCGCTGGCGTTCGGCATCGAGGCGCTCGCGGACAGGAAGCCCACCGCCGTGAGCACAGTCGTCGTGGCCGGCTGGTTCAACCCTCGGCAGGCGATCGTCGACGGACTGACGGAGCGCGGCATCGTCGGCGTGGTCGGGAAGCGGATGCTCGGTCTCGTGCCGGAGAAGCACCCCACCCTGGACGCTCGGCCGGAGGCGGACACCCGCGCCCGGCTGCTCGCTGCGCTGCAGGGCGCCCGCCCGGCAGCGGCGGATGCGCTCATCCTCAGTGTCCTCAAGAGCCTCGGCGCGGCTCCGCACGTCCTCAAGGCGGAGCTCGAGGCCGCCGGGATGCGGCGCGGCCAGGCGCACAAGCGGATCGACGAACTCACGGAGGCGCTGCCGGTCGAGGCCTCGGCAGGTGGGAAGGCCGTGGCCTCTGCGATCGCAGGCATCCAGGCGGCGATCGGCGCGGCAGTGGCGGCGAGCGTCGCCGGAGGCGCAGCGGCCTCGAACTGAGCGGTAGCCTTCTTCTCATGCCTGAAGGCCATCTCCTCGTCGACAACCTGCTCTCCGTCTGGTGGATCCTGCTCGCGGCGGCGCTGGCCCCGGTCTGCGCGCTCGTGGTGCGGCGCCATGTGCCGGACGTCGTATGGCTGCTGGCGTTCGGCGTGCTGATCGGTCCGCACGCCCTGGGGCTGGCGGCGCCCACGGAGGCCGTGGAGTTCCTGCGTGAGCTGGGCATGGGCTTCCTGTTCCTGCTCGCGGGCTTCGAGGTGAGCCCCGCAGACATGCGCGGGAGGCAGGGACGGCATGCGGCTCT
The DNA here is from genome assembly GCF_022712115.1 of Brevibacterium sp. Lineage (GTDB taxonomy): Bacteria > Actinomycetota > Actinomycetes > Actinomycetales > Brevibacteriaceae > Brevibacterium > Brevibacterium salitolerans. The sequence goes on along the minus strand of NZ_JALAHB010000262.1, from coordinate 5,038 downwards.
CACGTGGGTGATCTGCGCGGTGCTCGGAACGGCGGCCGGCCTCCTGCTCACGCAGGGCGAGGTGCAGGTCGCGATCGTCCTGGGCATCGCCTCGACCTCCACGGCGCTGGGCACGCTGCTGCCCATCCTCAAGGACTCCGGGCTCATGAGCCGCCCGCTGGGTGCGGCCGCCATGGTCCACGGTGCCTACGGCGAGCTCCTGCCCATCCTCGCGATGTCCCTGCTGCTCTCCAGCCACGGCACCTGGCAGGCAGCACTCGTGCTGCTGCTGTTCATGGCGGCCGCGGTCATCACGGTGGTGACCCCGGCGAGGATCCTCCGGCGCATTCCGCTGCTGGGCCGGGCCGTGGCGGCGGCGTCCAACACCACGATGCAGACGACGCTGCGCCTCACGGTGTTCATCCTCATCACGCTCATGCTGCTGACCGCGGTGCTCGACCTCGACGTGGCACTGGGCGCATTCGCCGCAGGTCTCCTGCTCAACGTCGCCTTCCGCGCGGTGGCGCCGGACCACGGCCAGGAGATCGCGCACAAGGTCGAGATCGTGGGGTTCAGCTTCCTCATCCCGGTCTTCTTCGTCACCAGCGGAATGGGCATCGACCTGGGCGCCGTGCTGAGCGAGTGGCCCATGCTGCTGGGCTTCGTGTGCGTCATCGCGGTGGTGCGCGGCCTCGTGGTGTGCGCACGGGAGAGGTTCACGCCCACCGGCTCCGGGCTCACGGATCCGCGGGAGCAGATCGCACTGGGCCTCTATTCCGCCACCGGGCTGCCGCTCATCGTCGCGGTCACGCAGATCGCTGCGTCCTCGGGTCTCATCAGTGCGACCACCGCCTCCGTCATGGTCACCGGCGGTGCGCTCACGGTGCTGGTGTTCCCGTTCGTCGCGGGTCTGCTGGTGAAGGAGAAGCGGCCCGAGGCGGAGGCCGGCTCCGGGACTGCGCCGGCCGACTGAGGGCAGCGGCGGACTGCGGGCAAGCACGCCCCTTCGTTTCGCACCTTTCAACGGTGTGCGCACGAGCACACATGCGCATACGGTTGAAAGGTGCGAAACGTGCCTGCGCAGGCGGGCGAGGCCGCACCCCTCACAGCGCCCAGTGCGTGAACTCCCCGCCGGCCATCGTCGCGAGCACGTCGATGTCCCTGATGCGCGCGGGGTCCGCCGTGACGGGATCGTCCGCCAGGACGACGAGGTCCGCGACCTTCCCGCCCGTGAGGGTGCCCTTGAAGGACGAGTGGCCCGAGGCCTCGGCGGCGATCCGGGTGTACGCGGCCACCGCCTGCTCCGGTGAGAGGCATTCCTCTGCCGCGCCCATGATGCCACCGGTGCCGGTCGCCCGGTCCACGTAGGCCTGGATCCCGCGCAGCACGGCACCGTCCGCGCAGGGGCGGTCCGAGGATCCCGGCATCATCACGCCGGCGTCCGCGAACGAGCGCGCGCGGTAGAGCAGCCTGCGGCGCTCCGGCCCCAGCGAGCGGTTCATGCCGTCGCCGATGTCCCTGGCGAACGCCGCCTGCGGCGTCACCGCGATGCCGTACTCCGCGAGGGTGGGCAGATGCTCGTCATGGACCACCGCGGCGTGCTCGATCCGGTTGGGGTGGGCGCGAGGGCCGTAGGTGTCGATCGCCTCGACGATGGTGGCGACGGCGTGGTCCACCGCGAGGTCGCCGATCGCGTGCACGGCCACCGACCAGCCGGAGCGGTAGGCGTCGAGGGTGAGGCGGCGGAGGGCCTCGGCGTCGTCCTGCAGGTATCCGGCGGTGTCGCGGCCGGCGTAGTTCTCGCGCAGCGCCGCGGTCTCACCGCTGAGGGCACCGTCCATGAAGATCTTCACCGGGCCCAGACTCAGCCATTCGTCGCCGAACCCGGTGCGCATGCCGGTGTCCAGGCCGATCCCGTAGTCGTCCGCCTCGTGCGCGCTGATTCCGTGGAGCCCTGTGGCCATCGGCATGAGCTGGGCCCGGGCGCGGAGCAGCCCTCGTTCGCGGGCCAGCTGGTAGGCGTGGAGCTCGATGGGGGAGTGGCCGATCCAGCCGGCGAAGATGCCGCACTCCCCGAAGCTCGTGATCCCCTCCCGCGCGTACTGCGCGGTGGCGAGGTCCAGCGCGTGCACCAGCGTTTCGAGCGAGTAGGGGCGGATGAGGTCCTGCACCAGCTCCTGCGCCGTCTCCTCGACGAGCCCGGTGGGGTTCCCTGCCGCATCGCGGACCACTCTGCCGCCTGCGGGATCCGTGAAGCCCGGTTCCAGGATGCCCGCCAGGCGCATCGCCGCGGTGTTGACGATGGCGGAGTGCCCGGACTGCTGGCGCAGGAACAGCGGCCGCCCGCCCGTGATCCTGTCGAGGACGGCGAGGTCCGGGTAGGCGCCGCCGTAGTCGCGGTGCCCGTAGCCGGTCGCGCTGACCCATTCCCCGGCAGGCACCGCCGCCGAGGCCGCCTCGAGCTTCGCGTACACCTCCGGCAGGCCGCCGGGCAGGGCGGTGCAGTCCACGCTCGCGAGGGTGAGACCGTACCAGGCGGTGTGGCAGTGGACGTCGTTGAAGCCGGGCAGCACCGCGGCGCCGTCGAGGTTGATGCGCCGGCGGGCGTTGAGGCTGCGGACGTCCGCGTCGAAGCCCACGATGCGGCCGTTCCACACCCCGAGGGTCCGGGCCGCCGGCTTGGAGTCGTCGATGGTGCGGATCCGTGCGTTGTCGAGGATGAGGTCGAGCATCATGCGCTCACTCTAGGGCGCGGGGAGGCGCGGCGCTGCTGCGGTTCAGCGCCGGTAGACGCGGCTCAGCGGTGGCGCGGTGTCTCCGCCTCCCACAGCAACCCACCCCGGAAACGCGTGCTGCCACCCACCTATAGGTGGGTGGCAGAGTGCGTAAGGGGTGTGAAGCTGCATGCAGGGCGGTCGGAGGCGTACGTCCTCCCACCTGCGGGCTCCTCCACCTCCGAGCGCTCACGTCCGCGGCAGGCGCACCGTGGGATCCGTCCGGATGTGCAGCAGCGCCGGACCCTCGTGGGCGAGGGCCTCTGCGAGGGTGGGGGCGAAGTCCTCCGTCCGCTCCACGGTGTATCCGCGCCCGCCGCACGCCCGCGCGTAGGCCGCGAAGTCCGGGTTCGTCATGCTCGTCCCGGACGGCCGGCCCGGGTACTCCCGCTCCTGGTGGCCCACGATGGTGCCGTAGACGGAGTTGTCGTCGACGATCACCGTGATGTTCGCGCCCTCGTGCACCGCCGTGGCGAACTCCTGGCCGTTCATCATGAAGCAGCCGTCCCCCGCCAGTGCGATGACGGGTGCTTCCGGCCTGGCCAGCGCCGCCGCAACCGCGGCCGGTGTGCCCATGCCCATCGCGCCGTTCTTGGGTGCCAGCACGCGGGAGCCGGCCTGCAGTGGCCAGTACCGCAGGGCCCACGCCGAGTAGTTGCCCGCGCCGTAGGCGAGCGTGAAGGCCTCCGGCAGCACGGTTGCCGCCTCACGATAGGCGCGGTCCCGGTCGAGGTACTCCTCGCTGCGCTCGCCGCCGACCACCGTGGTCCGCCACTCCGCGTAGCGGACGCGGAAGGGCGCATACCACGCGGATTCCGCTGCGGCCGGCTCTTCCGCCTGTGCAGCCGCCGGCCGGTTCTGTTCGTTCTCCGCCAGCGCTGCGACGAAGGAGTTCACGTCTGCGGTGATGAGCGTGTCGAGCGGTCCGAAGTGCCCGTGGGCATCCGGATCCGGTCCCACCACGATGGTCGTCCGCGGCTCCGTGCCGATCGAATACGAAGCGCTCATCACATCGGAGCGGACGCCGCCCAGGTAGAGCTGGAGATCCGCGGCGTCGAAGGCTTCGCGCGTCCCGGCGAAGCTCGAGTAGCCCAGCGGTCCCAGGAACGCCGGGCTGCGGTGGTCGACGATGTCGTGTGCGCGGAAGTCTGCGATGATGCCCACGCCGCGGACCTCGGCCCATGCCGCCAGTGCCTCGCCGGCCTCCGCGGTCCAGCCCTCGCCGCCCACCACCACCGCGGGGCGAGCTGCCGCGGCGATGGCGGCCTCGACCTCGGCGATGCCCTGCGGTGCGGGTGCGGACACCGGGCGAGGTGCCACCACGGGAGAGGTCGTCAGCTCCAGCAGGCGCTCCTCCGGCAGGCCCACCACCACCGGTCCGGGGCGTCCGGACGCGGCGGTGTGGAAGGCGTCCGCGACGATGCGGGCCGTGGAGTCCGGGTCGTCGACGATGAGCACCTTCTTGGCGGTGGAGCCGAACCACGCGGCGATGTCGAACTCCTGGAACGCCTCCCGGCCGCGCTGCTCCGTGGGGATGAGGCCGGAGAACAGCACCAGCGGAGTCTTGTCCTGATACGCCGTGTGCACGGCGATCATGGCATTGGCCGCCCCCGGTCCGCGGGTGACCATGGCGACGCCGGGGCGGCCGGTGAGGCGGGCCTCGGCCAGCGCCATCCAGCCGGCGCCACCCTCCTGGCGGCACACCACGGTGCGGACGGGGGAGTCGTAGAGGCCGTCGAGCACGTCGAGGTAGGACTCGCCGGGGACGCAGTAGACCCGTTCCACCCCCTGCTCCTCGAGCTGGCGGACGAGGAGGTGGCCTGCGGACCGTGCGCCGGATGCGGCCGGGGAAGCTGACACGGCCGCATCCGGCGCGGAGGCCGCGGAGGCCGCGGAGGAGGGTGTGGATGCGGAGGCGGGTGTGACTGCGCTCATATCCCACATCTATCACGCGGCGCGGACGCGAAGGAGGGCGCGTCTGCGGGGTGGACCCGGCTGTGCGTTCGCGGCGTGGGGTGGGTGGTGTCATCCGGCGGGGCCCGGAAACGGACGCAGCTGCCCACATATGCGTGGGCGGCTGGGACGCTATGCGGTGTGGCCTTCGGGAGGGCCCCGGAAACGGGCGTTCCCACCCACTCATAGGTGGGTGGGAACGCCGGTATGAGGTGTGGGCCGGCTTTCCCTCTGTGCGGTGCGCGGACTCGGCCCCACGCTGTGCGGGCGCAGGTGTGCGGATCCGGAGGTGCGGGCGGCTGTGCCGACACGCGGCGTGTGAACGGCAGCGC
>NZ_JALAHB010000024.1 GCF_022712115.1 Brevibacterium sp. | reverse complement strand
GAGTGCGACGTGGCGAGGCCGACGCCGGCGGCGAAGCGTGAAGTCATGCCCCCAGCCTATCCGGCTCCCGGCCGATCCCCGGCCCGCGGCCCCCACTACAGTGGAGCCCATGAGCGCAGACGCATCCCACCCGGACACCGGCCCCGCCGGCGCCGCCCCCACGGACACGGACCTCCTCGAAGCCGCCCTCACTCGCCCCGCTGAGCTCACCGCGCGGCTCTGCGACATTCCCTCGGTCTCCGGGGACGAGGCGCGCCTGGCCGACGCCGTCGAGGAGCTGCTGGGCAGGATCTCCGCCGGCCCGGGACCGGACCTGGAGATCGTGCGCGACGGCGACGCCGTCATCGCCCGCACGCGGCTCGGCCGTGCCGAGAGGGTGCTGGTGGCCGGCCACCTCGACACCGTCCCGATCGAGGGGAACGTCCCGAGCACGCGCCGCGAGCTCGACGGCGAGGAGGTCGTCTGGGCCCGCGGGGCGTGCGACATGAAGGCGGGCGTGGCGATGCAGCTCGTCACCGCCGCGGCCCTCCGCGCACCCGTGAGGGACGTCACCTGGGTCTTCTACGACCACGAGGAGGTCGATGCCGCGCTCAACGGGCTGGGGCGCGTCGCCGCGAACCGCCCGGATCTCCTCGAGGCCGACCTCGCCGTGCTCGGCGAGCCCTCCGACGCGGGGATCCAGGGCGGCTGCAACGGCACCATGCGCGTGGACGTGCGCACCACCGGCGTGCGCGCACACTCCGCACGCGCCTTCATGGGCGTCAACGCCATCCACGCGCTCGCGCCCGTGCTGGCCGTCCTCGCCGCACACGAGGCGGAGACGGTGACGGTGGACGGCCTCGACTACCGCGAGTCCCTCTCCGCGGTGGGCATCCGCGGGGGAGTCGCCGGCAACGTCGTCCCGGACGAGTGCGTGGTGAGCGTGAACTACCGCTTCGCCCCCTCCAAGTCCGGCGCCGAGGCCGAGGCCCACCTCCGCGAGCTGTTCGCCGGGTACGAGGTGGAGGTGACGGATCTGTCCGAGGGCGCCCGGCCCGGCCTCGACCGGCCCATCGCCCAGGCCTTCGTCGAGGCGATCGGGGCGGAGCCGGCGCCCAAGCTGGGCTGGACGGACGTCGCGCGCTTCTCCGCGCTGGGTGTGCCGGCCGTCAACTTCGGTCCGGGCAACCCGCTGTACGCGCACAAGGCGGACGAGCACGTTGCGTGCGCGGAGGTCTCCGCCGCATGCCGCAGTCTGCTCGCCTTCCTGGAGCCGGAGCGGTCCCGGTGAGCAGGCGGAGCCGGGTGACGGGACCCCTGCATCTGCGCGGTCCCGCCGTGCCGCCCACCACCGCGGACGAACGCCTGCTGGACGACGACCGGGCGGGTGCGCCGTGGGTGCACATGGACCCGTGGAGGGTCATGCGGATCCAGGCGGAGTTCATCGAGGGCTTCGGCGCGCTCGCGGAGCTCGGCCCGGCGGTCGCGCTGTTCGGCTCCGCCCGGCTGGGCGCGGGCACGCCGGAGTACGCGCTCGCGGAGGAGATCGCCGCCGGGATCGCCAGGGCCGGCGGCGCCGTCATCACCGGGGGAGGCCCGGGGATCATGGAGGCGGGCAACCGGGGAGCGGCCGGAGCGGAGGGCGTCTCGGTGGGCCTCGGCATCGAGCTCCCGTTCGAGGCCGGCCTCAACGACTGGGTGCACCTGGGCATGAGCTTCCGCTACTTCTTCGTGCGGAAGACGATGTTCGTCAAGTACTCACAGGGCTTCGTGGTGCTGCCGGGCGGGTTCGGCACGCTCGACGAGCTGTTCGAGGCGCTCACGCTCGTGCAGACGCGGAAGGTCACGCAGTTCCCCATCGTGCTCGTGGGGCGCGACTACTGGGGCGGCCTCGTGGACTGGCTCACCGACACGGTGCTGGCGCACGGCACGATCTCCGAGGCGGACACGCGTCTCTTCACCGTCGTGGACACCGCGGAGGAGGCGCTCGCCGCACTCGCGCCCTGCCTCGACCCGCTGCCGGACGGACCGGAGGGAGCGTGAGCGACGGTGCGTCCGTGAGTGGAGCGGGGGAGCTGCGTGTGGGCGACGGTGACCGCGCGGGCGAGGCCGGCGAGCTGCGCGTGGGCGGGCTCGTGGCCGGCCCCGGCGCGCCCGCGGTGATGACGGTCGTCAACCGTTCCGTCGACTCGTTCTTCGAGTCCGCGGACTCCACGGAGGCGGCGGTGCGCGCGGCGGGCGCGGCCCATGCCGCGGGTGCGGCCGTCGTGGACATCGGCGGAGTGCGCGCCGGCCGTGGGCCGCACGTGAGCACGCAGGAGGAGATCGACCGGATCTGTCCGGTCATCGCCGCCGTCCATGAGCAGCTGCCGGACCTCGTGATCTCCGCGGACACCTACCGTGCTCCCGTGGCCCGGGCGGCGCTCGCGGCCGGGGCACGGATCCTCAACGACACCTGGGCGGGTGCGGACCCGGAGCTGCCCGAGGTCGCAGCCGCGGCCGGTGCCGGCATCGTCTGCTCCCACACCGGCGGACTGGCCCCGCGCACGGATGCCCACCGCTCCCGCTACGGACTGCTGCCCGGGGACGTGGTCACGGATGCGCTCGACGGGGTCGCCGCTCTTGCGCGGAGGGCACGGGAGGCCGGGGTGCCGGCCGCGAGGGTGCTGGTGGATCCCACCCCGGACTTCGGGAAGAACACCCGGCACTCCCTCCTGCTGCTGCGCAGGATTGAGGAGTTCGCACGGCTGGGGATGCCGGTGCTGCTCGCGATCTCGCGCAAGGACTTCATCGGTGAGGCGGTGGGGGCCGCGACCCCGGCGGAGCGCCTGCCGGCCACGCTCGCGGCGACCGCCTACGCCGTGGAGCACGGCGTCTCCGTCATTCGCACGCACGACACCGCCGCGACCGTCCAGGTCATCGACATGGTCACCGCGCTCATGGGCACCCGCGAACCGCGCAGGAGCGTGCGCGGACTGCGCTGACGCCCCCGCGTCCTCCGGGCCTCCATTCCTGCCTCCGGCTGCGGCCCGGCCGGGCGCGTACGGACTGCGCTGACGACTCCGGCCCGTCGCTCAGGCGCCTGTGAGACCATGGGCGCATGCCGATCTGGATCGTAGTGGGCGTGTGCGCCGCCGTCTTCCTCCTCTGTATCGCCGTCGCGGGCGCCCGCGGTGCCTTCGACTCCGGCATGGGCGCGCGGGAGGACGATCTGCCGCCCGCACAGCGCCTGCCTGAGGCCCCCACCGCAGAGGACCTCGCCGGACTGCGCTTCACCCCGGTGCTGTGGGGATACCGGCCGGCGGAGGTCGACGCCGCGCTCGCCGCGCTGCGCGAGAGGCTGGCGGAGTACGAACGTGCGGAGGCCGCGGGTGCCGCGCACCGGACCGGGCGGGTGCCGGATCCCGCGCACGGCGCCGCAGCAGAGGCACCCGCGGAGGCCTCGGGCGCGGACCGGCCCGCCCACCCGTGAGCGGCGCCCGCACCTCCGCGGAGACCCGCGCCCGGGACGTCCGCACGCGGGAGGCCGCTCCCGTGCTGCTGCCGCGGCTGTTCTCCCGCTCCGCCCTGGACCGGGCGGCCCGCTCCTTCCTCACCCTGCCGTTCTGGCTGCAGGCGCTCAGCGTCTTCCTCGTCTCCCGCTGCGTCTCACTGGCGATCATGGCCATCGTGGTGCGCACCCAGCCGGAGGCCCCCTGGAGCTCCGGAGCGGTCACCACGCTCAACGACTTCCTCAACTTCTGGGACGGCGGCTGGTACTCCCGCGTGGCCCAGGAAGGATACCCGGAGGAGCTGCCCACGGACGGTGAGGGGCGGGTGTTCCAGAACGCCTGGGCGTTCTACCCGCTCTTCCCGTGGCTCACGCGCGTCCTGGGCGGTCTCACGGGAGTGGACTTCGAGACCGTCGCGCCGGTGCTGTCGACGGTGTGCGCGGGCGCGGCCTCCGTGGTCCTCCTCGCGCTGTTCCGGCACGTCACCACACCCGGGCGCGCGCTCACCGGGCTCGCCTTCGTGCTCTTCTTCCCCGCCTCCCCGGTCCTGGGCACGGCCTATGCGGAGGCCCTCACCCTGCTGCTGCAGGCGTGCGCGCTGCTGTGCGTGGTGCAGCGGCGGTACTGGCTCGCGCTCCTCCCCGTGGTCCTCATGGACCTGTCCCGGCCGGTGGGCGTGGCGTTCTCCTTCTTCATGCTCATCCACCTCGTCAGCCGGTTCCTGCGCCGTGCGGAGGATCCCTATCCCCGCCGGGAGGTGGTCTCCTCCTGGGCCCTGGGCGTCCTCTCCTGCGCCGCCGCTCTGCTGCACCCGGCGCATGCCTGGCTGCGCACGGGCTCGTTCACCGCGTACACGGACACCGAGGCGGCGTGGCACACCGGTCAGACGCGCATATTCGTGCAGTGGCTGGACGCCGGCACGCTCTGGATGGGCCCGGCGGGGCCCGCCGTCGTGGTGCTCCTCGTCGTGGCGATGGTCCTGCTCCTCGTCTCGCCCGCGGGCCGGACGATGGGCCGCACCCTCCAGCAGCACTGCTGGGGCTACGGCGTCTACCTGCTGCTCTTCTTCACGCCGCAGACCTCCACCGCGCGGCTCTTCCTGCCGCTCTTCCCGTTCGCGCTCGCGCTGGCGTACGTCCGCTCCTGGGCGCTCCGGGCCGTGGTGCTGCTCGCCTTCACCGTGCTGCAGCTCTTCTGGGTGGGCTGGCTCTGGCACTTCACGCCGCCGGGCGATCTGCCGCCGTGATCCGCGGGCTGCGGCCGGGACGGCGGGGGAGCATTCGACGCCCGCATCCCACCAACGGGCGCAAAATGGTGGATAATCGGTCGTGTAAGCGATACGACGCGAAGGGATTGCTCTCATGGCAGCTCAGAAGCCCCGCACGGGCGATGGACCTCTCGAAGTGACCAAGGAGGGCCGAGGCATGGTGCTCCGCCTGCCTGTGGAAGGCGGCGGACGTCTGGTCATCGAGATCAGCCCGGACGAGGCGAAGGACCTGCAGGACACCCTCGCAGCGGCGCTCGCCTGAGCTGCGCTCCGCCTGCATCTCCACGGCCCCTTCCCCGCCGGCTGCCAGTCAGCCGCGGGAGGGGCCTTCGCCTTTCCTCAGCACCAGCAGTCCCTCGTCCACCGGGAGCAGCAGCCTGCGCAGACCGCTCTGCTCGCCGAGTTCGCGCAGCATCCGCCGCAGGGCCCTCGCCTGCGGTGTGCGGACGGCGGGATCCGCCACGTCCCCGCCCTGCAGCGCGCGGCTGACGACGAGGACGCCGCCGTCCTCCAGCCGGCGCAGCGCATGGGGGACGAGCTCCACGGTGAGCTCCGGCTCCGCGTCGACGACCACGAGGTCGTAGGACCGTTCGGCCAGACGGCCGAGCACGGCGGCGGGCTCGCCGGTGATCATCCTCACCCGGTGTCCCGCGAGCCCGGCGTGGACGATGAGTTCCCGCGCCACCTCCTGGGCGTCGCCGTCCGGGTCGATCGAGGTGAGCGTTCCGGACCGCGGCATGCCCCGGAGCAGGGCGAGGGTGGCGGTCCCGGTGCCGGTGCCCACCTCGATCGCTGAGGCCGGGCGCAGCAGCTCGGTCAGCAGCGTGAGGGTCGCGGAGGAGGTGGGCGGCAGCGCTCGCCTGCGGAACTCGTGTGCGATCGAACGGGCGGCGTCGTCGACCGGAGCGGAGCCGTTGTAGTCGTCGGCCATCCGCGCACTCGCAGCCCAGTCCCGTGCCATGGGACCTCCTCTCAGCTGCGTCGACTCCCCGTACGACGGATCAGTCTAGTTGCAACTCCCTCACGTTCGCGGGGCTGCACTCAGAAGTGACCCCGGTCGCAGGGGGTCACGGAGCGTCCGGGTCCTCCTCGGGGAGGTCCGCCAGAGCGGCCTCGACGGAGGCGGCGAAGGCCGGGAGGTCCACACGGGCGGAGCGCATGTCCACCCGCGGCGGGGAGCGGTCCGCACCCGTGCCCGCGTCCGTGCCCACGAGGGGCGTGCCCTCCTCCCGCCAATGGGGCAGAGCCCGCACCGCGAGCGCCGGCGGCATCTCGCCGCGGGCATTGGGCACGCGCCACCAGGTCACCGTGGAGCCGTAGAGGCTGAGCACGCGTGCGGCGAAGCGCGCCGAGGTGCCGGCCGCCCTGCCCACATCGCCGTAGGCGGCGACCTGACCGGCAGGAATGCACTCCACAGCACGGAGTGTGCGTTCCAGAGCGAGTTCGTCCATAGGAGGAGTCTCCCAGCACTTGTCGGTCGATGCGCGGGTGTGAGGGCAGATGTCGGACGCGCTCACGAGTCTCCCAGTGCTCATGGGCTGCTGCGAGCCGCGGCCGGCACGGAGACGCCTCACGTCGGGTGCAGGACGCCTCAGCGGACGCGGAGTGGCGCACGGGACGTCTTCCGCGTTGGTAGGATCGGGGGCATGTTCGGCATCAATGGTTTCGAGTTGGTCATCCTCGTCGTTGTTGCCCTCCTGGTGATCGGCCCCAAGCGCCTTCCCGAGTACGCGGCTAAGCTCCGCGAGCTCGTCAAGGACTTCCGCCGGATGGCGGAGGGCGCAAAGGACACGGTGAAGAAGGACTTCGGTCCTGCCCTGGACGACTACGACTGGCGGCAGTACGACCCCCGCCAGTACGACCCCCGGCGCATCGTCCGGGAGGCGCTCGCGGAGGAGGACGCCGCCATCCAGGCGGAGCGGGAGCGGAAGGCCGGACGCGGTGCGGGCACCGCCTCCGCACGCGCGAACTCGCAGCAGGCCGCCCCCGCGGCGGAGAAGACCTCGCCGCTCCAGCGTCACCGTGCCCAGCAGGCCGCCCGGACCCCGGGGGCGAGCGCGCCGTTCGACCCCGAGGCCACCTGAGCACAGCTCGATCAGCCTCCTCCAGCTCAGTCTGGCGTCGGCCACCCACCTCGCCTCCGGCAGTGAACCGCTTGTGTGATCACTTTCCCCGGCCGGCCTTGCAAAAACGGCCGGGGAAAGTGATCACACGAGCGGCTTGGAAGGTGGGCACTCCGGTCCGCAGACCCAGGCTCAGCTGGGCCGCAGTCCCAGGCTCTTCCCTGCCAGTGATTCCGTGCGCCGCATCAGCTTCTCCGCCACCTGCGCGATCGCCGCGGGCCCCGGAGACTGCGGGTGGGTGAGGACGGCCGGGACGCCTGCGTCAGCTCCCTCGCGCACCGCCGGGTCCAGCGGCACCTGGCCCAGCAGCGGCACGTGCACGGGGCCTCGTGCCTCCTCGTCCGCCGCCTCGAGCCTGCGGGCGAGGCTGTCCGCCACCGTCCGTCCGCCGCCTTCGCCGAACACCGCGTTGCGGGAGCCGTCCGGCATCTCCATCCACGACATGTTCTCCACCACGCCGGCCACGCGCTGGCCCGTCGAGGTGGCCAGCGCCCCCGCGCGCTCGGCGACCTGCGCGGCGGCCTGCTGCGGCGTGGTGACGATGAGCAGCTCCGAGCCCGGCAGCAGCTGCGCCGTGGAGATCGCGACGTCGCCGGTGCCCGGCGGCAGGTCGAGCAGGAGGATGTCCAGCTCGCCCCAGAACACGTCCGTGAGGAACTGCTCGAGCGCGCGGTGCAGCATGGGACCGCGCCACACGACCGCCTGGCCCGGGTCCACGAACATCCCGATGCTCATGACGGACACGCCGTGGCCGGGCACCGGCAGGATCATGTCCTCGAGCTTGGTCGGCTTGGAGCGCGCGCCCAGCATGCCGGGGATCGAGAAGCCGTAGATGTCCGCGTCGAGGACGCCCACCCGCAGTCCGCGGGCGGCGAGCGCGGCGGCGAGGTTCGCCGTCATCGACGACTTGCCCACACCGCCCTTGCCCGAGGTGACGGCGATGACCCGGGTGAGGCTGTCCGGCTGCGCGAACGGGTTGACCCTGCCGGCGCCGGAGCGGAGCCTGTCCCGCAGGGCGCCGCGCTGCTCCTGGGTCATGGTGCCGAGGGTCAGCTCGACCTCTCCCACCTCGTCCAGGGCCAGGAGCGCGGCGCGCACGTCCCTGCTGATGGTGTCCTGCATGGGGCAGCCGGCGATGGTGAGCAGCACGGTGACGTGTGCCGTGCCGGCCTCGTCCAGCCGCGCGGACTCGACCATGCCCACCTCCACGATGCTGCGGCGGAGCTCCGGGTCGATGACCCCGCGCAGCGCCTCGACGAGGCGTGCGTCGGAGTCGGCACTGGGCAGATCGCGGCTGGGGGACTGTGCCTCTGGGGTGTCGGCCATACGGCTCGATGCTCTCCTCGTGGGTGTGGAACCGGTGTCGTGTGCAGGTGCGCGGCCCGTGGCGGTGCTCAGGCGGGCGGTGCGTGGCAGCCGCAGGTGCACTGCCCGGCCGGCGGGGCCGGGACGTCCTGCGCGGGCTGCCGCGCGGTGTCCAGGTGTGAGCGCGCCTCCTCGATCTCCTCGAGCACGCTGCGCAGCTCCGAGCGGACGAAATCGCGGGTGGCGACCTCGCGCATCGCGATCCGGAGGCTGGCGATCTCCCGGGTGAGGTACTCCGTGTCGGCGAGGTTCCGCTCCGCTCGCTGGCGGTCGTTCTCGAACTCGACGCGGTCACGGTCCGCGCTGCGGTTCTCCGCGAGCAGAATGAGGGGTGCGGCGTAGGAGGCCTGCAGGGAGAGGATGAGGGTGAGGAGGGTGTAGTTCAGTGCCTTGGGGTCGAACTGCAGGGACTCCGGCGCCCACGTGTTCCATCCCAGCCAGACGGCGCAGAAGACCGTCATGCCGACGAGGAAGGCGGGCGTGCCCATGAAGCGCGCGAAGCCCTCGGCCAGCCGGCCGAACGTCTCCGAGGACATCCCCAGCTGGGGCATCCGGCGGCGTGCCGAGCGCGGTGTCTCCAGGCCCGTGCTGCTCATGCGCTCACCTCCGTACGGCTCGTCTCGCGGTTGTCCCGCCAGTCCTCAGGCAGGAGGGCGTCGAGGACGTCGTCGACGGTCACCACGCCCACCAGGTGCTCGCCCTCGTCCGTGATCGGCACGGACACCAGATTGTACGCGGCGAGCAGTGCGGCGACCTCACCGATGGGTGCCTCGGGCGGCAGCGGCTCCACCTCCGTGTCCAGGAGGGTGCCGATCGATTCGTGCGGAGGGTGGCGGAGCATCTCCTGGATGTGCACGATCCCCAGGAACTTCCCGCTGGGGGTCTCCAGGGGCTGACGGCAGACGAACACCGCGGCTGCCACCGCGGCCGGGAGCTCCTGCCGGCGCACGTGCGCCAGAGCCTCCGCGATGGAGGTCTCCGGCGAGAGGATGATGGGCTCCGTCGTCATGAGGCCGCCGGCGGTGTCCTCGTCGTAGGCGAGGAGGGTGCGGACGTCCTCGGCGTCGTCGGGCTCCATCGCCTGCAGGAGCTGCTCCGCGCGCTCGTCGGAGAGCTCGCCCAGGATGTCCGCCGCGTCGTCGGGCTGCATCGTCTCCAGCAGCGTCGCGGAGCGCTCCAGGCCCACGGCGTTGAGGACCTCCACCGCGTCGTCCTCCGGCAGCTCCTCGAGGACGTCCGCGAGCCGCTCGTCGTCGAGCTCGCGGACGACCTCGAGACGGCGCTTCTGGTCGAGCTCGCGGAGGACGTCGGCGAGGTCCGCCGGCTTGGTCTCCTGGTAGGCGGCGATGAGCTGTGTGGCGCTCTGGCTCTCCGCCGCATCGACGGGATGGTCGACCTCGGACCAGTCCAGCTGCAGCGTCTCGCCGCGGCGCCGCAGCGCGGAGAACGCCGTCCGCTGCTCGCTCACACGGCGCACGAAGAGCCGGGCGACCTCCCAGTCGCGGTTGCGCTGCTGCTCGATCCCCACGTCCTCCACGACGACGGGGGAGCCGTCCTCGCGGATGCGCAGGCGCTGGTCCAGCAGGTCAGCCATGACCAGGGTCTCCGTGGCCCGCTTGGCGAAGCGTCGCATGTTCACCAGTCCGGTGGTGATGACGGCGCCCACGTCGATGCTCGTCACCCGTCCGATGGGCACGAACACGCGCCGGCGGCCGGGCACCTCCACGACGAAGCCGATCACCTTGGGTCTGCGCCGCATGGTGGAGCGGTACACGATGACGGCATCGCGGATTCTGCCCACCTGGTCGCCCAAGGGGTCGAAGACCCGGGTGCCGGCGAGGCGGGCGATGAAGATCCGATCCGTGCTGCCGCTCATGCCTCCCATGCTACTTCCCGCGCTCATCCGCGCGGACCGGAGCGGCGCTCCGCTCCCGTCGTTGCGCAGACGGCGCGCAGACGGTGCGGGGTTGCTCCGGGTGCGCCGGGTCAGGACCTGGGCAAGCTCGACCACGACGCCGGAGGGGACGACCGCTCCGGGTGCACTGGGTCAGGACGGCGAGCCGGTCGCCGAGGCGGTGCCGTCCGCCCGCAGACGGGACCAGGCCTCGGCGAGCTCCGGGGCGATCTGCCGCAGCGCGGCGGGCCGCGGCAGCCGGGCAGCAGCTGTCCCACGGGGAACCGCCGGCTCGCCGCCTGCGGACCCGTCTCCGTGCAGGACCTCACTCGCATCCTGCGGACCCGCCGGGTGCGGCACGGCGCTCAGTGCGGCGTCGACGATCGCCAGGGAGAGGGCGTCCGCCGCTGCAGAATTGAGCATGAGGAGGTCGAGCGGGTCCAAAGGCTCGTACGGCTGCCGCGACATGCCGCCGGCCGCAGCCCCACCGATGGCCGCCGCGTCACCGCCGGCCGCAGCCCCACCGGTGGAGAGCGCGAAGACCGTGTCCCCGTCAGCCAGGGTGTGCGAGGGGTGGATCGCCCGTGCCAGGCCCGCCTGGGCGGACTGCGCGAGCCGGGTGGTCTGCGCGGAGTCCAGCGGGGCATCCGTGACGATCACCGCGATGGTGGTGTTGCCGCGGGTGGCGTCACCGGAGGCGTCCGATTCCCGCAGTGCGGCGCTGAGGGAGGGATCACGGCGGGCGGCGGAGTCGATCTCCAGTGCGCGCTCCACCCAGTCGGCGGGCGCGGAGGGGAGCTCCGCGCCCATGCGGGAGAGAACGCCGGCGGCGTGGAGGCGGCCGGAGGGCTCGAGGACGTCGCCCATGGGGTTCGCGGCGACGATCGCCGCGACCAGCCGGCCCGTGGGGGTGCGCAGGCACACGGAGCCCAGCCCGCCGCGCAGCAGACCGCGGCCGATGAAGGCACCCGTGCCCGCACCCACGCTGCCGCGGCGCAGCGGAGCGGACGCGGCGGTCGCCGCACGGTGCGCCGCCAGTCCCAGCTCCGCATCCGGGTGGCGCACCGTCCCGTCCCCGCGGCCCAGGTCGTAGACCGCGGCGGCCGGGACGATGGGCACGACCGCCCCGGGCAGTCCGGGTGCGGGGAAGCCCCGGCCGTCCGCGGCCAGCCCCTGCTGCACGCCGCCGGCCGCGGCGAGTCCCCAGGCGCTGCCGCCGGTGAGGACGAGGGCGTCCACGGCCGACGAGTGGGTGCCCGGGACGAGCACGTCCGTCTCATGCGTGGCGGGGCCCCCGCCGCGCACGTCCCTGCCCGCCACCGCACCGGGCGGGGCCACGATCGCAGTGGTGCCGGTGAGCCAGCCGCCGGCCGTGCGCTCGGCGGAGCCCACCCGGACACCGGGAACGGACTGCACGTCGCCGCCGGGCACCAGCGCGCCCGCGACCTCGCGGAACGGAAGTGTGGGCGGCGTCATGCCGAGGCGCCGCCGGTGCGGTCACGGCGGTCGGCACGCTGCGGCCGTCCGGACAGCTCCTGCACCCAGGCCTCGACCTCCGCACGGGTGCGCGGGAAGCCGGCGGAGAGGCTCTCCACACCGTCCTCCGTGACGAGCACGTCGTCCTCGATCCGCACGCCGATCCCGCGGAACTCCTCGGGCACCAGGAGGTCCGCCTGCTTGAAGTACAGGCCGGGCTCGATCGTGAACACCATGCCCGGCTCCAGCTCCGCCTCGAGGTACATCTCCCGGCGCGCCTGCGCGCAGTCGTGGACGTCGAGGCCCAGGTGGTGGCTCGTGCCGTGGACCATCCACCGGCGATGCTGCTGCCCGCTCTCCGCGAGCGCCTCCTCGACGCTCACCGGCAGGATGCCGAAGTCGTGCAGGCGTGCGGCGATGACCTCCATCGCGGCGGTGTGCACGTCCGCGAAGCGGACGGTGCGGCGGGCGTGCTCGCCGGCGACGGCGAAGGCGGCGTCCGCGGCCTCGAGCACGGCGTCGTAGACCCGGGCCTGCGTCTCGGTGAACGTCCCGGACACCGGCAGGGTGCGGGTGATGTCCGCCGTGTAGAGCGAGTCCGCCTCCGCGCCCGCGTCGAGCAGCAGGAGGTCGCCGGCGCGCACCCGGCCGTCGTTGCGGATCCAGTGGAGGGTGCAGGCGTGGTCGCCCGCGGCCGCGATGGTGTCGTATCCCACCCCGTAGCCGTCGAGGCGGGCGGCGGACTCGAAGCTCGTCTCGACGAGGCGCTCGCCGCGCGCGTGCTCCGGAGCGGCCGGGAGCGCGGCGACGGCGCGGTCGAAGCCCCGGCGCGTGATCGCGACGGCGTGCCGGAGCTGCTCGACCTCGTGCGCGTCCTTGAGCAGCCGGAGCTCGGAGAGGAACTGCTGCAGCTCGTCGTCCCCGGCGTGCGCCGCCTCGAGGTCAGCCGAGACCTGCATGCGGGCGGCGTCGATCTGCGCCTCGACGCCCTGGTCCGCGCCCCGCACCACCCGGACGGAGACCGAGCCGAGGTCCTTCGTGACGGCGTCCATCGCGGTGGAGGAGTCCGCGGTGGCGATGCCGGTGCGCACCCGCATCGAGTCGAGGTCGTCGCGCGCGCCCACCCAGTACTCGCCGTAGCGGGCGTCGGAGAAGAACTCCTCCGTGTCCGCGCCCGCCCGCGGGCGGAACCACAGGACGGCCTCGTGCCCGGGGTCACCGGGGCCGGCGTCCTCACGGGGTTCGCACACCAGCAGCGCGTCCGGTTCGGAGTCGTTCTCCAGCCCGGTGAGGTGGATGAAGGAGGAGTGCGCCCTGAAGCGGTAGTCCGTGTCGTTGGAGCGGACCTTGAGGGGGCCGGCGGGGATCACGAGACGCTCGCCGGGGAAG
>NZ_JALAHB010000261.1 GCF_022712115.1 Brevibacterium sp. | reverse complement strand
TTTCCCGACTGGCGAACGAGAAACTACTCTAGACCTTCACACGCTGCCTGCGCAAATCACTGACTCGTGACTCACACCACACCCACCCGAAACCCGGACAGGCCTGGCAACGCATTCAGTATCCACAAACAATTCCCCTACCGCCTGATTCGCATCCGGCAGCGAGGCACAAACCTACACACCCCACCCCTCACACGCAAATCGAGAAGCCCCGGCCTCTCGCGCCCCCGCTTCACACGTACGTGACGTCTGTGCCGCGGCCGCCTGTCACGGCCGCTGCGCAGACGTCACCTGCGAGCGAGGAGCGAAAGAAGCGCCGAGGACGTCACCGCCGTGTGAGGTCTCTGGCCGCTTCCAGCAGCGCAGGCACCTGCGTCTCCAGCTTGGGTGCGAAGTCGTCACCGGGACGCTCTCCCGCATTCCACCGCGTGTACATGTCCTCGAGGAACACGGAAGCCTTCCACATCGCCAGCACCTGGTACCAGGGCAGACTGCTGACGTCCAGACCGGACTTCTCCGCGTATCGCGCGACGATCTCGCCCTTCGTGAAGTACCCCTCAGCACGCGTGACCGGGCTCAGGTCCATGACCGACGGGCCGGAATCCTCCCGATCCGAGTACATCGCCACCAGGTATCCGAGGTCGGCCAGCGGATCCCCCAGGGTCGCCATCTCCCAGTCGAGGACGGCCGTGATGCGGGCCGGGGCCTCGGGAGCGAACATGACGTTGCCGAACCGGTAGTCCCCGTGCACCAGTGCCGGCCGCTGAGTGGCCGGCAGGCTCTCACGCAGCCAGCCCGCGAGCTCCTCGACCAGTGGCAGTTCGCGCTCCGTGACCAGTGGCGCGAGCCGGGAGAAGGTTGCGATCTGCCGCTCCAGGTACCCCTCCGGCCGGCCGAACTCGGTGAGCCCCGCCTTCTCCAGATCCAGGCCGTGGAGGCTGACCAGGGTGTCCACCAGCGCCTCGGAGGCGGCTCTGCGGCCTTCAGGGCTGTCCAGTGCCGCAGGCGTCTCCCGCAGCACGATCTCGCCCTCGAGGAAGTCCATGACGTAGAAGGGCACGCCCAGCACGGATTCGTCCTCGCACACCGCGAGGATCTCCGGCACCGGCAGGCCCACCTTCGCCACGCCGCGCTGCACTCTGGCCTCACGGACCATGTCGTGCGTGGACTTGGCGATCGGCGGGCGCGGTCCGCGGCGCAGCACGAACCGCCGCCCGCCGCGCTCCATGAGGTAGGTGATGTTGGACTGGCCGTCGCCTATCCGCGTCCATGCGAGCCGGCCGCCCCCGAGGCCGTGCGCGTCGAGAAATCGCTCCACCGGCTCCAGGACGAGCAGCGGGGGCATGTCCAGTGCTGCGGCCTCGGCCGGGGTCCGCACGACCTCCGCGCCGTCGGGCTCGCTCAGCAGCGGGGTGGGTTCGGTACCAGCGGTGGGCATGCGCGCTCCTCGATCGATCGCTCAGTGTGAGGCCAGTCTCATGGGAGGAGCCCGCAGTTTCAAATCGGCGTCCAGCCGGCGAACGGCCGGCAGGCCGCGGGGGCTCGCCTACAGCCCGCGGTCGCTACTCCCGCGGCGTCTCGACCACGACGATGACGTTGCCCCAGGGATCACGCACATGGAGCGAGCGGCTTCCCGGGGCACCCTCTGGACCACGGTGAGGCGGGGCACCTGAGCGGACAAGCCTCTCCGCGTCCGCATCGAGATCGTCGCTGAATAGCACCAGGAGGGGTTCCGCCTCCTCGTGCCCGCCAGCCCCGCCGTCATCAGTCGTGGCACCATCCCGAGGGCGGGGCATCAGCCACACTCCGGGCTCAGCGGCGGCCCCAGGACCCACATGGGTGGCGCGGAACCCGGGGAATGCCTCTCCGTCGAAGAGGACAGCGAATCCCAATGCGCGCCCGTACCAGTCGATCGCAGCGTCCTGGTCCCCGACTGCGACGACCGCCCTCCCACCCTCACGGCAGTCGCCTCAGAACGGAAGCGTATGCGGCCTTCATTCTATGCAGGCCCCCATTGCGGGAGGAAGAGGCCGGATCAGCTCAGCCGCACTGTTGGCGACGAGTGAGAACCCGCTCCAGATCGTCCACGAGGTCCTCCACGTCCTCGATCCCCACGGACAGCCGCACCAGGTCCCGCGGCGGCGCCTCGGGACTGCCTGCGACGGAGCCGTGGGTCATGGTCGCGGGGTGGCAGACGAGCGACTCCACACCGCCCAGGCTCACGGACAGGCCGAAGAGGTCCGTGCCCTCCGCGACACTGCGCGCGGCGGCTTCACCGGCAGCGAGACCGTCGCTCACCGGCCTCGGTCGCACTGCCGCACCCGCTCCGGGACCACCCCGCGCCGAGCTGGGCCCGCCCTTCACCCGGAAGGACACGATCCCGCCGAACCCGGACATCTGCCTCTTCGCGACCTCGTGCCCGGGGTGGCCCTCCAGCCCCGGGTAGAACACCTGCTCCACCTCCGGCCTGTGCTGGAGCCACTCCGCGATGACCGCGGCGTTCTCGCAGTGCTGCCGCAGGCGGATGCCCAGCGTCTTGAGGCCGCGCGCGGCGAGGAAGGAGTCCTGCGGGCCCGCGACCGCACCGCCGGCGAACTGCTGGAAGCGGACCGCCTCCGCCAGCGGCTGCCCCTCCCACTGCGCATCGCCCACCACCACGGCACCGCCCAGCACGTCCGAGTGGCCGCCGATGTACTTGGTCGTCGAGTGCACGACGGCATCGGCGCCCAGCGTCAGCGGTGTCTGCAGCGCCGGAGAGGCGAAGGTGTTGTCCACGACGACGAGCGCACCGCACGCATGCCCGGCCTCCGCCCAGGCGGCGATGTCGACCACCGTGAGGAGCGGATTGGTGGGCGTCTCGATCCACACGAGGCGCGCCTGCGGTGCCGCGATTGCGGCTTCGAACCCCGGCAGGTCGTCCGGGGCGATGAACTGCGTGGTCACTCCCCAGCGTGCGTAGAGCTGCGTGAGCAGGCGGTGGGTGCCGCCATAGGTCTGCGCCACCGCCACCACGGTGTCCCCCGGCCGCAGCACGGAGCGCAGCAGAGCGTCCTCGGCGGCGATGCCGGAGGCGAAGGCGAAAGCGTGGCTGCCGCACTCCAGAGCCGCGAGCTGCGCCTCGAACCCGTTACGGGTGGGGTTGCCGCCGCGGGAGTACTCGTATCCGGCCCGGAGCGCGTCGACGGCGGGCTGGGTGAAGGTCGAGGTCTGGTAGATGGGCGGGATGACCGCCCCCGTATGCGGATCCGGGGCCTGCCCGGCGTGCACCGCGGAGGTCGCGAAGCCCCTCCGCAGCAGGCGGGGCGGGGCCTCCGCCGCAGTCCATGTCGCCTCGTGCGTGCTCATGCCGTCACCGCCTCGGTCTCGCGGACCGGCGCTTCCGGAGCGCGCACCCGCCCCGCACGCGCAGGGGCGGCCGGCACCTCGGCGGCCCCGGCCTCGGGCGCGGCCTGCGGCTCCCCCAGGCCTGCGGCGGCATGCTCCGCCTCTGCCGGACCCGCCCCGGCCAGCCCTGCGGCGGCGAACGCCTGGGTGAGGTCCGCCCAGAGATCCTCCGGATCCTCCCGCCCCACGGAGAGGCGGAGGGTGCGCTCCGTGATCCCGCCTGCGTCCCGCAGCTCCGGACAGAGCCGACAGTGTGTCATCGACGCGGGATGGGAGACCATCGAGCGGGCATCGCCGATGTTGGCCGCCAGCTTGAACACCTGCAGCGCGTCCACGAAGCGCTCCACCGCCGGCAGGTCGCCGTCCAGTTCGAAGGAGAGCACCGCCCCGGTGCCGCGGGGGAAGTCACGGCGCGCGAGGGCCGCGTCCGGCGAACCGGACACGCTGGGATGGCGGACGACTCGCACACCGGGATGGGCGTGGAGGCGCGCGGCGAGCTCCTCCGCCGTGCGACAGTGCCGCTCCACGCGGATGTCGAGGGTCTCGATCCCGTCGAGGGCCTGCTGCGCGCTCCACGGCGAGAGGCACGGGCCGAGGTCGTGGAGGAACTTGGCGCGGATGAGGTGGAGGAGCGCGCCGTGCTCGCCGTACCGCTCCACCAGCGGCACACCGCCGAACCGCACGAGCGGCACGGTGAGCTGCGGCCACTTCCCCGGCTCCGCACCGGGGCTGAAGCGCCCGGTGTCCACGATGACGCCGGCGAGCGCCGTCCCGTTGCCCGTGAGGTACTTCGTGACGGAGTGGACCACGAGGTCCGCGCCCAGCCTCGCCGGCTGCAGCAGGTGCGGTGTGGCCAGGGTGTTGTCGACGATGAGCGGCACACCGTGACGATGGGCGGCCTCCGCGAGGGCGGGGATGTCCGGCAGATCCGCATGCGGATTGCCGATCGATTCGACGAGGAACGCACGCGTACGCAGGGTCACGGCCGCCTCCCACTGCGCGGGCCGGTGCGGGTCGACCCAGGTCACCTCGATCCCGGCCTCGGTGAGCGAGTCGTTGAGGAGGTCCGCCGTGCCCCCGTAGATGCGTGAGGAGGCGACCACGTGTCCGCCCGGGGTGCCCGGCTCCGGACGCGCCTGCGGATGCTGACCCGCACGGCCGGCGAGCGCCAGGAGCGTGAGGGCGAGCGCCGCCTGGCCCGAGGCCGTGGCGACCGCCCCCACGCCGCCCTCCAGAGCAGCGAGCCGCCTCTCCAGCAGCGCCACGGTGGGGCTGCCGGTACGGGCATAGGTGAATGCGGGCTCCCGTTGGGCGAAGGCCTCGCGGGCATCACGGAGGGAGTCGAACTCGTAGGCGGCGGAGAGGTGGAGGGGCGGCTGCACGGGCCGCGCCGCCGGAGGGGTCGCCGCGCCGCCGTGGATCTGCGCGGTGGCGATCTGCGCGGTGGCGGTGCCGGCGTGGTGCGCGCGGGTGGGAGCGGGCTGGGCGCCGGCGGGCTGAGTTCCGGTGGGCGGTGCAGTGGGGTGCTGGGCTGCGGGTTGGGTGCCGGGATGCCGATGGACCGTCATGTCTCCCCCTGAGAGGTGGGGGCGCCGGGAGCGGATCGCCGGCGCGCCGTACTTGCAGACGGCGGTGCGTCCGCCTGCCGGATCGTCATCTGGGGCACCCGTCGTTGGCGTGGGGTTGCCGACCGGCCGGCCAGAGCCT
>NZ_JALAHB010000260.1 GCF_022712115.1 Brevibacterium sp. | reverse complement strand
TCCGCATTCTGCTCATGCTCTGTCCCGTTTCTGTCGATCCCGTCTGTGCACTCGTCATTGTGCCGAGTCGTCTGGGCTGACGCCTCCGGAGGAGTGAGGATTGTTGACAATCCCTGATAATGAATCGCTAGGATAGCCGATGGTGACGCCGTGCGGGTGACGAAGCCCGCTCCACCTGAGGAAGGACGCCTGACATGGACTCTCCCCTGGACGTCTCCCGGCTCGGAGCCGTGGAGATCTGGACGATCAACCGGCCGGAATCCGGCAACGCGATCACTGGCAGCGATTTCGCAGACAGGTTCGAGCGTGCCGTGGACGAGGCCAACGCGGACACCGAGGTGAGGGCGGTCATCCTCACCGGAGCGGGGAAGATCTTCACCGCCGGCGGAAACGTCAAGGAGATGGCGGACGGTGAGGGCATCTTCGGGGAGGATCCGCAGGTGCAGCGGCAGGCGTACCAGACGACCATCCAGCGACTGCCGCGAGCAGCGACGCGCTTGGAGGTGCCGATCATCGCGGCCGTCAACGGCGCGGCCGTGGGTGCGGGCTGTGATCTTGCCATGATGTGCGATATGCGCATCGCCTCGGAGAAGGCCTCCTTCGCGGAGAGCTTCGTCCAGGTGGGTCTCATTCCCGGAGACGGCGGCTCATGGTTCCTTCGGCAGGTCGTGGGGCATGCGCGTGCGGCGGAGATGACCTTCACGGGTGATCGCGTGGATGCCGCGACCGCGCTGGAGTGGGGGATGGTGAGCCAGGTGGTGGCCCCCGAGGATCTGCTCACGGCTGCCCATGCACTGGCCGACCGAGTGGCGAAGAACCCGCCGCACCCGCTGCGCATGGCCAAGCGTCTGCTCAACGAGTCCCGCACCGCCTCGCTGGACACGGTGCTCTCCATGGCGGCGGCCATGCAGCCGCTGGCGCACATGGATCCGGAGCACCATGCGCGCGTCGCGAAGTGGAAGACCACATGAGCGCTGCCACTCGCCTGTTGCCGCGTGTCAGGGCAGAGGCGCCTGCGCTGCGGCGGCTTCGCGACGAAGTGCGGGAGTTCCTCGCAGAGCAGCGCGCGACAGGCGCTTTCACCCCCACCGCTGACAGCTGGCTGACGGCCTGGGACGAGGACTTCTCCAGAGCACTGGGGGCGCGTGGTTGGCTGGGTATGACACTGCCGCAGCAGTACGGCGGCCACGGTCGCAGCTTCGAGGAGCGCTTCGTGGTCACGGAGGAGCTGCTGGCGGCAGGTGCACCGGTCGCCGCGCACTGGATCGCAGACAGACAGAGCGCTCAGTCGATCCTTCGCTTCGGCAATGAGAAGCAGAAGCAGAAGTACCTGCCCGGGATTGCGCGCGGCGAGGTCTATTTCGCCATCGGGATGAGCGAACCCGAGTCAGGGTCCGATCTCGCGAGCGTGAGGACTCGTGCGGTCCGGGTGGAGGGCGGCTGGTCGGTCAGCGGCAGCAAGGTGTGGACCTCGGGTGCGCACCGTGCGGACGCATTCATCGTCCTCGTCCGCAGCGCTCCGCTGGACACGGCACATCGGCACGCAGGACTGAGTCAGTTCATCATCGATTTCGACCAGTCCGGTGTGGATGTGCGCCCCATCGTGTCGATGAACGGTTCGCACCATTTCAACGAGGTCTTCCTCGAAGACGTCTTCGTCCCGGATGACATGGTTCTGGGGGAGCCGGGAGACGGTTGGATGCAGGTCACCTCGGAGCTGGGGTTCGAGCGGAGCGGCCCGGAGCGACTGCTGTCGACGTTCCCGCTGCTGTCCGGACTGGTGGACGAGGCGCGTGACGGGAACGCGCTCGCCTCGCCGGACATCGGCCGGGCAGTGGCGCGCACGGTGGGCCTGCGGAAGATGTCCTCGGCGGTCGCCGGCGCATTGGAGCGGCGCGAACCCGCCGACGTCTCGGCCGCGCTGGTGAAGACCGTCGGCACCACCGCCGAGGGCGACATCGCCGAGCTCGCCGATTCCCTCATCGGGGATGACACCGCGGTGTCCGCGGAGTTCGCCGCTCAGGTGCAGCGTGCCGTTGACCAGCGTCCCGGTTTCACTCTCCGCGGGGGGACGAACGAGGTGCTGCGTGGTGTGATCGCACGGGGCCTGGGGCTGCGGTGATGAGAAGCAGCAGGACGGAGACGAAGAGGGCGGAGACGGGCATGCCGGAGACGGACGGAACGAAGGCGGAGAACCTCGGTTCACGCGGGGGCGGTATCGGAGACGGAGGATCATTGAGCCTGCAGGCGGCTGGGCTGGAGGCAGATCCCGATCTCGTGGATCTGTTCGAGTCGGTGTTTGCGCGGTACGCGGAGAACCGGCAGACAGCCTCGGCTGGAGCCACCGTGCCTCATTCCGCTGCGCCCGAGGCCGGCCTCGACGTGGCGCTGTGGGCGCAGCTGGAAGAACTGGGCCTCACACGGCTCACTGCCGCAGAAGAGGCCGGAGGGAGCGGCGCGGGCTGGGCCGAGGCCGCAGAGCTCCTGAGCGCGGCTGCTCGTCATGGCGTGAGGGTTCCGTTGGCGGAGAACGACCTCCTTGCCGAGTGGCTGCGTGAGGTTGCGGGACTGACGGCGGCAGACGCACATCCGGACGGTGCTTCGGGAACGGTCGACTCCTCGACGACTGGAGCAGGAGCGTCCGGCAATGCGGTGCGCACTGTAGCAGTCCTCGACGGCTCCGGTCGTGCCGCGCACGTGCCGTGGGCCAGTGCTGCGGACAGCATCCTGCTGGTGTGGGAGGACCGCGGGCGGCATTTGGTTGCTGAGGTGGCCGCAGCTTCCGTGGTGATCACGCCGGGACGCAACGCCGCCGGGGAGCCGCGCGATGCGATTGCGGCAGACCTGAGTGCGCTCGTCGGTACGGAGATCTCTGCGGACGTCGTGGAGCAGCTCCGTTTGCGCAGTGCACTGGTGCGTGCCGTCCAGGTGTGTGCGGCACTGGACACGGCGCTCGACCTCTCGGTGGGGCACGCAGGGGCACGCACGCAGTTCGGCAGGCCGCTGGCGAAGTTCCAGGGCGTGCAGGCGCACCTGGCAGACATGGCGGCAGAATGCGCCCTGGCACGTGCAGCCACGGAGTCGGCACTGCTGGAAGCGGTGGCCACGGAATGGAGCAGTGAGAACTTGGGCTTCCTGGTGGCGGCCGCACGGTCATGCGTCGGCCATGCGGCCTCGGCGGTGGTCCGCAGTGCGCATCAGGTGCACGGGGCGATCGGCACGACGCTGGAGCATCCTCTCCATCTGAGCACGCGCGCGGCCCTCACCTGGCGTTCCGAATACGGCTCGCTGGCATCGTGGGACCGGCAGGTGACGGAAGCCGCGCTCGCAGCAGAACCCGGCGGGCTCTGGGAGCTCGTGACAGGCTGAGCGGATGTGCCCGCTCATTTCGCTGAGGCGAGTGCGGGCACATCCGCTGCGCGCGGTTCACCGGATGTGCGTTCAGCGAGGCGACGGAGTATGCTCATGCATGTTCGCGTGAGAGCGCGTGCGGATGTAGCTCAATTGGCAGAGCGTCAGCTTCCCAAGCTGAAGGTCGCGGGTTCGATCCCCGTCATCCGCTCAGGGAGAAGGGCCCCGGAATCGGTGAGATTCCGGGGCCCTTCAGTCGCATTCGCGCGGAGCCCCTTCAGCCGGGCCTTCCGCTCTCACGCCCGCGCCGTCGGCACCATCCGGGAGCGGGAATCGGCGGAGGAGACGACCTCCTTGCCGAAGGGGAAGCAGGTCACCGGAATGAGCTTGAGGTTCGCCCAGGCCAGCGGCAGGCCGATGATCGTCACCGCCTGCGCCACCGCCGTGACGACGTGGCCGAGGGCCAGCCACCAGCCGGCGATGACGAACCAGATGACATTGCCGAGCGCGCCCATCGCACCGGGCGTGCGTGACTCCACGACCTCACGTCCGAAGGGCCACAGCACGAATCCGGCGATCCGGAACGAGGCGACGCCGAAGGGGATCGTGACGATGAAGATGCAGGCGAGGACACCCGCGACGACGTAGCCGAGGAACAGCGACCAGCCCGCGGTGAGCAGCCAGATGATGTTGAGGATCAGGGAGATGAGTGCGCGCATGTGCTCACGATAGTCGGGCGAGATGGGTAGCACCTGGCCGTGGGCTGAGCTGAAGCCGCGCGGTCGGCAACCGTCAGTAGTTGCCCGCGTATGGGTTGTACGGAGGTTCCAGCGGGGGTTCCGCAGGAGGCTCCTCGTCCTCATCCGGCTTGAACTGTGCGAGGTCCCGCACGTTCTTCTGCACCGCGATCGCCGCGAAGATGCTCAGCGCGAACGCCATGGCGTAGAAGCCCTTCTCGCTGAGGGACAGGCTGCCGGCGTTCCACAGACCCACTGCCAGCAGAGTCAGTGTGAGAACGACGGAGAACCATGCCAGCCCGTAGTAGAGATTGGTGACGGGGATGTCGTCGGCCCGGTCGCGCACGGTCTTCTGGAGGGAGACTGCGGCGAAGAGACCGAACATGAGAACGGTGAAGTAGTAGCCCTTCTCGTTGAGCTCCATCTCCGCGTTCCAGAGCCCGATCAGAAAGGCTCCCATTCCCAGCAGCAGAGCTGCCCATGAGGCGCCTATGAAGGCAGGAGTGGGCTTCTGCGGCGCCTTTGCCTTGTGGGGGTCCATGCTGCGGTTCCTCTCGATGCGGCCCGTGTCCGGGCCGGAGTGCACGCCCTTCTGCGCATGGGCAGTGCTTGACAGGAAGCGTAGCCGGGATCGGGACGATTCGCCCTCAGTCCTCCGCGGTATCCAGGTCGTGTCCGAAGGGGTCCGGGTCCACTCCCGGCATCCACGACTGTCCGGGCACGTCGTAGCCCTCCGCCTTCTGCGCACGCTTCCAGCGCCGCTTCCACTTGTCCTGCAGACGGTCCACGTAGAGCGTGCCCTGCAGATGGTCGTACTCGTGCTGCATGATCCGGGCGAACCAGCCGGTCACGGCCAGGGAGACGGTCTCCCCGTTCTCGTCCACGCCCGTGATCGTCACCTTCTGGCTGCGTTTGAGCGGGAAGTCCAGGGCGGGCACGGAGAGGCAGCCCTCGGACTCCGTCTCCGGGTCGGGGCGGCCCTCGGGCACCTTGGATCCCACCAGGACGGGGTTGATGAAGACTCCGCGACGGCGGACGTGCGCGTCCTCGTCGTCCGCGTCGTAGACGAAGATCTGCTTGCCCACGCCGATCTGCGGTGCTGCCAGGCCCACTCCGTTCGACACCGCGAGGGTCTCGTACATGTCTGCGACGAGGGTGCGGAGCTCGTCGTCGAACTCCGTCACGCGCTCGGCCCGGCGGTGGAGGACGGGCTCGCCGTACACGACTATGGGATGAATAGACATGCGGGCAATCGTATCCGGCAGCAGGCGGCGAGTGCCCGTGCGCACGGCGTGAGACATGCCGGGCGTGACGCATCTCAACCGCACGGCCCGCTGTCCACGCCTCGAACTCCACGTGGTCGGCCGCCCGCTTGGCTAGACTCGCGAGAATGTCCAGTGCTTTCGGTATCCCCGCAACCGGCCCGGAGATCGCTCCGGGCGTCGAACACAACCCGGAGCTCTCGCAGGAGAGCCTGGAAGAGCTCACACCGTTCCTCGAGGAGGAGGGGATCGACCTCGACGATCCCTCCAGCATCGACCCGGACCGGCTCGACGCCGCACTCGCCCGCGCCACCCGCAGACGCAACGACCTCCTCTTCTCCGCGGAGGGGGAGCGCCGCCTGCAGAGCATCGCCCTGCTGGGTGAGATCGCCGAGGCGGTGATCGCCGGTCAGCTGCCCGTCGCCCAGGCGCTCCTGCGCGCCGTGGAACCGGATCCCACCCCGGCGTTGCCCTCTGTGGCGCAGGTGATCGGCACGGCGCTGGAGCTCATCGACACCTGGCACGCAGACGCGGAGCTCACTCCCGCATCCATGCTCATCCCGGTGCCCAAGGTGCCCAAGAAGACCGGCTGGGATCGGCGCTCGCGCAACGCGGCCGTCGACGTGCTCGCCATCGCCCGCAAGGGCCGTGCGCGTGACTCGCTCGGCAGCCTCATCCTGCGCTACGCCGGCACCGCGGTCCTGGAGGGCAGCGCGCTCGCCGTCACCGGATTCTTCCTCGCCGCCGCGAAGCGCACCGGCGCTGACGCCGCGGCGCTGGGCCAGGAGCTGCTGCTCCGCGAGGCTCCGGGCGTCACGAGCCTCAGAGAGGTCTTCTCCGCCCCGGAGCCTGTGCGTGCGGATTCCCTCGCAGCTCCGGCATCTGATCCAGAGCTGCGGCCGGAGACCGTTCGGCCGCAGGAGAGCGCAGGCCGGGTCAGCACGGCACCGGCGGCTGCGGCAGAACCTGTGCCCGAGGCCGTGGAGGCGCAGGCGAACGCGTCCCCCGAGGTGCCTGTCGCCTCAGGGACGGAAGCGGTCCCGGGCGGGGAGTCCGATTCCGGACATGCAGCTCCCGCAGCCGCTGAGGCTCCTGCCGCTCAGGGTGAGGCCGTCCTCGCGCTCTTGGAATGGATGGGTGCCGGGCAGCCCATCGCGCGCTCCGGCGGGCTGCGCCGTGCGGACATCGAGCCGGTGGCGGCACTGCTGGGGATCAACGCCAAGGGTGTGAACCGGCGCGTGCAGAACGAGCCCGGAGACTCCACCGTCTACGCCATGTCCATGGCTGAGGTGCCGGAACTGGCGAGCTGGTGGCAGGAGCTCCTCGACTCCCAGATCATCGAGACCACTGCGACACGGGTGAAGCCCGGTCCGGCAGCCACCTCCCTGCGCGAAGGCGCCTGAGCGCTGCGGCTGCGCCACCCTGCACCTCGCCGGCCCGGTGCGCATGTCGTGTGCACCGGGCCGGCTGCGCGTGGACACTGAACTGGTTCCGCGTCACCCTCACGTCGGACGATGCGGTGTGACTCCCGCGGTGTGACCCCACGGGAACAGATCCGACAGTGAGACGGTTAGGATCGTCAGTACGCACGACAATCAGCAGCTGAAGCCATTGGCTGGTGTATGAGCGGGGAGCTCGACGCCGCCTGGCCGTCCGTTCTCCGCGCGTCATGATGAGACCCATCTGCGCCCGTCCCACCGTGCGCTCGCCACCGGTCGTCCGGCAGCAGGCGCACAGGGGGCGGGACCTCACGGGACCGCAGCCAGCGGCCCAACCGCGAAGGAACGGAAGAAGGACTTATGACCATTCACTCTGATGTCACACAGATCGTGGGCGGGACCCCTCTGGTCCGCCTCAACAAGGCCAGCGAGCGCACCGGTGCGGAGATCGTGGCCAAGCTGGAGTCCGCCAACCCGGCCAACTCCGTCAAGGACAGGATCGGCGTCGCCATGATCGACGCGGCGGAGAAGTCCGGCCAGCTGCAGCCCGGCGGCACCATCGTGGAGGCCACCAGCGGCAATACCGGCATCGCGCTGGCGATGGTGGGAGCGGCCCGCGGATACACCGTGATCCTCACGATGCCGGAGTCGATGTCCAAGGAGCGCCGTGCGCTGCTGCGTGCATTCGGTGCGACCCTCGAGCTCACGCCCAAGGCCGAGGGCATGCGCGGTGCGGTGGAGAAGGCGGAGTCCCTCGCCGCGGAGGGCGCCGTCCTCGTCCGTCAGTTCGCCAACCAGGCCAACGCCGCCATCCACGAGGCGACGACCGGACCGGAGATCCTCGCGGACACGGACGGCTCCGTCGACGTGTTCGTCGCGGGCATCGGCACCGGCGGCACCCTCACCGGGGTGGGCCGGGCGTTCCGGAATGCCGGTGTGAAGGCACACCTCGTCGCCGTGGAGCCCGCCGCGTCGCCGCTCCTGAGCAAGGGCGAGGCCGGTCCCCACATGATCCAGGGGATCGGTGCCAACTTCGTGCCCGAGGTGCTCGACACGGAGATCTACGACGAGGTCCAGGCCGTGGAGAACGAGGTCGCGTTCACCACCGCACGCCAGCTCGCCAAGGACGAAGGCCTCCTCGTGGGCATCTCCTCCGGTGCAGCGCTCTCTGCGGCCGAGGCCGTCGCCTCCCGTCCGGAGTTCCAGGGCAAGCGCGTCGTCGTCGTCCTCCCGGACTTCGGTGAGCGGTACCTCACCACCCCGCTGTTCGCGGAGTACATGGACGCGTGATCTCCTCATGAGTGCACCACTGCGCGGACTGGGCCGCACGGCCCTGCGCGGCGCGCTCCTGGTCGCGGGTGCGGCGGCCGCCTACGGGCTGTCCCGCCCCGCCGTCCGGCAGACGCTGCGCGAGGACCTTGACACCGCACGACGACGCGACCCGGCCGCTCGCAACGACCTCGTGATCGCGGCCTCCTACCCCGGCCTCCACGCGATCTGGGCCCACCGCGGGCTCCATCGGATGTGGAACCTGCCCGCGGGCCGCGGACAGGCCCCGGCTCGGCTGCTCTCACAGGCGGTCCGGACGCTCACCGGCGTGGAGATCCATCCCGGCGCCAGGATCGGCCGCCGCTTCTTCATCGACCACGCCAACGGCGTGGTGATCGGGGAGACGGCGGAGATCGGCGACGACGTCATGCTCTACCACCAGGTGACCCTGGGCGGCCGGTCCATGAAGCAGGAGAAGCGGCACCCCACCGTCGAGGACGGCGTGGTGATCGGCTCCGGCGCCAAGGTGATCGGCCCCGTGGTCCTCGGCGCCGAATCCGCCGTGGGGGCCAATGCGGTGGTCGTCCGGGACGTCCCGGCCGGAGCCACCGCGGTGGGTGTGCCGGCCCAGGTGAAGTTCCCGCGTTCCCGTCCCGCCGACGAGGAGGGGCATCTCACTCCGGACGGCGTGCTCACGGATCCTGCACTCTGGATCTGACCGCGTGAGAGCCCGGGCCGCCCGGACTCGCTGCCCTCATCGCAGCGGGACTCAGCCCGCTGCGATGAGGGCCACCCCGGCCACCACCAGCGCCGCACCCGCGAGCCGGGAGGCCAGCCCCCGTTCGCCGAAGAGGATGCGGGCGAGGACGAGTCCGATCACCACGCTCGTCTCCCGCAGCGGCGCGATGAGCGAGACCGGAGCCTGCTGCATGGCGAAGAGCACGAGGATGTAGGCGGCCGGTGACAGCACGCCCACGGTGAGCACGGTGCCCCACCGCCGGGTGAGGAGGCCGCGCAGCTCGCTGCGCCTGCGCACGGCCACCGGTCCCAGCAGGAGGGCCTGCAGCGCGCTGCACAGCCAGAAGTAGAGGACCGGGCTCACCTCCCCGGCGCCCACCACATGATCGTCCCAGAGGGTGTAGCCGGCGATGAATGCGCCGGTGAGCAGGCCCCACAGGAGCCCCCGTCGCAGCGTGGCGGGGTCGGGGGAGCCCGAGACGGACGAACGGCCCTGCAGGGTCACGATGACGATGCCCGCGACGATGCCCACCGCACCCGCCGCCGCCCACACTCCGGGTCGTTCGCCCAGCACCGCGACCGCGACGAGGAGTGTGAGCGCGGGTCCCGTGCCCCTGGCGACGGGATAGACGACGGAGAGGTCTCCCTGCGCATATCCCTTCTGCAGGCTCACGCCGTAGCCGATGTGGAGGAGCGCCGTCACGACGGCCGCGGCGAGGACGCGAGGTGTGAGAGCCTCCGGATCCCGGAGGAGCAGCACCGCCGCCGGGCCGGTGAGCAGCACCGCCCCCGCCGCCTGGTACGCCCACACGAACAGGGCGCCGGAGCCGTCCGCCCGCTTGGCGGCGATGTTCCAGACGGCGTGGAGCACGGCCGCAGTGAGCACCATGCACAGGACGGCCGCACTCAACGCAGGCTGCTCCCGGCCTCCGGGCTTCCCGGATGAGGGCCACCCACGGGGGGCTGTCCGTCCGAGGAGCGCGGACGGAGGGGGGAGAGGTGCGGGAGCGGTGCGGTGGTCATCCTCCCCAGTCTGCCAGGGGAGGGGCACCGGTGGAGAGGCGGGCGCGGACGAGTGCCCACGTCGCCCGAGCGGTTCAGCGAGAACGGCTGGGTGACGTGGGCACTCGAGAACGGGAGCGCGGTCGAAGGCCCGGCGGCTGGAGCCCCGGCGGCCGGGCCCCAGACGCTCAGTGCTCCACGGGCGGCTCCGCGCCGTGGCCGGTGAGCTCTCGCACCTCCATTTCCGCGGCGAGCTCCGGGCTCTCCGTGCCGGAGTCCGTGAGGGAGCCCAGCCAGCCCAGCAGGAAGCCCAGGGGGATCGAGACGATGCCCGGATTGGACAGCGGGAAGAGCGCGAAGTCCACCCCGGCCCCCAGCATCGAGGTCTCGGAGCCGGAGACCACGGGGGAGAAGGTGATGAGCAGGACGCAGCTGATGAGTCCGCCGTACATGCTCCACACCGCGCCCCGCGTGGTGAATCGCTTCCAGTAGAGGGAGTAGAGGATGGTGGGCAGGTTGGCGCTCGCCGCCACGGCGAAGGCCAGCGCCACCAGGAAGGCGACGTTCTGACCCTGCACGCCGATCCCGCCGATGATCGAGATGGCACCGATCACCAGCACCGTGATCTTCGCGACCTTCACCTCCTGCTTCTGGTCCGCCTTCCCCTTCCTGAACACGCTGTTGTAGATGTCGTGGGCGAACGACGCCGAGGCGGTGATGGTGAGGCCGGCGACCACCGCGAGGATGGTGGCGAAGGCCACGGCGGAGATGAAGCCCATGAGCAGCGGTCCGCCCAGTGCCTGCGCCAGCAGCGGAGCGGCGGAGTTCTGCCCGCCGGGCGCCGCGGAGATGACCTCGGGGCCCACCAGCGCCGCGGCACCGTAGCCCAGCACCAGGGTGAAGAGGTAGAAGACGCCGATCAGCCAGATCGCCCAGACGACGGACTTGCGCGCCTCGCGTGCCGTGGGGACGGTGTAGAAGCGCATGAGCACGTGCGGCAGCCCCGCCGTGCCCAGCACGAGCGCGAGCGCCAGGGACACGAAGTCGATGGGCAGCGCTCCGTACTGGATGCCCGGAGCCAGGAGGGCCTCGCCGTGCGGCGACATCTCCACCGCCTGGTCCAGCAGCGCGCTGAAGTCGAAGCCCTTGAGCGCCAGCACCCAGATCGTCATGACGAAGACGCCGGCGATGAGGAGCACCGCCTTGATGATCTGGACCCAGGTGGTGCCCTTCATG
Organism: Brevibacterium sp.; assembly: GCF_022712115.1. Classification (GTDB taxonomy): domain Bacteria; phylum Actinomycetota; class Actinomycetes; order Actinomycetales; family Brevibacteriaceae; genus Brevibacterium; species Brevibacterium salitolerans. The sequence continues at coordinate 6,577 of NZ_JALAHB010000260.1, read as the reverse complement.
CCGCCGATCAGCACGTAGAGGATCATCACGGCGCCCACGACGGCCACCACCACGGACTGCCCCACGCTGGAGTCCACGCCCAGGAGGAGTGAGACGAGGCCGCCGGCCCCGGCCATCTGGGCGAGCAGGTAGAAGAAGCAGACCGCGAGGGTCGTGATGGCCGCGGCCATGCGCACGGGGCGCTGCTTGAGGCGGAACGAGAGCACGTCCGCCATCGTGAATTTGGCGGTGTTGCGCATGAGCTCCGCGACCAGCAGCAGCGCCACCAGCCAGGCCACGAGGAAGCCGATCGAGTAGAGGAATCCGTCGTAGCCGTTGAGGGCGATCGCTCCCACGATGCCCAGGAACGAGGCGGCGGAGAGGTAGTCGCCGGCGATGGCGAAGCCGTTCTGCGTGCCGCTGAAGGAGCGGCCGCCCGCATAGTAGTCAGCGGCGGACTTGTTGTTCCTGCTCGCGCGGAACACGATCACCAGCGTGACGGCGACGAACGCCAGGAAGATGGAGATGTTGAGGACGGGGTTGTTCTCCGTCGTCTCCGCGGCCTGTGCGAGGACGGGCTGTGCGAGTGCCTGAGTCATGCGGCAGCCTCCTGCTTCTCCAGGTCAGCGCGGATCGCCTCGGCCTGCGGGTCGAGGCGGCGGTTGGCGTACATGACGTAGGCGGTGGTGATGACGAACGTCGTGACGAACTGCAGGAGCCCCAGGAGGATGCCCATGTTGATCGTGCCGAACACGGGCCGGGCCATGAATTCGTGGGCATAGGCGCCCAGGAGGACATAGGCCGCGTACCAGAGGAGGAAGAACACCGCCAGGGGGAAGACGAAGCTGCGGTGGGTGCGCCGAAGGCCGCTGAAGGCAGGGGACTCCTGCACGGCGACGTAGTCGACGCCCGGGCCTCCCGCCGGCGGGCCGCCGGGGGAGACGCTCTCCGGAGGTCTGTGATCTGTCATAACCACTCCGTTGTGTCGATGGACATCGGGGCCGAGGTGCCGGCCCGGTCACAGCAGACTGCGCAGTGACCTGGAGCACAGTGTGTACGAGCAGTGCGACCCTCGCAACAGATCGAGCGATCAGTGCGGAGCCGGGCGAGGTCGCAGGACGACCTGCCGTTCCTGCCGCCCGGGAGCGCTGAGACGCGCGGCGGCACTCCTGCGCATCTCGAACAAATTAAGGCAAGCCTACCCTAATGATGTACGCTGTCCTCCGTGCTCGCGTCGCTCGACTTCGAGCATGATGATCTTTCCTAATGCAGTTCTGATGAGGGCCGCCGAGGCCCCGAGGAGACGACCGCTCATGCACACCACTCGCCGCACCGTCCACGGCACCGCTGCGGCCCTCGCCGCGTCCGCACTCGTCCTCTCCGCCTGCTCCGGGTCCGGAGCTGCGGAGGAGGACTCCGGGGCGGCCTCGGGCGAGGGCTTCCCCGTCACCGTCGAGCACGCCTTCGGCGAGACCACTGTCGAGGCCCCGCCGGAGCGCGTTGCCTCCGTGGCCTGGGGCAACCACGAGGCGGCGCTCGCCCTCGGGGTCGTCCCCGTGATCATGGAGAAGGCGACGTGGGGCGACGACGACGGCAACGGCGTCCTGCCCTGGGTCGAGGACAAGGTGGAGGAGATGGGCGCGGAGATGCCGGCGACCTACGATCCCACCGACGGCATCGACTTCGAGGCCATCGCGGACGCCCAGCCCGATGTCATCCTGGCCGGCTACTCGGGACTCACCCAGGAGGAGTACGACACGCTCAGCAAGATCGCCCCGGTGGCGGCCTACCCGGACACCCCCTGGGGCAGCACCTGGCAGGACACCCTGCGCATCGACGGTCAGGCGCTGGGCAAGGAGGCCGAGGCCGAGGAGGAGATCTCCCGGCTCGAGGGCGTCATCGACGAGAAGGCGCAGGCGCGAGAGCACCTGGCCGGTGCGGCCGGCGCCTACGTCTACGCCGAGCCGACGGATCTGAGCTCGATCTCCCTCTACACCACCCATGACCCCCGGGTGGCCTTCCTCGAGGAGCTGGGCATGGAGACGCCGGCGGCCGTGGCGAAGCGCAGCGAGGAGACCGAGGAATTCATGTTCTCCGAGTCCGCTGAGACCGCGGCGGACTCCTTCTCCGACGTCGACGTCGTCCTCACCTACGGCGGGGACGCCGAGGCGGCCGACCTCCTCACCGGTGACGCGCTGCTGAAGAAGATCCCTGCGGTGGAGCAGGGCGCGATCGCGAAGATCCCGGCCGACGGCCCCGTGGCGGCCGCGCTCAACCCCTCGCCGCTCAACATCGAGTCCGCGCACATGGACGACGCACTGGACGCCGTCGACGCCGCGGCCGCGCAGAGCCGGTGACGCAGACGGGCGCGGGGACCGGCGGCACGCAGGCGGCGGGCGCACGGGCGGAGGCGCCGGCCCGGGACGCACGGGCGGAAGAGCTGCGGGACGGCGCGGAGGAATCGCGCTCCGGTCCTGCGCCCACCGTGCGGGTTCTCGCGCTCGCCGGGATCGTCGCGGTCCTCGTCCTGGCGGCCCTGGCCTCGGTGGCGTTCGGCGCGAGGACCGTCGGGTTCGGCGACATCCTCTCCGCGCTCGGCGGCGCGCAGGACACCGTCGCGCAGGCCGCCGTCGCCAAGCGCATCCCGCGCACCCTGCTGGCCCTCCTCGTGGGTGCCGCCCTCGGCACGGCGGGCGCCGTCCTCCAGGGAGTGACCCGCAATCCGCTCGCGGACCCGACGATCTTCGGCATCAACAACGGGGCCGCGCTCGCGGTCGTCGTCGGGATCACGTTCTTCGGACTCAGCAGTCCGCACGGGTACATCTGGGTGGCGCTCACCGGTGCGGCCCTCACCGGCGTCCTCGTGTACACGATCGGTTCGATGGGAGGCGGCGGCTCCACGCCGCTCAAGCTGGCGCTGGCGGGAGCGGCGACGACCATCGCGCTGTCCTCGCTCTCCTCGGCGATCATCCTGCCGCGCGCTCAGGTGATGGACATGTTCCGCTTCTGGGAGATCGGCGGAGTGGGCGGCGGCACCTACGAGTCGCTCGCCCGCGTCGTTCCGTTCCTGCTGGTGGGCTTCGTGCTCTCGGTCCTCTCCGCCCGAGGCCTCAACTCGCTCGCACTGGGCGATGAGATGGCCCGCGGGCTGGGGGTGAGCGTGGGGCGCACGCGGATCCTCGCCTCGGCGGGCGCCGTCATCCTGTGCGGGGCCTCGACCGCGGTGGCCGGTCCGATCGGGTTCGTCGGCCTGGTGGTTCCGCACGTGTGCCGGCTGCTGTTCGGTCCCGACCACCGCTGGCTGCTGCCGCTGTCCGCCCTCGCGGGTGCGGTGCTGCTGACGGTCGCGGACGTGCTGGGGCGCGTGGTCACGCGTCCGGAGGAGCTCGAGGTGGGCATCGTGACGGCCTTCGTGGGTGCGCCCGTCTTCATCCTCATCGTGCGTCGCATGAAGGTGCGTGAACTGTGAGCGGCCGGTCGTCGAACGCACAGGCCGCGCGCGCCGCGGTCACACGCACCGTGGTCGCACGCACCGAGGGCCCGGGTCACGTGAACGCCGGCCCCCCGGACGCGGGCAGCCCCCTGGGCTCCGCCACCGCGGCCGTCGCAGCGGGCCGGCGCTCGCGGAGGCGCAGGTACGCGTGCGTGTGCCTGGGCCTGTCGCTGCTCGTCGCCGCCATGCTCGCCGTCTCGCTCATGTGCGGCCACACCGCGTATTCGCCGGGGGAGGTGCTGCGCGTGCTCGCGGGACGGACCGTGCCGGGCGCCAGCTTCACGGTGGGCGAGCTCCGGCTGCCGCGGGCGGCCACGGGGCTGCTGGCCGGTGCGGCGTTCGGCATGGCGGGGGCGACGTTCCAGACGATGCTCGGCAATCCGCTCGCGAGCCCGGACATCATCGGCATCACCTCCGGGGCCTCGGCGGCCGCGGTCTTCTCCATCGTCGTCCTCTCGCTCTCGGAGACCGCGGTCTCGCTGGTGGCGACCCTCGCCGCGCTCGGTACGGCGGGCCTCATCTATGCGCTGTCCTACCGCGGCGGCATGTCCGGCACGCGGCTCATCCTCATGGGGATCGGGATCGCGGCGATGCTCAAGGCCTTCGTCTCCTGGACGCTGGCGCGAGCGGCGCAGTGGGACCTCCAGGTGGCGACGCGCTGGCTGCACGGGAACCTGCAGAACTCGACATGGGAGCAGACGCTGCCCCTGCTGTGCGCGGTGCTCCTCGCCGGCCCGGGGCTGTTCCTGCTCTCGCGCCGGCTGGACACGCTGCGCATGGGGGAGGAGGCCTCGGCGGCCCTGGGTGTGCCGGTGGAGCGGACGCGGATCATGCTCATCGTGCTGGCGGTGGTCCTCATCGCCTTCGCGACGGCGGCGGCCGGGCCCATCGCCTTCGTCTCGTTCCTCGCCGGTCCGATCGCCGCGCGCTTCCTGCGCGGCGCGGGCCCGCCGCTGCTGCCGGCGGCCCTGGTGGGCGCGCTGCTGGTGCTCGCCGCGGACTTCGCAGGGCAGTTCGCCACCGGGGTCCGCTTCCCGGTGGGCGTCGTCACGGGCGTGGTCGGAGCGCCCTATCTCATCTATCTGCTCGCCCGGACGAGCCGGAGCGCGCGCTCCGGCGTGACAGGAGGATCCCAGTGACCGCAGGGAAGGACGTCCGGGCGCAGGCCGGGCCCGCCGCACACCATTCGCTCCGGGCCAGCGGTCTGAGCCTCACCTACGGCGACCGCTCGGTCATCTCGGACCTCGACCTCGAGCTGGAGCCCGGGCAGATCACGGTGATCGTGGGTGCGAACGGGTGCGGCAAGTCCACGCTGCTCAAATCCCTGGCGCGGCTGCTCGCTCCGGCCGAGGGCACCGTGCTGCTGGACGGGAAGTCCATCCACGCACTGCCCACGAAGGAGGTGGCGCGGGTGCTGGGACTGCTCCCGCAGTCCCCGCTGGCGCCGGAGGGGATCGTCGTCTCCGATCTCGTGGGCCGCGGACGGCATCCCCACCAGGGCCTCTTCGCCCGCTGGACCGCGGCGGACGACGAGGCCGTGGCCCGTGCCCTGCTGCGCACCGGCACCGCGGACCTCGCCGAGCGGCCGGTGGACGAGCTCTCCGGCGGACAGCGGCAGCGGGTGTGGATCGCGATGGTGCTCGCGCAGCAGTCCGCGCTGCTGCTCCTCGACGAGCCCACCACGTTCCTCGACGTCACCCACCAGGTCGAGGTGCTGGACCTCCTCACCGACCTCAACCGGAGCGAGGGCACCACGATCGTGATGGTGCTGCACGACCTCAATCTCGCCGCCCGGTACGCCGACCGGCTCGTCGCGGTCCACGGGGGCACCGTGCACGCCCAGGGGACCAGCGAGGAGGTGCTCACGGAGGAGACCGTGCAGCAGGTGTTCGGCCTGCGCTCCCGTGTGATCGGCGATCCCGTCTCCGGTCGGCCGCTGGTCCTGCCCCTGGGCAGGCACCACTCGGCGGCGGGCGGCTGAGGCCTCAGCCCTGCAGCAGCGCCTTTGCGATGCCGTTCTTCTGGATCTCGTCCGAACCGGTGAGCATGCGGAACATCCGCACCTTCCGCCAGATCCACTCGATCTCCGCGCCGTGGACCATCCCGGCCTTGCCGTGGAGCTGCAGCGCCGTGTCGACGATGGAGAAGGCCTTCTGCGCGACGAAGAGCTTGCACATAAATGCCTCGGGCATGATGTCCTCACCCCGGTCGAGCGCGGCGAGCGCGTCGTAGGTCATCGAGCGCGCCGCATAGTAGTCGGTGGTCATCTCCGCGAGCGTGTGCTGCACGGACTGGAGGCCGGACATGGGTCCGGCGGCCACCTGCCGGGAGGAGACGAAGTCCAGCGTGAGCGTGAGGACCCGTCGCACCTGGCCGAGGACGGAGGGGCAGTGCAGGAGCCTGTTGGTCGTCACCCGCCCCAGGCCGATCCGCAGTCCCCGGCCCTCCTCGCCCAGCAGCTGGCTCCGCTCCACGCGCACGTTGGTGAGCTCGATGTCCGCCTCGATGTGCTGGCCGGACATGGGCGTCTCACCGGGCAGGACGCGTACGCCGGGGGAGTCGAGGTCGACGAGGAAGGCGGAGTAGGCCTCCTCCGTCCCCGCCATCCGGGCGATGAGCACGGAGAAGTCCGCGAACGGTCCTGCGGAGGAGAACACCTTCCTCCCCGCGATGCGCCATCCGTCGCCGTCCGGCGTCGCGGTCGTGGTCATGGCCCGCACATTGGAACCGGCGTCCGTCTCCGTGAGCGAGAAGCAGCAGGCGCGCTCACCGCGCACCACGGGGAGCAGGTAGCGCTCCACCTGTTCCGGAGTGGCGTACCGGAAGATCGCCCCCGCGCGCAGCGGTCCGCCCATGTCGCCCAGGACGCTCTGGGAGAGGACGCGTCCGGAGGCCGCGACCTCCTCCTTGAGGACGGCGAGCTCGGAGTGGCTCAGTCCCTTCCCGCCGTACTCCTCGGGCAGATGCACGCCGTAGAAGCCGAGCTCGTACGCCCGCTTCCACACGGGCTCGAGCACGCTGCGGTCGTAGGGCGTCTCCGGCCCGAGGCCGAGGCGGGCCTCGTACTCCGCGAGCTCGCCGTCGAGATAGCGCCGCAGGCAGGTC
>NZ_JALAHB010000259.1 GCF_022712115.1 Brevibacterium sp. | reverse complement strand
GAGCGGGCCTCGGCGGCGGTGAGGACCGGCGGCAGCGCGGGGTGGCAGGCGGGCGTCACCTCTCCCGGTCCGCGGCCTCGGCACCGGAGACCGGCACCTGCGCGGCCAGCCCGCTGTTCTGCGTGACGGCGAGACGTGCCGGGATGGGGCCCACCTTGGCCGTCTCCACGACGGCCTCACGGATGTGCGCGGGCACGGGATGGGACTTCTGCGTGGCGAGCGAGACGATGATCATCGCCAGGGTCGAGGACACGATGCCCGAGCCCATCGGGTCGATGGTGGTGAGGTCCGCCAGCCCCAGGACCTCCCAGCCCACCGCCACGACGGTGCCCGTGATCATCGAGGCCAGAGCGCCCGGAGTGTTGGCCTTCTTCCACCACACCGCGCAGATGTAGGCCGGCACGAACGCCGCACCCAGCACAGTCGTGGAGAAGATCACGATCGCCGCGACGGCCGGCGGATCGTTGACGGCGACCACGTAGCCGATGATCGACAGCCCCAGGACGGTGAAGCGCGAGACCCACACGGACTGCTTCTCGGACATGTTCCGGTTGAAGAACCGCCGGTAGAGGTCCTGGCTGGCGATCGTCCCGGACTGCAGCAGCAGCGCATCGGCCGTCGACATGATCGCGGCCATGATCGCCGCCATCACGATCCCCACCGCGAACGGGGGCAGGACCGTGTCCGCCACCTCGAAGATCGCCATCTCCGGATTGGTGAGGCCGGGCACCACCAGCAGCGCCATGAGGCCGATGATGTACGGGGCGGGGATGAAGAGCAGGTTGAAGCCGGTGGCGTACATGCTCGCGGAGCGTGCCACGGACGGCTTCTTCATCGCCATGTGGCTCACGACCACGTGCGGCCAGCCCAGGTAGCCGATCGAGAAGACCAGCACCGCGCCGATGATGATCCCCCACTCATCGCCCTGGTAGCCGTCCGGGCCGAACATCGAGAGCAGGTTCGGGTTGATCTCCGCGACCTTCTCGTTGCCTGCCGTGAGGCCACCCACGGCCATCATCGTCGCGATGAAGATCCACAGCATGCCGATGAGCATGATGATCGCCTGCACGAAGTCCGTGTAGGCCACCGCGAGGTAGCCGCCCAGGAACGTGTAGAACACGATGACGCCCACCGCGATGAGCAGCGCCCATTCGTACGGGATCCCGGTGACCATCTCCAGTCCGCGGCCCCCGCCGATGAACTGGCTCATCACGTAGAAGAAGATGCAGAACACCGCGATGGGCGCGGCGATCGCGCGCGTCCACTTCGAGGGATAGCGGTGCTCGAGGTACTCGATCGAGGTGAGCGAGCCCAGCATCTGCGAGAGCTTGCGCATGCGGCGGCCGAGGATCGAGAGGTTGAGCACGCCGCCGCCGATGTCGCCCATCGCGTACCACATGCCGAAGTAGCCCTGGGTGTTGCCCAGCGAGCCCGCGCCCATGAACATGTAGCCGGACATCGAGGAGCTCTGCAGGCGCAGAGCGGTCACCGCCGGGCCCAGACTGCGTCCGCCCAGCAGGAAGCCCTCCGAGTCACCACTGCCCTTCTTCACCGACCAGACGCCGATCGCGCCCATCGCGACGAAGTAGATGATGAGGAAGACGAGTTCGACGCTCACTGCTCACCCGCCTCCTTCGCGTCCTCCCGCGACCAGTTCCGCGAGGCCCAGACGAAGATGAGCGTGTACGCCGCCCATGCGGCGGGGATACCGAAGATCACCGCAGTGGTGAAGGCAGGAAGTCCGAACATGTGAGGGACGATACACACCGGATCGTGACTCGTGGCGCACATCTCACCGTATGGTCACCGCGTCCTCCCGGGCAGCTCGCAGGAACCGCGTCTCCCTCACTGCACGGTGCGGGTGCGGCTGCGCAGGCTCTCCGGGAAGCGATCGCGGGCGTAGGTGATGCTGTCGTACCCGTGAGGTGTGGGCGCTCCGTGCTCGTCCACTCCCACGAACACGATCCTGTCGATGGAGAGGATCGTCTCCTCCGTGATGATGTTGCGGACCACGCACCGCATGGTGAGCGAGGTCCGGCCGAACGTCACGGCCTGCAGGCCGATCTCGAGGATGTCGCCGAGGATGGCCGAGGACACGAACTCGATCTCCGAGATGTACTTCGTGACGATGCGCTGATTGCCCAGCTGGATCATCGCATAGACCACGGCCTCGTCGTCGATCCACCGGAGCAGGCTGCCGCCGAACAGCGTGCCGTTCGCGTTGAGGTCCTCCGGCCGCACCCACTTGCGGGTGTGGAAGTTCATCTTCTCGAAGGATTCGGCTCCGTGCTCAGCCATGGCGGCTGCCCTCCTCGGTCGTGTGACGGTGCGCTGCAGGGAGATCCTGCCGCGGGGAGGCCCGGAGCAGCCGCACGCCGCGGGGCTCCGCGTCCGTGCGCCGCCCCGTTGCTCCGTGTCTGCGAGGATACCGCGCCGGCCCGGCTCACGGCAGTGCGCGGCGCAGCTCCCTGGCGATGTCCAGACCGCGCGCCGTGGTCGTCTCCGCCGCTCCGTACTCAGGCAGGCAGTCGGAGAGGAGCACGACCAGCTGATCGGCGAGCACCCGGTCGCCGAGGTCCGGGACGGGACGGCCCTCCGCCGTGAGGTCCGCGAGGCGGGCCAGGGCCTCCCGGACGGCCTCGCGGGCACCGCCCTCCAGGGCCGCGGTGCTGAGCCCGGAGACGCGGACGCGCAGGCGGCGGATCTCCTCGTGGAGATCCGCCGCCTGCGCGCTGCCGTCCATCAGTGTCCTTCCGAGCGTGCCGCAGCGGTCCCAGCCGCCTCCGGCACGCTCACTCCCGGCCGAGCCGACGGGCCGGACCGCGGGCCTGCGACGGCCCTGTCCGGCATGCTGCTGGTCAGTCCTGTCTGAAGTAGGAGAGGAGACGGAGGATCTCGACGTAGAGCCAGATCAGCGTCACCATGAGGGAGAAGGCGCAGATCCAGGAGTACTTCTCCGGGATGCGGTGCTTCACGCCCTCCTCGATCATGTGGAAGTCGCCCACGAGGCTGAGCGCGGCGAGCACGACGGCCGCACCGGAGATGAGGACGCCGAGGGGCATCTCGATGCCCATGACGGAGATCTCCATCGTCCGGGCATTCATCTGACCGCCGCTGAACATCGCGAAGCCAAAGTTCACGAGCGAGAACACCGCGTAGCCGCCCACCGCGAGGATGAGGAACTTCATGAAGCCCGGGCTCATGCGGATGACCCTGAACTTGAACAGCGCGAACATCACGAGGAAGACGCTGAGGGTGCCGAGCACGGCCTGCATGACGATGCCGTCGTACATCGTCTCGAAGCTCTTCGAGATGCCGCCCAGGAAGGCTCCCTGGACGACCGCGTAGGCGAGGATGAGCGGCGGGCTCGGCTCCTTCTTGAAGGCCACGACGAGGCCCAGGACCAGGCCCACGAGCATCGCCGGAAAGGCCAGGAGCGGGACGACCCAGCCGAGGACGGCGCCCGCGAGCAGGACCGCGAAGGTCATGCCCGACTTCATGAGGACGTCGTCATAGGTCAGCACGCGGTCGGAGGCGGACTGCTGCGGCTGGTACGAGGGTGCCTCGTACATGCTCTGCAGGTCCTGCGCGGACGGTGCCGGAATGCGGTTCTGCGTCTGTCCGGCCCTGATTCCCTCGTTGAGGCCGCGGCGCACGAGCGGATTGCTCATTGGGATCCTTTCCCCTGATAGGTCGTGGTCTCGATGGTGTCCATCCTAAGGACTCAACCTGAGACGGGCCCCAGGAATTCCCGCTTTCCGCACCGATCGTTTCGGAGCCGTGACCTCACCGGAGCCCGAGCCCGCAGGGCGCCCTGCGGGCGGGAGGTACCGCGCCGCGCGGCCTCAGGGTGTGTAGGCGATCGGCGAACCCGGACCCCAGGGGATGCCCAGCGCCCACCAGACGAAGAACAGGACGCCCCACAGCACCCACAGGCCGAAGCTGAGCGGGATGGTGAGCGAGAGGAGCGTGCCGATCCCGGCATCGCGCTTGTACTTCTGGATGAAGCCGAGGACCACGACGAAGAACGGGCTCATGGGCGAGATGATGTTGGTCGTGGAGTCGCCGATCCGGTAGAGCGCCTGGGTGGTCTCCGGGGAGATGCTCAGGAGCATGAACATCGGCACGAGGATGGGGCCGAGCAGGGTCCAGAGCCCGGATCCCGAGGTCACCAGCAGGGCGCCCAGCGCCACGATCAGGAAGCCGCCCAGCAGGACCACGAAGGTGTTTGCCTCGATGGACCGGAAGAACTCCGCGCCCCTGATGGCGAGGATCTGGCCCAGCGACGAGGAGTTGAACACCGCGAGGAACTGCGCGGCGGCGAAGAAGAGCACGAGCACCTGTGCGAAGGGGCGCACGCCCTCCACCATCATCTCCGGGATGTCCATGAAGCGGGTGATCGACCGGGTCACCACGCCGTAGACGATGCCCACGAGGAAGAAGCCGAATCCCACGATGGGCGCGATGCCCGCCATCAGGCCGGATTCCGGGCCGAAGGCCCCGGCCTCGTCGCGCAGGGCGGAGCCCGCCGGCAGGCAGAGCAGGACGATGAGGACGGCGCTGGCCACCAGGGTGACGCCCGCAGCCCACAGGCCGCGCTTCTCCGCGGCGGAGACGCCCTCCGCGAAGTCGACGTGCTCCGCGGAGTTCTGCAGCGCGGACTCGTCGATCGTGAGCTGCTCGCCGCGCTTGTTCAGCAGCAGCTCCGTCACGAGCGTGATCGCGGTGGCGACGACGAACATGGAGACGAAGTTGAAGAACAGGTTGGAGATCGGGCTGACGACGTAGGAGTCGTCGATGATGTGGGCGGCGGAGGTGGTGAGGCCCGCGAGGATCGCATCGTAGGCATTGACGAACGGTGCTGCTGCGTAGCCGCCGGAGACGGACGCGTAGGCGACGGCGATGCCGATGATCGGATTGCGGCCCACTGCGGCGAAGGCGACGCCGCCGAGCGGGATGACGATCATGTACGAGGCGTCCGAGGCCATCGAACCGGCAGAGCCCACGAGGGCCACGACGAAGGTGACCAGCCGCGGCGAGGCCGAGCGCAGGGTCACCTTCATGACCGTCCGGATGAGGCCGGACTGCTCAGCCACCGCGACGCCGAAGAGCACCGCGAGCACGAGGCCCAGCGGCGGGAAGTTCACGAAGTTGTCGACGATCCCGGAGAGGAAGGTGCGCAGCTCCTCCGGCGCCAGGAGGTTGGTGGGGCGGACCTCCTCCCCGTCCGCCGGGTTGATCGCGAACACGCCGGCCTCCGACAGCGCCCACGAGAGCACCATGACGACGGCGGCGAGGCCGAGGAACAGCCAGAACGGATGGGGCAGCTTGTTGCCCGCCTTCTCGATGACGATGAGGGCGCGCATGAGGAACCCGAGCTTCTCCTCCCGGGGTTCCTGCTGCTTCGCTTCTGCGATGGGCACGGGTGGCCTCCCTGTCTCCGGCCGCGCCCGTGTGCGGGTGTGCGGATCCGGGTTGGTGCTGTGTCCTTGACTGCTGCGGATGGCCGCCCGCCCATCCTGCCGGATCGAGGGGGCCGGGAGAAGAGTGTGCCCGCGATCGGCGCGTGCGGCCGCAGGGATCCCACGATGCGGACAGCGGGCCCTGCCGTCCGGCAGGGCCCGCTGTCAGGGGGAGGCGGAGCCGGCAGAGGACCGGCCGGCTCCGGCGGAGGCTGTTCCGCTCAGGCGTCGAGTTCGCCGCGGATGAAGGCCTCGACCGCGGCGTGCGCGGCATCGTCGCCCTGCTGCACCGGCGGTGACTTCATGAAGTAGGAGGAGGCGCTGATGAGCGCGCCGCCCACGCCGCGGTCGAGGCCGATCTTGGCGGCGCGGACGGCGTCGATGATCACGCCCGCGGAGTTGGGCGAGTCCCACACCTCCAGCTTGTACTCGAGCGCGACGGGGGCATCTCCGAAGTTCCGGCCCTCGAGGCGGACGAAGGCCCACTTGCGGTCGTCGAGCCACGCCACGTAGTCGCTGGGACCGATGTGGACGTCGCGCTCGGAGAGGTCGGCCGAGGTGTTCGAGGTGACGGCCTGGGTCTTCGAGATCTTCTTCGATTCGAGGCGGGTGCGCTCCAGCATGTTCTTGAAGTCCATGTTGCCGCCCACGTTGAGCTGGTACGTGCGGTCCAGCACCACGCCGCGGTCCTCGAACAGCTTCGCCATGACGCGATGGGTGATGGTCGCACCGATCTGGCTCTTGATGTCGTCGCCCACGATCGGCACGCCGGCGGCCCTGAACTTCTCGTCCCATTCCTTGGTCCCGGCGATGAAGACGGGAAGGGCGTTGACGAAGGCGACGCCGGCGTCGAGCGCGGCCTGCGCGTAGTGCTCCGTCGCCTGCTGCGAACCCACCGGGAGATAGCACACCAGCACATCCGCGCGGGCCTCGCGCAGCGCCTGCGCCACGTCGACAGGCTCCGCATCGGACTCCACGATGGTGTCGCGGTAGTACTGGCCCAGGCCGTCGAAGGTGGGGCCCCGCTGCACGCTCACCCCCGTGGGCGGGACGTCCGCGAGCTTGAGCGTGTTGTTCTCGCTGGAGACGATGGCCTCGGCGATGTCCTGACCGACCTTCTTGCCGTCCACGTCGAAGGCCGCCACGAACTGCAGATCGTTCACGTGGTAGTCGCCGAACTGCACGTGCATGAGGCCCGGGACCTTCTGGCTGGGATCCGCATCGCGGTAGTACTCCACTCCCTGGATGAGGGAGCTTGCACAGTTGCCAAGGCCGGCGATCGCGACCCGAATCGGATTTGCAGCCACAGTTAACGATTCTCCTCAAGGAATTCCATCTACGCGCGGAAGCGCACGGGCCTGGTCGTTCAGGCGCCAGTCCATAGTAGTCCGGGAGGGGGTGGGCGGCGACAGCCGCCCACTGTGGGATTGTGCACGCGGAGCCGGCTCCCCCGCGGACCCGGCGCCCCACGGACCGGACCCCTCAGCTCACGACGAGCGGCTCGAGCGTGAGCTCCGGGTGGGCGCGCTCCACGCCCTGCAGGCGCCAGCGGTCGGAGAAGAGCGCGAGCAGCTCGCCGTCGGATCGGCTGAGCACCTCCACGCTCCGCTCCCGCGCGAGCGTGGGGACGTCCTCGGCGACCGTCCGCCGTGCGAGCGAGAAGTTGAGCCTCTCCAGCGTGCTGGGCGCGTTGAACTCGTTGTTCATGCGGTCCTCGACCACCTCGAACTGCATGGGACCCACCGCGCCGAGCACGGGAGCCTGGTCGCCGCGCAGATCGCTGCGGAGCACCTGGATCACGCCTTCGTGGTCGAGCTGCTGGATGCCCCGGCGGAACTGCTTGTACTTGGAGGAGTCCTTGGCCCGGATCACCATGAAGTGCTCCGGCGAGAACGTGGGGATGGAGGGGAACTCGACCTTGCGCTCGATGTAGAGGGAGTCGCCCACGCGCAGCGCGGAGGCGTTGACGAGGCCCACCACGTCGCCGGGGAACGCCTCGTCGATGACCTCGCGATCACGGCCGAAGACCTGCTGCGCGTACTTCGTGGCGAAGGGCTTGCCCGTCGCGGCGTGCGTGACGACCATCCCGCGCTCGAACACGCCGGAGCACACCCGCACGTAGGCGAGGCGATCGCGGTGGTTGGAGTCCATGCCCGCCTGCACCTTGAACACGAACCCGGAGAACGGCGCATCGACGGGACGCGGCTCGCCGGCCGCGTCCGGACGCGCCTCGGCCGCCGGCGCGAAGTCGACGAGCGTGTCGAGGATCTTGTGCACCCCGAAGTTGAGGACGGCGGAGGCGAAGAGCACCGGCGTGGACTTTCCCTCCAGGTAGGTCGCCTCCTCGTGGTTCTGGTCCTCCATGTCCAGCAGATCGGATTCGTCTACCGCCGTCGTCCAGGCCTCGCCCTCGAGCTCCGCCGCCGTCTCCGGGGCGAAGGTCTCCTCCCCCGCGAGGTTGGCGCCGCCGTCCGTGCGGGTGTACTTCGTGTACTCCCCCGTGAGCCGGTCGAGCACTCCGCGGAAGTCCCCGGACTGGCCGACCGGCCAGGTGAGAGGAGTGGGGAGCATGCCGGTGCGCTCCTGGATCTCGTCCATGAGGGCAAGCGGCTCCATGCCGGGGCGGTCCCACTTGTTGATCACGGTGATGATGGGCACGCCGCGGTGGGCGCACACCTCGAACAGCTTCATCGTCTGGGCCTCGAGGCCCTTGGCCGCGTCCACTAGCATGACCGCGGAGTCCACGGCGGAGAGCACGCGGTACGTGTCCTCGGAGAAGTCGGCGTGGCCGGGGGTGTCGAGGAGGTTGAAGACGCAGTCGCGGTACTCGAACTGCAGGGCGGCCGAGGTGATCGAGATGCCGCGCTCCTGCTCCATCGTCATCCAGTCGGAGACGGTCGCGCGGCGTCCGGCCTTGCCGTGGACGGCGCCGGCCATGCCGATCGCGCGGGCGTGGAGGGCGAGCGCCTCCGTGAGCGTCGACTTGCCGGAGTCCGGATGCGAGATCACCGCGAACGTCCGGCGGCGGGCTGCCTGCGCGCGGACGTCGGCGGGGCTGTGCGAGGAGGAGGGACCAGAGTTCACCCGGCCATTCTAGAGGCAACCTCCGCGGCCCTTAGGCTGGGAGAGTGAGCAGACGGAAGACACACCACGACGACCAGGACGACGAGCTGACCGTCGTCGCCCGCGACCCCGGCGGCTCCGGCCGGTGGCTGCGCCTGCTCCCTCTGCTGCTGGGCGCGCTGATCGCGGGACCGTTCCTCTGGTTCTCCCTGCGCTTCAGCGTGGAGGTCGCCTCGATCGCCTCCCTC
This sequence comes from Brevibacterium sp., assembly GCF_022712115.1. GTDB lineage: Bacteria > Actinomycetota > Actinomycetes > Actinomycetales > Brevibacteriaceae > Brevibacterium > Brevibacterium salitolerans. The sequence continues at coordinate 16,923 of NZ_JALAHB010000259.1, read as the reverse complement.
CTCATCCAGCTCGACGCGGACACGGGCACGCTCATCGGCGTGGTGCTCATGACGCTGGGCGGCTTCATCTGTCTCGTGGGAACCCTCTTCTGCCTCTTCGCCGGCTGGCGCAGGGACAGCTGGAGGTGGCGCTGGAGCTGGGCGGCGGCCGCCGTGGCCTGCGCCGCCCTCATGCCGCTGCTCGGCCTCGTGACCGGAGCCTTCTGGGAGTGAGGGATGCGGGCGACCCGCCCACGTGCAGGAGCCGCCCGCATCCATGAGCGGGGGCGCCTCGCGCGTATCCTCACAGATCGGTTCGGCGCAGACCCGCAGCGAAGCCGTCGAGCACATCAAGGATGCCGCGGTGCTGCCAGAGGCGATTCCGGCCGCGCCCGGAGCTCTCACTGAGCACCCCCCTCTCCACGAGAATGCCGAGTGCCCGCTGCACCGTCACCTGGCTGACTCCGAGCGCCTCCACGAGATAGCGCGAGTTGACCACGGGCCGCCCGAGGAGCAGCGGCAGCACCGACCACGCCACCGCCTGGGGTCGAAGCCCCTCCAGCCGCCCGCGGGAGAACTCCAACTGCTCAGCAAGGGCATCCACGAGCTCGATCCCGCGCACCGCGGAGAATCGAGCCGCATTCGCGAACGCGCGGAGAAGCGGGCCCGCGTCCCCAGCGCGATAGTCGGACAGCGCCGAGAAGTACTCTTCGACCCTCCGCAGCAGGCCCGCGGAGAGAGGTACGGTCCACCGCGTCACCACCCCGGTCGAGCGCAGCAGTGCATGCACGAGCGCGCGCCCTGTGCGTCCGTTGCCGTCTGAGAACGGATGGATGGTCTCGAACTGCGCATGCGCCACGGCCGTATGCACGAGTCCGGGAAGATCCGTTCGAGCCATGAATCGCGTGAGATCTGCAATCGCGGGTTCCACCCGGGTGTGCTGCGGGGCCACGTACTCCGCACCGCGCGGTCCCGCGCTGTCCGCGCCGCCCACCCAGACCAGCCCTGAACGAAAAGCCCCCCGTTCTCCCTCCCAGCCCTGCTGCCGCTCCATGAGCTCCCGATGCATGAGGAGAATCCCGGCTGCATCCATGGACTCCGAGAGCCGCAGTGCAGCTTCCATTGCCCGCACATTGCCGACCACCGCCGCAGCATTGCGCTTCCCGCCCTCCCCCAGCTCTGCCAGCGCCAGCTGTCGGGCAGATGTCGTGAGCTGCTCGATCCTGCTGCTGGACGCACTTTCCGTGCGCAGCAGGATCGCCGACATCGGAACGAGCTCACTGCCTCGACCGAGCTGCATCCGCGCATATCCGTCGAACTCCTTGAGCGCGAGTGACGCGTCATCGATGTCCGCTGCGATGCCTCCCGTAAGCATGGGCTGCCACCCGGCGATGCGCGCAGGGACCGCCGAGCGGTACTCCCCCGTCTGACGCGCGCACTCCGCCCGCGAATACATCTCCGGATGCCGAGGTCGCCATTCACCCGTCTCATACTCGACCGGGGGAACACGGACCACCGGAGTCCGACTCATGTGCCGCTCCTCTGACATGTGCATACTTCAGCATCCACTGGTGAACCTTCTAGGGGAAAGTGTAACTAACGAGCAGTGTGCGGATCACGTCCCTTCGCCAGGCCTCCTCTCACCGCAGCCGGGCGAACAGCACCGCCCACTGCTCCGGCGTCAGATCACGGGGCAGGGAGCTCTCGGCCGCTCCCGCCTCTGCCAGCGCGACGCGCACCTGGCGGACGGGGTGCTGCGTCGCTCGCTGCAGCACCCGCGACAGCGATCCCCCTGCGCCGGTGAAGACCCGGTGGGCGAAGGCGGCGTACTCGCCGCGCGCCTCCGCGGGCACCAGGGGTGCGGTCCGGCGACGGATCCGCAGGATGCCCCCGTCCACGCTGGGCACCGGCCGGAAGGCACGGGCGGGGACCCGCCCCACGAGGTCGAAATCGAACCACGGCCCGGCCTGGACGGACATGAGCGTGCGGCCGCCCACTCCTGCGCGCTTGCGCGCCACCTCCCACTGGAGGAGCAGCACGGCCTCGTGCCAGGACCGCAGCCGGAGCAGACGGCGCAGCACGGGAGTGGTGAGGTGGAAGGGCAGGTTGCCCACGAGCACGGGCGCGCGCAGCGGGTGCCGCATGACGTCCGCCCACTCCACCCGGACGGCGTCCGGCAGCGAGCGCCGCAGCGCTCGCACGCGGTGCTCGTCCACGTCGATCGCCGTGAGCGGCCGGTTCAGCCCTGCGAGACGGTGCGTGAGCGCACCGTCGCCGGCGCCGATCTCCAGCACGGGACCGGAGGTCTCCGCGACGAGGGAGGTCAGAGTGTCGAGGGTGGGTGTGTGGACGAGGAAGTTCTGTCCCAGCTCGTGCCTGCCGCCGTACACCGAGGCGGCGGGGCGAGGGTTGTGCGGGTTCCTGCGATGGGAGGTTCTGCGTGCCAAGGGATGCGCTCCAGGAGAGTTCCGGAGCACCTCGGAGGGCCGGTGGGTCCTGCCCGGGCCGCTCCCGTGCGCGGGAGGGCGGGGCGACGTGGTGGGCGCCTGCCGTCCGAGGTGCGATGACCTGTCGGACTCATGGCGCGCATCAGCGGATCGGGTGCGAGCGCGCCGTCAGGCGCGGCGGTCGCGGATCATGGGCGCCATGAACGGCGCAGTGCACAGTGTTCCCATGCGGGAAAGCATGGCATCTCCCGTCCTCCCGGTCAACGGCCGGAGCCGCTGCCGCTGTCAGGCGCGCGTCTCCGCCCTCCGCGCGGCGCGATTGACCGGGCGGATCGACCCGAGGACCAGGCCCACCTGCGCGAGCATCGCCCCCATGCCCGCGATGATCCCGGCCTCGCCGCCCCAGAGCAGGGCGAACAGCCCCATGAGGACGACACCGGCGCCGCCCAGGACAGCGGTCGCCTGGGCGAACGGGATCATGGCATGATGCCCGGCCCGCCAGGCCGCGTCCGAGGCCATGGTGGCCGCCGTGCGCGCTCCCACCATGCCGTTGCGCCCGAGGCGGCCCCGCGCACCCGCATACGCCGTCCACGGGACCAGCAGGCTCACCACCACCAGGCCGAAGCCCAGGCCCACGAACCCGATGAGCGCCTCCCCCACTGTCCGTCCCCCTCGTCCGCCGCTCCGAAGCCTCCGCCGCTGAGATCCACCGGCCGCGCGGGACGTCCGGCAGGGCCTCTCCCGTCATGCCCACCCTATGTGCACGTCCCGCGCGGCCGCACTCGCCGGAGATCCCCGCACCGATGGCGTGCGCCCCGCACGCACTCCTCAGCCGCCCGCGACCCACCGTGTACGGACGTCCGCAGAAAGATGTTGACGCGCACCGCAGCTCTGACCGACAGTGAGGTATGACACTCGATGCCGCATCACAGTCGCTGCTGGCTCAGCTCGCCGCCGCAGGCTCTCCTCCCGTCCACGAATCGACCCCCGCCGTCGCCCGCATGTCCGGGCCCGTGCTCGCGCAGCTCTCCGGCCCCGGGCCGGGGGTGGACGCCGTGGCCGAACACGACCTGCCGGCACCGGACGGCGGGAGCTTCCGCGTCCGCGTGCTCACTCCCCCGGGCCGGCCGGCCGCGGTCGTCGTCTACCTCCACGGCGGCGGCTGGGTGACCAGCGACATCGACTACCAGTACGACACCATGGCCCGCCAGCTCGCGCTGGCCTCGGGCACCGTCCTGGTCATGGTCAACTACCGCAAGGCACCGGAGCACCCCTTCCCCGCCGCGGTCGAGGACTCCTGGGCCGGCCTCCTCTGGGCGGACGCACATCGTGCAGAGCTCGCGGGCGCCGATGTCCCTCTCGTCATCGCCGGTGACAGCGCCGGCGGCAACCTCGCCGCCGTCATGGCACAGCGGGCCAGGGACCGCGGCGGCCCGCACCTCGCCCTCCAGCTCCTCGTCTACCCCGTCACGGACTGCGACTTCTCCCGGCCCTCCTACAACGCCCCGGAGAACCAGCTGCTCCTGAGCCGGCCGACGATGGAGTGGTTCTGGCACCACTACCTCCCGGATCCGCAGGCGCGCACGCAGCCCGATGCCTCACCGCTGCGCCATCCCGACCTGCGTGGGCTTCCCCCGGCGTACGTGCTCCTGGCCGAACACGATCCCCTCTTCGACGAAGGCCTGGACTACGCCCGCGCGCTCGAGGCCGCAGGAGTGCCGGTGGAATGCGAGACCGCGGAGGGCCAGATGCACATCTTCTTCCAGATGGCGAACCTCCTGCCGGGCTACGCGGAGGGCCTGGAGAAGGTCGCCGCCCGCATCCGGACGGTCGCAGGAGCGGAGCCGCATGCGCATCCCGAGGCGAGAACGGATCCCGAGGCCAGCCCACGGTCAGAGGCGAGCGCACACGCCCCTGCCGCACCGCAGGCGGCCACACCCCGGACAGCAGCACCCCAGGAGGCAGCACAGTGAGCACGGACTGCAGCACCGACTACGACGTCGTCATCGTGGGCGCCGGGTTCGCCGGCATGTACCAGCTCCACAGGCTCCGGGAGGCCGGCTTCCGCGTGCGCGTGTTCGACGCCGCGACCGAGGTGGGAGGCACCTGGTACTGGAACCGGTACCCGGGAGCACGGGTGGACATCGAGTCCACGCACTACTCCTACAGCTTCGACGAGGAGCTCCAGCAGGAGTGGGACTGGTCCGAACGCTATGCCGCGCAGCCGGAGATCCTCGCCTACGCTCGGCACGTGGCGGACCGCTTCGACCTGCGCCGCGACATCGCCTTCTCCACCCGCGTGGAGGGCCTCGACTGGGACGAGACGACGCAGACCTGGACGGTGCGCACCTCTCGCGCCACGGCGCAGGGAGTCCAGGGCGCTCCGGGAGCGCCGGCGGAGGAGATCCCTCACGGCGGCGGGCAGACCTGGACGGCCCGGTTCGTGGTGCTGGCCACCGGCTGCCTCTCCGTGCCGCAGCGCCCGCAGTTCCCCGGCATGGAGGACTTCGCCGGGGAGCTCTGCTACACCTCGGACTGGCCGCATGACGGGGTGGACCTCACGGGCAGACGGGTCGCGGTGATCGGCACCGGGTCCTCGGGCATCCAGACGATCACGGCCATCGCGGAGCAGACGGCGGCCCTGGAGGTCTTCCAGCGCACCCCCAACTTCGCCATCCCCGCGCACAACCGCACGCTCACGGATGAGGAGCGCGCGGCGGTGAAGCGGGACTATGCGCAGATCCGTGCAGCGGACCGGGCCTCGGGCCTGGGCTTCGCGACCTACGACGGGACCACACCCCTCACGGACCACAGCGCGGAGGAGGTGGAGCGGGAGCTGGACGCGCGCTGGGCCCGAGGCGGACTGGGCTACTCGCGCGCCTTCACGGACGTCATGACGAACGCCGAGAGCAACGAGGTGCTCGCCGAGTACGCCCGCGAGCAGATCCGCGCCCGGGTGGATGATCCCGAGCTGGCCGAGCTGCTCTCGCCGCGCAGCTACCCGCTCGCGTCCAAGCGCATGTGCGTGGACACCGGGTACTTCGAGGTCTACAACCTGCCGCATGTGCACCTGCACGACGCCTCGACCCATCCGGTGGAGCGCTTCACGGAGACCGGACTGCGCGCCGGCGGGGAGGACTTCGAGGTCGACGTCATCGTGCTCGCCACCGGCTTCGACGCCATGACGGGCGCGATCACGCAGATCGACATCACCGCCGGCGGGCTCTCACTCGCGCAGAAGTGGGAGCACGGCCCCCGCACCTACCTGGGGCTCATGACCGCGGGCTTTCCCAATCTCCTCACCGTGACGGGCCCGCAGAGCCCCTCCGTGCTCACGAACATGCTCGTCTCCATCGAGTTCCACGTCGACTGGATCACCCGTCTGCTCACGACCATGCGGGAGCGGGGGCTCACCCGCGTGGAGGCCCGGCCCGAGGCCGAGGACGGCTGGGTGCAGGTCAACAACGACATCGCAGGCGCCTCCCTCATGCCGCAGGGCGCCTCCTGGTACATGGGGGCGAACGTCCCCGGCAAGGAGCGGGTGTTCATGCCGTTCGCCGGGGGCTCGCACACCTACATCGGCCTGGTCGAGGGCTTCACCGCGGCGAACCACCACGGCTTCCGGTTCGCGGACGGCTCCGGCGAGCAGGTCCCCGTCCGCGCGGCCTGAGCGTGCTCAGAGCTTCGCCAGCGCCTTCTGCACCCGCTGCTCGGAGACCTTGCCCATGGCACCGAGCGCGGGGGCGAAGAGGCTGAGCCGCAGCTCCTCGAGGGAGAAGAGCACGCCGTGCCACCCCTCCCCCGGCTGGCTGGGAGAGGGGGTGCGCTCCACCGTCGCACCCAGGCGGGCGGCCCGCCCCAGGCGCGCCGCCTCCGGCAGTGCGCTCTGCAGCTTCCTCTCCACCGCGGCCTCCGCCGTGTGCGCCCTGTCCATGAGCTGCCGGTCCCGCGGCGGCTGGTCCACCATGGCGCGCACGCGCATGCAGGCGGCCTCCACCCACACGGGCAGGCGCAGCAGCGCGGCCTCGCTCAGCCCGGCCACGCCCTCGGCGGCGCACATCGCCTGCCGCCAGTCCCCCACGTCCGTGAGGTTGGCGAGGAGCACGAGCGAGGACGAGGACGTCACCAGCTTGTCCAGCACAGTGGCCCGTTCCAGAGCCTTCACCAGGGCGGGCAGCAGGACGTCCATCCGCTGCGGCAGCCCCGCCTGGGCGGCACGGGCGAGCGCGTCCGCATCCGGCGCCTGACCGGACTCCGGGCCCTCACCCGGGAGCATCCGCCCGTCCGGGCCCACGCCCGCCGCGACCAGCTCCCCGCGGGCGGCCACGCGCAGGACCGCCTGCAGCAGGGCGTCGGTGCGCTTCTGGTGTGCGGCGAGCACCAGCTTCTCCTGCGTGGAGAGGTGCTCCTTCACATAGCCGAGCACCGCGCCCGCCCCCGCGACCACGGCATCGACGAGATCCTCGCGGCTGGGAGCCTCCGGCGCCTGTCCCCGGCCCCTGCCGGGCAGCCGCGCAGACGGCGAGCCCGAGGCCGTTCCTCCTCCGGCCGCACCGTCCGCGCGTGCTCCTGCGCGGCCGGCACCGGTGCCCTGCGCCCCGCCCGGTGCCGCCGCACGGGGGCCGCCGGAGCTCTTCTCCTGCTCCCGCTTCTCCGCGCGCCGGCGCCGCTGCTCCTGCTGCAGCTGTGCGAGGTCGAAGGACTCCGTCAGCCGACGCGAGCCGCGCATGTGTCGGAACCGCATGCGCAGGTGGCTGGGCACCCGCCCGAGGTCGAAGTCGGTCGCGGTGACCGTGATGGGGTTCCGGTCCTCCAGGCGCCCACCGCCGGCACGGGCGGTGAGCTCCGCGGCGAGTACCTCCGGCAGGCTGCCCCGGCCCTCCTCCCCGGCGGCGCGCAGGGAGCCGAGGATGTCCCGCGCCACGTCCGGGGCAGGGACGAAGTAGGTCCGCTTCGCCTTGGGCAGCGAGCGGATGAGGGCGGAGACGTACTCCTCGCGCAGTCCCGGCACCTGCCAGGAGAAGGCCTGCGGATCGGCGCGCTCCAGGTCCCTCACCTGGATCTCGGCCGTCACCCCGTCGCCCTCCGTCCCCGGCTCGAACGAGTACCGCAGCTCGGCCCGGGCCTCGGCCTCGGTCTCCTCCCGCGCGGGCAGGGCCCAGTGCGTGGGGTAGAGGCGGGCGAGCTCGGCGGTCCGGTCCTCCGCCCCCTCCGCCAGCAGCGTGCTCAGGGGCACGTCCAGGAACCCGGGGTCCTCGCGGCGCTTCTTCCGCCACCAGCCGGTGAACTCGCTCGCCGTCGCGATGTCCTCCGGCACCCTCTCCGCGTAGAAGGCGAGGAGCGCGTCCTCGCCCTCGAGCACACGGCGGTCCCGGGTGCGGGAGGCGAACTCCTCCGCCTCGGCCAGCGTCGCGGCATTGGCCTGCTGGAAGGCGTGCTGCTCGCGCCACTCCCCCTGCACCAGGGCATGGCGGAGGAAGAGCTCCCGCGCGTGCTCACGGTCGATCCGCGTGAGGCTCACGGAGCGGTCCGAGTAGAGCGTCACACCGTAGAGGGTGGCCTTCTCCTGCGCCACGGCCTGCCCGGCGCTGCGCGACCAGTGCGGGTCCGCATGGGTGCGCTTGACGAGATCCCCGGCCGCGGCCACCGCCCAGTCCGGATCCGCCGCCGCGACGGTGCGCGCCCAGAGGCGGGAGGTCTCCACGAGTTCGGCGGCCATGACGAAGTCCGGCTTGCGCTTGAACAGGCCGGACCCGGGGAAGATCGCGAACCTCGCACCGCGGGCGCCGGCGTACTCCCGGCCGTCCGGGGTCTTCTGGCCGATCATCGAGAGCAGGCCCGTGATGAGCGAGCGGTGGATCGCCTCGCCGGGATCGTCGGAATCCGCACGCCACTCCACCTGTCCCAGCTGGATGCCCGCGCGCCCGGCGAGCGCGCGCAGCTGGGAGACGAGGTCCTGCCACTCGCGGATCCGCACGTAGTTGAGGAACTCGGCCCGCAGAGTCCGGCGGAACTTGGAGCCGGAGAGCTCCTGCGACTGCGTGCGGACGTAGTTCCACAGCGTGAGGAAGGAGAGGAAGTCGCTCGAGGCGTGCGTGAAGCGGGCGTGCGAGGCGTCCGCCTCCCCGCGCTGTTCGGCAGGACGTTCGCGCGGATCCTGGACGGAGAGTGCGGCGACGATCACCGCCACCTCCGCGCCGCAGCCGTTCTCCGCACCGGCGAGCACCATGCGCGCCAGGCGGGGGTCGATGGGCAGGGCGGCGAGCTTCCGGCCGATCCCGGTGACGGCGAGCCGGCCGTCCCGGTGCGACTTCAGCGCACCCAGCTCCCCGAGCAGGGCGCGCCCGTCCCGCACGGCGCGGGGGTCCGGCGGGGTGAGGAAGGGGAACTCGGCCGCCTCGGCCTCCGTGTGCGCGAACCCGAGCGTCACCATCTGGAGGATCACGCTGGCGAGGTTGGTGCGCAGGATCTCCGGGTCCGTGAACTCCGGACGGGACTCGAAGTCCGCCTGCGAGTACAGCCGGATGCAGATGCCCTCGCTCGTGCGCCCGGAACGGCCCTTGCGCTGGTTCGCGCTCGCCTGGCTGATGGGCTCGACGGGCAGCCGCTGGACCTTGGTCCGGTTCGAGTACCGGGAGATGCGGGCCACGCCCGTGTCGATGACGTAGCGGATGCCCGGCACCGTCAGCGAGGTCTCCGCGACGTTGGTCGCCAGCACCACGCGCGGGCGGGAGTGCGGAGCGAAGACGCGCTGCTGCTCCGCGGAGCTCAGCCGTGCGAACAGCGGCACGATCTCCCAGTCCGGGTACCGCCGGTTCCGGCCCCGGGTGCGGGTCACATGGTCGCTGAGCGCGTCCGCGGCATCGCGGATCTCCCGCTCGCCGGAGAGGAACACGAGGATGTCCCCCTCCGCCTCCGCGGAGAGCTCGTCCACGGCCTCGACGATCCCCTCGACCTGGTCCTTGGGCTCGCGCCGTGCCGGCGTGCGGGGGCTGCGTGCTGGCGTACGGGGGCCGGGTGCGGAGCTGCGGGTGCCCTGCTGTGCACCGCCGGTCTCCTCGGCCTCGAGCGCGCGGAGTTCTGCCAGCAGTGCGGCCTCCTCCGGGTCCAGTCCCTCCGCGGCGGGGTCCGGTGCCGCCGCAGAGGCATCCGCGCCCTCCGCCGAGGCGCCCGCGTCCGGCCCGCTCTCCTCGGCCGGGTCGAGCGGACGGTAGCGGACCTCCACCGGGTAGGTCCGGCCGGAGACGGAGATGATGGGCGCGTCCCCGAAGTGCTCGCTGAACGCCTCCGGGTTGATGGTCGCTGAGGTGATGATCACCTTGAGGTCCTCACGCTGCGGCAGGAGCCGGGTGAGGAAGCCGATGATGAAGTCGATGTTGAGGCTGCGCTCGTGCGCCTCGTCGATGATGAGGACCTCGTAGTCGCGCAGCATCCGGTCGTGGCGCAGCTCGGAGAGCAGGATGCCGTCCGTCATCACCTTCACGCGCGTGCGGTCGGCCACCTGCGAGGTGAAGCGGACCTGGTAGCCCACCGTCTCGCCCAGCTCCTCCCCCATCTCGTCCGCGAGCCTCGCCGCGACGGACCGTGCGGCGATGCGGCGCGGCTGGGTGTGGCCGATCATGCCCTCGACGCCGAGGCCCAGCTCCAGGCAGATCTTGGGGATCTGCGTGGTCTTCCCCGAACCCGTCTCGCCGGCGATGACGACGACCTGGTGGTCGCGGATCGCCTCGGCGATCTCCTCCCGGTGCTCGACGACCGGCAGCTCGGGCGGGTACTCCAGGAGCGGTTCCTGCGCCGCTCGGGCCTCCCGGCGCAGCGCGCGCCGGGTCTCGTGCTGTGCGGCTGAGGGGGAGGTGCCGCGGGCGGATCCGCTGCGGCCCCTGCCGCCCTGCCCCTCGCCGCCCGGTCCGCGACCCGCGGTGCCGGCTCCGCGAGCGGAGCGGCCTGCGCGGCTGCTCTCGTCCCCGGATCCGCGCTGGGAGCCTCCTCGGCCTCGGCGGCGGTTCTTCCTCCGGCCCTCTGCGGGGCCCGTCTGCTCGTCGCTCATCGCGCACACACGGCTACCGGCCCGCACACCGGCGTACAGTCGCAGTGGCCCGGCCACACGCATCGGCCTCCGCTGCACGTCACAGGCGGGCACACGGGTGGGCCGGCGGGGAGATGCACCTCAGCCACGGGCAGACGACTTCGGAACGGGTACGGGAGGGACAGAGCGGTGCTGGCGGTGTTCGAGGGCTTCGGCGTCATCGCCGTCATCGTCCTCACCGGGTTCCTGGCCGGGAAGTTCGATCTCCTGGGCCCGCACGGCCAGCAGGTGCTCGCGAAGATCGTCTTCTACATCGCCACCCCCACCCTGCTGTTCACCACCATCGCGACGACGGACCTGGAGTTCATCTTCTCGTCCCAGCTGCTGGCGACGGGAGGGTCCGCGGCGGTCTGCGCGCTCCTCCTCTTCTGCCTCGTCCGCTTCGCACGCCGCGGCACAGCGCGAGAGGCCCTGTTCAGCGGGTGGGCCGTGAGCTACGTGAACATCGGGAACCTGGGCATACCCATCGCCGCCTACGTCCTCCACGACATCAGCTATGTGGCGCCCGTCCTCCTCTTCCAGCTGCTGATCCTCGCTCCCATCGGGATGGCGATCCTCGACGCCACCGGTCCCGGCGGAGCGCGCCACTGGTGGTCGCCGCTGCTGTCGATCGTGCGCAATCCCATCGTGATCGGCAGCGTGCTGGGCATCGCGGCCTCCGGCACGGGTCTCACCCTCCCGCCGGTGCTCTTCGATCCGCTGGAGATGATGGGGGCGATGTCCGTGCCCGGTGCCCTGCTCACGTTCGGGCTCAGCTTCCGCGACGGCTGGAGCCTGCCGGTGAAGGGCACGCGTGCGCACCTCACTCTCATCACGGTCGTGAAGCTCGTGGTGCAGCCGGCGATCGCCTGGGCCGTGGGCGGGCCGCTGCTGGGCTGGGACGGTGTGGACCTGCTCGCGATCGTCATCACCTCCGCGCTGCCCACGGCGCAGAACGTCTTCATCTACTCGATGCAGTACAAGCAGTCGGAGGGCTTGGTGCGCGATGCGGTCTTCATCACCACGATCCTCTCCGTGCCGGCGCTGATACTCGTCTCCGTGCTGCTCGGCTAGCGCATGACGCGCCTCCGTCCTGCTCCGCAGCCGGGTGCGTCCGCGAGATCCGCCGCCGTGGGCGTGTCCTCCCCGCTCCGGCCGGGCCTCTGAAGAACAATGACAGCGTGACTCCAGACGATCCGCACGAGCCCGAGGACCTCCTGTCCCGCAGGCTGAGCTCCCAGCCGGAGGGCGACGAGCCCACCGCCGCGCAGCTCGCCGCGCCCGCCGAGGACGATGCAGCGCCCGAACGGGCCGACGACGGCACCGAGGCCGCGGAGACGGCAGGCAGCGGCACAGAGCTCGAGGACACGCAGGTGTTCGACCCGTTCGACGAGCCCGGCGCCGGGTCCAAGCCCGCCCTCATCTCGGAGGAGGAGTGGGCCCTCATCGGTGCCGGCACCGCCGCCGGCGCACCGACGGTCGCCTCGCAGACGCCCGCCGCCGCGGAGACCACCGCCTCGGAGACCACCCGCACGGAGACCGCGTCCGCGCAGACCGCACCCGCGAAGCCCACCCGTGCGGAGCGGCGAGCCGCGAAGCGCGCGGCGAAGCTCGACGCGGACCGGGAGGAGGCCGCGGCCTTCGCCGCGGACGCGGGCGCGGAGGACCGCCGCCGCAATCCCCTCGACATCGTGGGTGCCGTGTGGATCGCGCTCTCCCTCCCGTTCATCATCGCCGCACTCGCGGTCCGCGTGGTGGCCTCGGGCACCTTCCTCAAGTGGACCTACTTCTGGCGTCCCGGCTTCCCGGAGGACCAGTACGGCTTCACCGCGGAGGACCGCCTCCACTACGGCTCCTACACGGTGGACTACCTCTACAACCTCGATTCGGCGCGGTATCTGGGGGACGTCGTCACCCCGGACGGCGTGCCGGTGTTCACCGCCGGCGAGCTGGCGCACATGGCGGACGTGAAGGCGCTCATCGGGCTGCTCACGCTCATCGCGATCATCGCGGCGATCGGCACCATCCTCCTGGGCCTGTACAAGTGCAGGGCCGGCGGCAGCGGCATGCGCGGGAGCCTGCGCGCCGGCGCGATCCTCACCGTCGCACTGTTCGCCGTGCTGGGAGTGCTCGGCGCACTGGGCTGGGACAGGTTCTTCACCGGGTTCCACGAGGTCTTCTTCGCGGAGGGCACCTGGACGTTCTACCTCGACGACTCGCTCATCCGCCTGTTCCCACCGCAGTTCTGGGTGGACGCGGGTGTGGGCGCCGGCGTCATCGCGCTCGTCCTCTGCGCCTTCGCCTTCGGGATCAGCTTCGTGGGTCGCTCCCGGAGAGCCCGGGCCTGACGCCCCGGCGCCCGCACCGTCCCGCCGCACGCGTGCCGGGACGCGGCCGCCGTCGCACAGATGTGGGGCCGGGCGAGGTTTCCCCTCTCGCCCGGCCTCAGTTCTTTTCTCCGCCGCACGGGCAGAGTCCTCACAGCGGCCCGCTCCCCGGCCTCGGCCCCGGTCTTTTCTCCGCCGCACGGGCAGGGTCCTCACAGCAGCTCGCTCCCCGGCCTCGGCCCCGGTCTTTTCTCCGCCGCACGGGCGCTTCCGCTCTACCATGAGGGCATGGACTTCAGACGCGACGCCCTGCTGCTGGTGGACCTCCAGATCGCCTTCTTCGAGAACCCGGGCCTGGCGGATGAGCGGGCCGCGGTGGTCTCGGCCGCGAACGCGCTCGCGGATGCGGCACGTGCGCACGATGTCCCGATCTTCCTCATCACCACCGAGCACAGCCGCGACCGTTCCACCTGGACCCTCAACATGCTCGACGACGACCAGGGCTTCCTCTTCCACGGCGACGATTCGACCGCGGTGGTCGAGGACCTCGTGACGGAGGGCATGACGCGGGTGGAGAAGACCCGCGACAGCGCGTGGTTCGGCACGGATCTGTCGCTGCGGCTGCGGAACCTGTGCGTGGGCCGCATCGTCCTGGCAGGGGTCTCCACGCACGGCTGCATCGCGCAGACCACACGGGACGCCTACGCCCACAACGTCCGCACGACCCTCGTCACAGATGCGATCGCGGACGAGCGCCGCGACTACCACGAGACGATGATCGCGCAGCTGGCCGAGGACCGGCAGGCGGACCTGCGCACCGTCGCGCAGGTCAGGCGGGAGTGGGCGCAGGGACGGTGAACGCGGGGAACCGCACCGGCTCCGGCGAGCGATCAGGATGGCGGGGAATGCCGTCCGCGAAAGCGGCGTTCCCCTGAGGTGAACATCGACATCTGGTCAGACATCGCCTGCCCCTGGTGCTACATCGGCAAGCGCCGCTTCGAGAAGGCCCTCGCTGCCTTTCCCCATCGCGACGAGGTCACGGTCGCCTGGCACTCCTTCCAGCTCGACCCCTCGCTGCCTGCGCACTACGACGGCACCGAGGCGCAGTACCTCTCCACCCGCAAGGGGATGCCCGAGGAGCAGGTCCGCCAGATGTTCGCCCACGTGCGCGAACAGGCGGCCGGGGAAGGGCTCGACTACGACTTCGACTCCCTCGTGGTGGCGAACTCCGTGCGCGGCCACCAGCTGCTGCACCTCGCCAAGGAGCAGGGCCTCGCCGGCGAGGTGAAGGAGGCGCTGCTCAGCGCCCACTTCGAGCACGGCACGGACATCGGGGACACCGAGGCGCTCGTGCGGATCGGCGTCCGCGCAGGCCTCGACGAACAGACTGTCCGCGACGAGCTGGTCTCGGGCTCCCGCATCCGTGCGGTCGAGGCGGACATCGACGAGGCAGCGGCGCTCGGCATCCGCTCGGTGCCGACCTTCGTGCTCGACATGACCTTCGCCGTCTCCGGCGCTCAGCCCGTCGAGGTCTTCACCGCGGCGCTCGACCGCGCCTGGCAGGCCTCACACGAGGACGCCCGGAAGTGAGATCCCGCCGGACGCCATGACGTTTCGCACCTTTCAACGGTGTGCACGCATGGGCACACCGTTGAAAGGTGCGAAACGTCGCGACGTGTGCCCTCGCCGCCGGGGAGCTCAGTCGTCGACCGCGTCCCGGCCGCGCTTCACCAGCAGCTCGTCCGCCGGGTAGACCACGGAGTCGTCGCGCCCCTCGTACTCGAACTGGTTGAGGAAGTAGCGCAGGGCGTTGAGCCGCGCACGCTTCTTGTCGTTGGACTTGATCGTGATCCACGGGGCGAAGTCCGTGTCCGTGCGCAGGAACGTCTGCTCCTTGGCGGCGGTGTAGTCCTCCCACCGGTCCAGGGACTCGAGGTCCATGGGCGAGAGCTTCCACTGGCGCACCGGGTCGATCTGCCGGATCGCGAAGCGCGTGCGCTGCTCCGCCTGGGTGACGGAGAACCAGAACTTGGTGACGTGGATGCCGGAGTCGATGAGCATCTTCTCGAACAGCGGCGCCTGCTCCATGAAGGTCTCGTACTCCGCGTCCGTGCAGAAGCCCATGACGCGCTCCACGTTCGCCCGGTTGTACCAGGAGCGATCGAACATCACGATCTCGCCGCTGGTGGGCAGATGCTGGACGTACCGCTGGAAGTACCACTGCCCCAGTTCCACGGAGGACGGCTTCCCCAGCGCCACCACCCTCGCCGCACGCGGGTTGAGGTGTTCCGTGAACCGCTTGATGGTGCCGCCCTTGCCTGCGGCGTCCCGGCCCTCGAACACGATGACGTGCTTGAGGTCCTCGTCCTGCGCCCAGTACTGGAACTTCAGCAGCTCCACCTGCAGGCGGTACTTCTCGAGCTCATAGGCCTCACGGTCCATGCGCTCTTCGTAGGGATACCCCTCGCGCCACGTCTCCACCGCACGGCCGCCCGGATCGATGAGGTCCGGATCGTGGGTGTGCCCGTCTGCGACGTGGTATCCCTCCAGGTGAAGCCGGTCGATGTACTCCCGGAGGTTCTCCCGCTGCCGGGGATGCATGTTGTCCATTGACCGTCCTTCACGTGTTCCTGCAGGTTTCCGAGACTAGCCGCCCGAGGTGAGCGTCCGGTGAATCGCGTCCGCCCCGGCGATGAACCGGCGAACGCTCAGTCCCGCTCCACGTCCTTGCGCGGCACCAGGAGCGAGGCGACCACCGGGACGCCGGCCACGCACGCGAGCGCCAGCGGGTAGCCGGCCGCCGTGACGAGGGCGCCCACCACGGGGCCCACGCCGGAGGAGACGAGATGCTGACCGGTGTTCTGGATCCCCAGCGCCTTGCCGGACCAGCGGCTGCCCGCGGCCTCGGCGATGGAGGTGAAGGCGAGGCCGTTGTCCGCGACCGAGGCCGCGGAGGCGAGCACCAGCACCACCGCACCCAGCACGGGCATCACGCCCAGGCTGGTCGCGGCGACGGCCCCGGTGAGGACCGCGGCGGCGAGGGCGACGATACGCAGCACGAACATGCGCGAGGGCGCCCGGTCGCTGAGGCCGCCCATGACGATGCGCCCGGCCGCACCCACGAGCTGCGCGACGCCCACCACCAGGCCGGCCGTGTGCGCCTCCATCCGCTGCACGTCCATGAGCCACACCAGTCCGTAGGTCATGAAGGTGAACTGCGGGATGACGAGGAGCGCGGAGACCGCATGGATCCGGAGGAGGAAGGAATCGCCGCGATACGGGTTGACCGAGGAGGGCGCACCGGTGGGCAGGTCGTCCGGATCCTCCACCTCGGCGCGCGCGGGCCGCGGAGGATCGACCACGCCCGCCCAGCAGGCCGCACCGGAGACGGCGGCCAGCACGGCGGCGAGGACGAGGAAGCCGGTGATCCCCCACAGCGCCGCCACAGCGGGCACCGTCACGGCGGCGATGCCTGTGCCGAGGGGCTGGGACATCTGCCGGATCCCCATCGCCAGACCGCGCCGCTCCCGGGAGAACCAGCCCGCGACCACCCGCCCGGTCGCCGAGTTCACACTCGCGCAGGCCGCGCCGGCGAGAGCGAGCAGACAGATGAGCGACAGCGGGTGTGCGAGCATCCCTGCACGGGAGAGCACGACGCCCAGCCCTGTGATCGCGGCCGCGCCGAGGAGACCGGCGGAGATGACGAGCCGCTCCCCGCGGCGGTCCGCGAGCGCGCCCCACGCCACGAGGGTGAGCACCATGCCGAAGCTGGTGGAGGCCGCTGCGGTGCCGGCGAGGGTGAGGGAGTAGCCGGCGTCCCGCAGGAGCGGGATGAGGAAGGAGGGCCCCACGAGGACGATCGTCGCCGTCGTCTGCCCCAGCACGCCCAGCGCCAGGCCGCGCCAGCCCAGGATCCGCCTGCGACGCGCGTCCGGGGGCGGACCGGCGCCGTCTCCTCTCCGGGACCGGTCAGGCGGTGGAGCGGAGGAAGCGGGCGACATGCGTGCAGACTACGCCCGCGACCAGGATCCGGGAACGATCTTCTCGCCAGGCAGGACGCCCAAGCGGCCCGTCACGCGGACAGCAGAGTCCCGCGGGCGTGGTC
>NZ_JALAHB010000258.1 GCF_022712115.1 Brevibacterium sp. | reverse complement strand
CGCGGCCGTCGCGTCCTGGTGCACGAACCGAGCCCTGCGGGACAGTGCCCGCACCCGTGCCGGCAGCGTCGCGAAGTCCTCGCCCAGCACGGTGCCGGTGCCCGCGTCCGCGCTCTCGAGACCGACGAGGATGCGGGCGGTCGTCGACTTGCCGGAGCCCGATTCCCCGACGATCCCCACCGTCCGCCCCGCACGCAGCGTGACGGATGCGCCGTCGACGGCAGGACGAACGGTGCCTGCGCGGTGCCCGGCGTAGGTCTTTCGCACACCGGTGACGCGGATGAGGGGCTCGCCCGCCGGCTCCTGTCCGACCTGGACGCGCCGGCTCTGCAGCAGCGGCACACCGGTGAGCCCCGGCGCCGCCGCGAGGAGCCGCTTCGTGTACTCCTCCTGCGGCCGTTCGAGGATCTGCGCGGCCGGACCGGATTCGACCAGCCGGCCGCCCGACATCACGAGGACCCGATCGGCCCTGTCCCGCGCGATGCCGAGGTCGTGGGTGATGAGGACGAGCGCCGCGCCCCGCTCTGCGACGAGGCCGGCGAGCAGATCGAGCACCTGCTTCTGCACC
This sequence comes from Brevibacterium sp., assembly GCF_022712115.1. Taxonomy (GTDB): domain Bacteria; phylum Actinomycetota; class Actinomycetes; order Actinomycetales; family Brevibacteriaceae; genus Brevibacterium; species Brevibacterium salitolerans. The sequence goes on along the minus strand of NZ_JALAHB010000258.1, from coordinate 9,770 downwards.
GTCCCGTCGAGGGCCGAGGTGGGCTCGTCCGCGATGATGAGGCCCGGATCGCCGGCCAGGGCCAGGGCGATGAGGATCCGCTGCCGCTGTCCGCCGGAGAACTCGTGGGGGAAGCGGGCCGGGTGCGCCTCGGGATCGAGGCCCACCTGCGCGAGCACCTCCCGGAGGCGGTCCTGTGCCTCGGCGCGAGTGTGGCCGTGGAGGGTGAGGACCTCCTTCAGCTGCGAGCCGATGGTCCGCACGGGGTTCAGTCCGGCCCCCGTGTCCTGCGGGACGTAGCCGATGCGAGTGCCCCGCACGCCGTGCCAGGCCCGTTCCCCGGCACCGCGCATGTCCGTGCCGAACACGCTGTGCTCCGCGGCCTCGATCCGCGCCCCCGCGGTGAGCAGACCTGCGGCGACGGCCGCCGTGGTCGTCTTGCCGGAGCCCGATTCGCCCACGATCGCCACCGTCTCCCCCGCACGCACCTCCAGGTCCACCCCGGCCACGGCGGTGACCTCGCCGCCGCGGGCGGGATAGCGGACCGTGAGATCGCGCAGGCGGAGCACGGGAGCCGAGGCCGCCCCGGGCACGGTGGCGGGACCCGCCTCGGGTGCGGCGGCGCCGGGGTTCTCCCGGTCCCCTGATCCGGGCGGCTGCTCGGGCCCTGCCCCCGCCCGAGCCACGGAGGGTGCCGGCACCGAGGTGAGGGTGGTCCCCGTGAGCTCCTGCTCGGCGTGACGGGCCAGGTTGAGGAGGAGGGAGAGCGGGCTGGGCAGGGCAGGCCGCGCGAGGGCGGCCCGTGCCCGGGCTGCGGGGTTCATGAACGGCTCCTTCCGGATCCGAGGGCGAGGGCGATGCGGTTGACGGAGAGGACGACGGCGGCGATGAGGAGTCCGGGCATCGTGGTGAGCCACCACGCGCTCGCGATGAAGTCGCGGCCCTCGGAGACGAGGAGACCCCATTCCGGCTGCGGCGGCGGTGCACCGTAGCCCAGGAAGCTCAGTGCGGAGACCGCGAGGATCGCGGAGCCGAACTCGAGTGCGGCGAGCGCGAACACGGGGCCCACGGCGTGCGGGAGCACATGACGGACCACGACCTCCGGCGTGCGGATGCCGTTCAGGCGGGCGGCCTCGACGAACAGCGTCGAACGCCAGCGGAGCACCTCGCCGCGCGCCACACGGGCGAAGGCGGGGACCGAGGCCAGGGCGACCGCGAGTGCGATGTTCACCGCGCCGAAGCCCAGGGCTACGACGACGGACATGGAGAGCAGCAGTCCGGGGATGGACTGGAGGACGTCGATGATGCGCATGAGGACCGCATCGACGCCGCGTCCGAGGAATCCCGCGATCACGCCGATCGCCGTGCCCGCGCCGAAGGCGAGGAGCACTGCCACCGCCGTGGTGCCCAGCGAGGAGCCGGCTCCGTGGATGACCCTGGCGAGCACGTCGCGGCCCAGCTGATCCGTGCCGAGCAGCGCACCGGCACCCGGCGCCTGCAGCCGCTGGAGCGGATCGCCGGAGAGGGGATCGCGGCCCGTGAACAGGTCCGGGACGAGCGCCCAGGCCGTCACGAGCGCGAGGAGGAGCGCGGCGAGGACGAGTCCCGGCCGGATGCGGCCCGGCGGAGCGGCGCTCATGCGCGCACCTCCTCGGTCGGAGGGGACGGGACGGGGTGCTGGGGTCGGGGAGCCTCGGGCGCTCTCTGCGCTGCCGTCCGCACCGCCGGGCGCGTGCGCGGGTCCGCGAGCGGGTACAGCAGATCCGTGGCGAGGTTGACGAGCACGAACACGACGGCGGAGAAGACCACGATGCCGAGCACCAGCGGGATGTCCTGCGAGGAGACCGCGGACTCCGCGAGCCGGCCCAGGCCGCTGCGGGTGAAGACCGTCTCGACGATGACCGTCCCGCCCAGGAGGTTGCCGGTGATGACGCCGGCGACGGAGAGCAGGGAGAGGCTCGCCACCCGCACCGCATGCGAGAGCAGGAGGCGGGGCCGGCCCATCCCCGCGGCCCGGAAGGTCGTGACGTACTGCTCGCGCCAGGCGCGGTCGAGCGCGCGCAGCAGGACCTGCGCGACCATCGCCCCGAGCGGCAGCGCGAGTGTCGCAGCGGGCAGGACGAGACCGAGGAGCCCCTCCGCGCCGAGTGCCGGCACCCAGCCGAGCCGGAACGAGAAGACCTGCAGCAGCATGAGGCCCACCCAGAACGTCGGCAGTGCGACGCCCAGGCCGGGCAGTTCGGACAGGAGAGCGCGCAGTGCCGGCCGCCGGGCATTCACGGCGAGGACCGCGAGCAGGGTCCCGCCCACGAGGGCGGGGACGAGGGCGGCGACGGCGAGCGCGACGGTGGAGGGCAGTGCGGCCCCGATGGCCTCGAGCACGGGCTGGCCCGTGGCGAAGGAGTTCCCCAGATCGAACCGGAGCGCAGAGGTCAGGGCCAGGAGGTACTGGACGAACAGCGGCCGGTCGAGGTTGTACTCGGCCCGGACGGCGGCGATCTCCTCCGGGGTGGCCGTGGACTGGTCCCCGCCCAGCAGGATCGCCACGGGGTCCCCGGGCAGCACGTAGAGCACGAGGAAGGCCAGGGTGAAGGCCGCCCACAGCACCACGGCGCCGTGTCCCAGGCGCCGCAGGACGAGGCCTGCGGTGGGATGCAGCCGCATCAGCCCTCACCCGCCAGCCAGGTGTCGTAGAGCTGGACGCGCGAGGACGCCTCGAAGTGGAGGCCCTGCACCTCGGGCGAGGTCGCCCAGACGCCGGAGAGCTCGACGAGCGGGATCGCGTGGCCTGATTCGATGAGCTTCACCGCGGCCTGTTCGAACAGCTCGGTGCGTGCGTCCGGGTCCGTGGTCACGGTCGTCTCCGTGAGGATGTCCTCGATCTCCGAGGGTTCGCGCTCGTTGACGTTGCGGGCTCTCGCGTCGAAGACCGTCCTGATGATGTCCGCGTCCGAACGGGTGAGGTTGTAGAAGTCGAAGGTGAGGTCGCCGGCCTCCTGCGCCGCGGTGTGTTCGGCCAGCGTGGCCCGCTCCAGCCGGAGGTCGATGCCCGCGGCGCGCAGCTGCTGCTGCACGAGCTCGAGGAACGGCACCGTCTGCCAGTAGCTGAGCTCGATGCTCAGCGGCTCGCCGTCGCGTTCGCGGATGCCGGTCTCCGCGTTGAGCTCCCAGCCGGCCTCGTCCAGCAGCGCAGCGGCCCCCTCCGGATCGAAGGCGAGGTGTGCGGAGAGGTCGGTGTACTGGGGCGTGGACTGCGACAGGACCGAGGTCGCCGGCGACTGGTGGGAGGAGATGACGGCGGCGAGCTCCTCCCGGTTGATCGCCTTGCTGATCGCCTGACGCACCTCCGGCTCCTCCGCGATGGGCTTCGACTCCTTTGGCAGGAGGTTGTAGGTCATGCCCGGATTGGGCCGCGAGAGCACGGGGAAGCCCGAAGCCTCCAGCGTCTCCTCGTCCTGCGGCAGCACCGCGGTGTCGACGTCGATCTGCCCGGAGCCGAGGCTGCCGTTGCGCACCGTGGCCTCCGGCACCACCGTGATCTCGATGCCGTCGAGGTGGGCGGGGCCCTCGTGCCGGGCGAGCGAGGACGGCCAGGCGTAGTCGTCGTAGCGGACCAGCGAGGCCGATTCCGCCGGGGTGAAGCTCTCGAGGGCGAAGGGACCCGTCCCGACGATCTCGCCGCCGCAGCGCTCCTCAGGGGTCTTCTCCAGCGTCCGAGAGGAGTAGAAGCCGAGGATCATGGTCGAGGTCGCCTGCAGGAACTGGGCATTCGGCTCCTCGAAGGCGACGACGGCGGTGTGCTCGTCCGGCGTCTCGACGGAGCGCAGGCCCGCGAGGTAGGAGGAGCCCTGCGTGGCCCTGGCCCCGAGGTCCTGGATCGCCGCGAAGTTCTCCGCCACGGAGGCCGAGGTGAAGGGCGTCCCGTCCTGGAAGGTCACCCCCTCGCGCAGATGGAAGGTGAATTCGCGCGAGTCCTCGCTGACCTCCCAGCTCTCCGCGAGCCAGGGCACGATCTCCCCGGTCTCCGGATCCTGGTCCGTGAGTGAGTCCGTCACCTGGCGCGTCACGTTGAGCGCCGTGTTCTGACCGACCTGCTGGCCGTCGACGCACTGCGGATCCGTGTCGTAGGCGATGCGCAGGGTGCCCCCGCTCACCGGTTCTCCTGCGGCGGCGGTGGAGGCTGACTGGTTCCCGCAGGCGCTGAGCAGCAGGACGGCGGACAGCGCCGCTGCGGTCAGCGGGAGGGCGGAACGTGTGTGCATGGAAGGCGTCTCCTGGAGGGGCAGAGAGGGAGGTGCGGATTGTTCGCGGTGTGATCACTTCACTCAGCCGAATGCGGCGCAGCGGCTGGGAGAAGTGATCAGGCGAGAATGGAACAGCACGCAGAAATGGCAGGGGGAATGGCGGAGCGCCGGAAATGCGGCACACCGGAGAAACTGACGAGTCAGAGGACTCTGCGCGTCAGCGGAAAGGGAACGGAGAATGCGTGTGCAGCGATGCTGCGAGCAGTGATTCTGCGAGCGCTGGGGTCATGCTCAGCAGCCCGGATGAGGCAGAGCAGTGCTGTTCACACGGTCACACGGAGCAGGACCGTTCGCACGGAACGGATCGCAGACGCACCGCACCTGCGCGAGTGCTGGTGCATGCACGGGCGCCGTGGTCACATCGAGATGCTCACATACAGATGCGCGCACACATGGAGCGACGACAATCGAGGGCCTCGAAGCGGGCGGCCAGTGCCCAGACCTGCGAGTTCCTGAATGCGATCATCGTGTGTCTTCCTCTGTGTCGGTCTTCTGCACCGGCAGACGAGCGAAAGCGGTCTTCCGCACAGCGGTTGAGGGAAAGTCCTCCCGTGGAGGCGAAATCTCTGAACCGAGAACAACAATAGCGTCCTCCGACACAGGTCACCAATCCGTGAAAGCCGGTGACGCCGCATGACGATCCGTGGCGCATTCATAGCCGTCACGCCTCTCCGGTCCACGCTCCCCCGGCGTGCCCGACTGCCGGGACCGGCCTCGGCGACGGCCCTCCTCCGCCCTACACTCCTGTCCATGCGCGCAGTCCACTTCGACACCTTCGCCCAGACCCCCGCCGTCACCCAGGTGGAGGCACCGGAGCCCCCGCCGCACGGCGTGGTCATCACGGTGGAGGCGACCGGCCTCTGCCGCTCCGACTGGCACGCCTGGGCCGGCCACGACGGCACGGTCACCCTCCCCCACGTGCCCGGCCACGAGTTCGTGGGCACGGTGGCTCGCACAGGTGCGGAGGTCACGGCGTACGCACCGGGTGACCGGGTGACGGCGCCGTTCGTCTCCGGCTGCGGGGCCTGCGAATTCTGCGCCTCCGGCAACGCCCAGGTGTGCCCGGACCAGACCCAGCCAGGCTTCACCCACTGGGGCTCCTGGGCGGAGGAGGTGGTCATCCACCACGCGGACGTGAACCTGGTGCGGGTGCCTGAGCAGCTTCCCGCCGAGGCCGTCGTCTCCCTGGGGTGCCGCTTCGCCACCGCGTTCCGCGGCCTCCACGCGCGGGCGCAGCTGCGGGAGGGCGAGGTCGTCGCGGTGTTCGGCTGCGGCGGGGTGGGACTGTCCGCCGTCATGATCGCCGCGGCGATGGGGGCGCATGTGATCGCCGTGGACATCAACCAGGGCGCGCTCGACCTCGCGCTGCGAATGGGTGCCGCGGACGCCGTGAACACCACGGGCCGGTCAGAGGCGGAGGCGGCCACGGCGGTCCGGGCCGCGGCGGCCGCGCAGGGCGTGGAGCACGGTCCGCACGTGACGGTGGAGGCGCTCGGCCTGCCCGTCACGATGAACACAGCGCTGGCCTCGCTGCAGCCGCTGGGCAGGCACGTGCAGATCGGACTGTTCGCCGAGGCACCGCTCACCGCGGTGCCCGCCGTGATCGGTCGCGAGATCGCCTTCCTGGGCAGCCACGGCATGTCCGCGGCGGACTATCCGCCGCTCCTCGACCTCGTGGCCTCGGGGCGGCTCCGGCCGCAGGACCTGGTCACCCGGACACTCTCCCTCGAGGAGACTCCGGACGCCCTCGTTGCGATGAACGAGGGGACGCTGCCCGGCCTCACGGTCATCCGGCCCTGAATCGTCCGGGCGGCGACACCGCCACGCGCAGACGAGTGCCGTCTGCGCTGTGGGGCGACTCCGCTCATGCCCGGGCGGACTGTGCCGGATCGCCGCGTCCGCTCCCCCGTTCCGCCCGGAGACGTCTCAGGCGAGGTACGTGGCGAGCAGCACCGGTTCCGCCTGCCCGTCCCAGGTGCCGACGAGCTGATGCGCCTCACCACCGGCGGGGCCGGACCCGGCGAGCAGGAAGCGCACCTCGACCGCCACGCCTCGGAAGCGGATGAGCGTCGACGACTCACGCTGCTCCACGGCAGGCAGCCCTGAGTCCCCGGCTTCCGGCTCCTGCACGGCTTCACGGGCCCGCACGGACTCCGCCGCGGCATCGGCGCGGATGACGCCTTCACCGCCGCGCCCCGTGCCGCGCACACGTGCCAGTCCTTCGCTGACCGGCTGCAACGAGCCGTCCTCGCGCACCATGAACTGCTCCGCACCCGCTCCGCCCTCCGCCATGACGCGGATGAGCGCTTCGACGTAGACGGGGTCGTGGGCCGCGTCGTAGACCCAGCGCTCGCCCAGCACGGAGTGCTGCATGGTGGTGACCAGGGCCTCGGCGGGCGCTCCGGCGAGCGGAGCACCGCGATAGGTGAGCGGCACCTGGACGGTGCCGAGGGCCTCCGTCGCGACGATGTGGGTCTCGCACCCCACCTCACCGGCCGGATCGTCGAACCGGTAGGCGGCGATGCGTTCGATCCCCTCCGCGGAGACCTCGGCGCCCGGTGCGCGCCGGGAGAGCAGCAGGGCGAGCGCCTCCGGCTTCGAGGGCGAGAGCGAGGCGGCGTAGAGGGTCGACACGGTGCATCAGGCCTTTCTGGTACCGGGCTTCCACTCCCCGTCCTCGACGGAGTAGTCGGCGAAGATCGCGGGAGCCTCTTCCTTCATGATCGCGGCGAGCTTGCCGAAGACCAGGCGGATCTCCTCCTCCGCGCCGGCCGCCGTGCGCATCTCGATGACGTGGCGCAGGGAACGGAGGTTGGCCGTGTAGACGATTCCGGTGCCCAGCCCCTCCGGCGCGAAGCGGCGCATGAACGAGGTCATGTGCTTCTTGTGTGAGAAGTTGGTCCCCTCCTCGTCGAGACCGAAGTGCGCGGCCATCCACTTCTGGTGCTCCTCCAGCGTGTCGAGCACCGCGAGGCTGCGCTCCATGAGCTCTGCGTCCTCGCGTGCCCACTCCGGGAACCAGAAGGGGATCTCGTCCAGGCGGACGTAGCGCAGGGACTCCTGCGAGTACGCACAGCCGGCACGGTGCCGGATCAGCTCGTGCGTGAGCACCCGGGAGACGTTGTGGAGGACGAACGTGTAGTTCGCGTGCTCCAGCACGGAGCCGTGCTGGGAGCCGATGACGTTGCCCAGGTACTTCTCCGAATCCGTGCGGACGCGGGAGACGTTCGGGTTGAGCCCGGGCTCCCAGGAGCGATAGCACATGCGGCCGGCGAACTCGAGGAGGTCCTCACCGTCCGGCGACTCGGCCTCGCGCACCCGGTCCGACCACGCAGTGCCGCCCACCTCGCCCAGGTATGCCTCGACTGCGTCCCAGTCGATCTGCGGACGGGCGATGAGTGAGACGGTGGGTTCGACGTGGCGCACGGATGACCTCCGGAAGTGGCGGGGCAGGACCGACCCGGCACCGCAGACCTCCCGGCGCCGCACCGGGTACAGACGCCAAGTCTTCCACAGTGCCGCTGCTGCGCCCATACCCGCCGCGCCGCCGTGAGCAGACGCTCAGGGCACGATCAGCGGCAGGGGCACCGGTCACCGCCCGCCCGGGTCCCGCGGGCCGATCACGTCGATGCCCAGCCCTTCGAAATCGCGGGTGTTCCTCGTCGCCAGAGGCAGGCCGCGGGTGAGGCAGATGGAGGCGATCATGGCCGCTCGCGGAATCCGGCATCCGGATCCACCTGAGTGAGATCCCCCTCGAGCAGGGGGATGTCCAGATCCACACCGCCGTATCCCAGGGCGAGCTCCCGCAGCTGAAGCAGCCACGGCTTCTCCTGGGGCGGTTCACCGGACTCGACCGCCGCCGGACGCTATCAGTGCTATCGCGCGCGGCCTGCGGAAGGAAGGCCTCACGGCACCCTGTGGGTCCATTCCTCAGTGCCGAACTTCGACTCGACCAGGGCCTCGGCCGCGGCGATCTCCTCCGGCCGCAGGTCTGCGCGCACGGCGCCGTAGCGGGTGACGAAGGTGTCGATCATCGTCTCGATGATCTCCTCCCGCGCAGCTCCCGTCTGGCTCCGCACAGGGTCCACGCGCTTCTTCGCGCTGGCGATCCCCTTGTCGGAGATCTTCGCCTTGCCGATGCGCAGCACGTCCGTCATCTTGTCCGCATCGATGTCGTAGCTCATCGTCACGTGGTGGAGCACGGCACCGCGCCTGCGCTTCTGCGCCGCTCCGCCGATCTTCCCCTTCGCGGAGGTGATGTCGTTGATCGGCACGTACCACGCGTCCACCCCGTGCTTGGCGAGCGCCTCGATCACCCAGCGATCGAGGTACGCGTAGGACTCGGCGTAGTCGAGCCCGGCCACCAGCTCGAGGGGAGCGTAGAGCGAGTACGTGATGCAGTTCCCGCCCTCCATGAACATCGCGCCCCCGCCGGAGATGCGCCTCACCACATCGATGCCGTGCTCCTTCACGCCCTCCGGATGGAGCTCGTTCACATAGGACTGGAACGAGCCGATCACCACTGCCTTGTCGTCCCACTCCCAGAAGCGGACCGTGGGTCCGCGCCTGCCGTCCGCCACCTCGTCGAGCAGCTGCTGGTCGAGCGCCACGTTGAGGCGGGTCGGCAGGACCGGCGTGTGGACCACCTCCCACGCGTAGTCGGTGAAGTCCCGGGCACGGGTGAGCGCCCGCCGCACCACCGTGGCGATGTCCGCGAGTGAGAATCCCTGCAGGTCGAGCTCCGGCCGGAACTCCGCCAGCGCCGCCTCGAGCCGGCCGGTGAGCACGCCGCCGTCATCCGCGACCGAGGCCCCCACCAGTGCGGGGGCGAGCGCCGCGAAGGCCTCCTCCGGCTCGAGGAAGAAGTCGCCGGAGATCTTCGCCCCCGTGATGTGCCTGCCGTCCGTCGTCACGTCCGCGACGACGAGCTTGCCGCCCGGCACCTTCAGCTCCCCGTGGAAGGACTCCTCCTGCGCGCCCTCCGCTCCCGCTCCGTACTCGTCTGCGTGCTCCGCCGTCTGTTCGCTCATACCCCTCACGGTAGCCCCACCGGTCCGCGCCGGCAGGACGGGCCCTTGACGGGCACCCCACTTGAATGGTTCATTAGTTGAGTAACTAACCAAGCAGGTGTTCCGGGTCCCAGCGGTCCGGAGAGCACAGAGCAGGAGCGCAGATGTTCGACCCGGGACGGCCCCTGTTCCAGCAGATCGCGGAATCGATCGAGGACTCGATCGTCGACGGCAGCCTGGCCGAGGAGGAGAAGGCGCCGTCCACCAACGAGCTCGCGGCCTTCCACCGCATCAATCCGGCCACGGCGGCCAAGGGCGTCGCGGCACTCACAGACAGAGGAATCCTCTACAAGAAGCGAGGGATCGGCATGTTCGTCGCCACCGGGGCCCGGGAGGTCCTGCTCGCGGAGCGCCGCGAGCGCTTCGCCCAGGCCTACATCGTCCCGATGCTCGCGGAGGCCCGCCGCCTGGGCCTCGG
>NZ_JALAHB010000257.1 GCF_022712115.1 Brevibacterium sp. | reverse complement strand
GCTCCCACCACTGGGCCTGATCGAGGACCAATCTCATGGGCATGCCGACGGGCGCGGAGAACGGCACATAGCTCAGGAGCGTGAGGACGGGCTCGTTGTCGTAGAAGAAGATCACGAGGAAGAACGGCGCCATCACCAGGAGCATCACCGGGCTCGTCACGGATCCGATGTCCTCCTGCCGGGACACCATCGACCCGGTCGCGGCGAACATTGTCGCCACGAGGACGAAGCCGAACGCGAACAGCACGCCGAACCAGAGCAGAGATGCTCCGATCTCCCCCAGAAGCAGGTCCTGACCCGTGGCCAGCATCCCGATCGCCGCGAGCAGCAGGACTACCGCGACATTGGACAGCGCGAGGATGCTGTTTCCGAGGATCTTGCCTGCCATCATCGTCCGTGCTGACACCGTGGCCAGCAGGATCTCGACGATCCTCGTCTGCTTCTCCTCCACGACGCTCTGCGCGATCGTCATCCCGAATGTCAGAGCGGTCATGTAGAAGATCATGCCGAAGCCCAGCGCCGCGATGTAGGCGAAGGCGTCGAATCCGTCCTCGGACCCGTCGAGCAGTTCGAGCGTGGGTGCCACGGTCAGCGCATCCATCAACCCGTCCGGGGCTTCCTCCAGGGCGAGGATGGTGAGACCGCCGCCGGCCTCTGCGGTGCTGCCATCCGTTTCCTGCGGGCCTCCCGCGGCTTCGTTCACGAGGACCGCGGCCTCCGCCTCTCCGGCGCGGACGAGGTCCTCGGCCTCTGCACGGTCGTCCGCGGGCCGGACCTCGAACGGTCCGGTGGTCAGGGCCTCGGGGGCGGTGCCCACGACCGCCACTTCGACGGTGTCCGGATCTGCGGCGCGTTCCGCCTGCCGCTTCTGTACGATCCCGCCGATCACGACTGCTGCGAGAACGGCGAGCAGGAGGACCACGGTGGAGGCGATGAATGCCTTGCTGCGCAGTCGCGTGGTGATCTCCCGCTCCGCGACGAGCCAGGTGAGCTTCGCCTGGCCGGGCAGAGGGCTCCCGTTCTCGGGTTCTGCGCCCGGTCTCGTGGGGTGTGCCGTCATCTCGGACGCCTTTCTCTCTGCTGGTGGGATGTTCACTGCACCGTCTCCTTGAAGATCTGCGCGAGCGTGGGCGTGATGGGCGCGAATCTGCGGACCTGCGCCCGCCCCACTGCGGCAGTGAGGACGGTCTGCGCGGTCTCGGCGCTGTCGGCCTCGAACCGGGCCGTCGCACCGTCGAGACGTGTCACTCGCACCCCCGGCTGTTCGCGCACCCACCCTGCGTCTGCATGGGCACCGTCCAGCTCGAGTTCGAACTCCAGGCCGGAGTGTGCCGCGCGCAGCTCTTCGCGGGAGCCTGCTGCACGGACGCGGCCTCCTCCGATCACCACGACGTCGTCGCAGAGCCGCTCCACGATGTCGAGCTGATGGGAGGAGAAGAGCACCGGGGCTCCCTGTGCGGCGAAGTCCCGCAGGACCCCCAGCACCACGTCGACGGCGATGGGGTCGAGGCCGGAGAACGGCTCGTCGAGCACCAGCGCGAGGGGTTCGTGCACCAGTGCCGCGGCGATCTGCGCCCGCTGCTGGTTGCCCAGTGACAGGTTCTCGAGCGCGTCGTCCGCGCGGTCGGCGATGCCCAGACGCTCCGTCAGGGAGGAGGCGGACTGCTTCGCCGCAGCCGCGGTCATACCGTGGAGCCTGCCCAGATAGATGAGCTGTTCCAGGACCTTCATCTTGGGATAGAGGCCGCGCTCCTCCGGCATGTAGCCGAACCGGGCACGCACGGAGTCGGTGAGTGGAGCTCCGTCCAGGGTCACACTTCCCGCGTCCGCGGACAGCACGCCCAGGATCACGCGCATGGTGGTGGTCTTTCCCGCGCCGTTGCCGCCCACGAACCCGGTCATCCGTCCTCCGGCCACGGAGAACGAGACCTCGTCGATGGCGGTGCGGTCACCGAAGCGGCGGGTGATCCCCTTCACCTCGATCTTCATTCTTCTCTCCTCGTCTCTGCGGTTCGCTGCCTCTGCCTCCACGCTAGGGATCGGTTCACCCCCGCGCTTCCGCCTGGGTACGGAACCGGCTCCCCCTGCAGGGTGAGGCGCGGCCTCGGGACGTGAGGTGCGGAGGGCGGCGAGGAACCGGCTCCCCCTGCAGGGTGAGGCGCGGCCTCGGGAGGTGTGGGTGCGGAGGGCGGCGGGGACCCACCTCCGTCCGCAGACGGAGGCGCGTGCGGCGGTGCTCGCCCTACAGTGAGGGGATGAGCACCACAGCCAGTGAGAGTTCCGGCGCGCGCCTTGAGACGTGGATGCGCCCGAGGCCGGGTCGAGAGGTGTACCGTGCTGACGGTCTGTTCGCTCTCCTCCTCGCCGTGGGCGCGGTCACGGTGGCACTGCTCTTCCAGCGCACCGGCCTCCACGACGACGTGGCGGATCCGTGGGTGTGGGTGCTGGGGATCGGTCTGGCGACTCTGCCGCTCACGGTCCGTCGCCGCTTCCCCGTGCCGGCCGCCCTGGCCTGTGCGCTGGGGTTCTTCCTCTGCCGGCAGATGGGCGTGCCGGACATGCTCATGGTGGACATCTGCCTGTTCCTCGCGCTGTACTCGGTGGGCGCATGGGAGCAGAACCGCCGCGTGGCGCTGTGGTCCCGCGTGGGGATCGTCGCGGCGATGTGCGCGTGGATCGCCGTGAACCTTCTTCTGCAGTCCGCGGGGGACGAGATCGCCGAGATGTTCCCCGATGCGCCGGCTTCCTCGATCTTCTCCGCCTTCGCCACCTTCGCGGCGATCCAGATCATCACCAACGTCCTGTACTTCGCCGGGGCCTTCTACTTCGGTGAGCGGGCGTGGAACGGTGCGCGCACCACAGCGCTTCTGGAAGCACAGGGCCGCGAACTGGAGCGCGAACGGCAGACGAGCGCGGCCCAGGCGGTTGCCCTCGACAGGCTGGGGATCGCTCGCGAGCTGCACGACGTGGTCGCGCACCACGTCTCCGTCATGGGCATCCAGGCGGCGGCTGCACGCAGATCGCTCGAGCGTGATCCTGAGCAGGCCGTGCGGTCCCTGGAGGTGGTGGAGGAGAGCGCGCACACGGCGGTGACGGAGCTGCGCGGCCTCGTGCGGACGCTGCGGGAGCCTGCGGCGGAGTCCGCCTCCTCGGCGCTGGGTGTGGCGCAGCTGCCGGAACTGGTGGAGGAGGCACGCCGTACGGGCACGCCGGCGGCGCTCATCGTGGGGGGGGAGCAGCGGCCTCTGCCGCTGCTCGTCGACGTGGCACTCTACCGGGTCGCGCAGGAGGCGCTCACCAACGTGCGCAAGCACGCAGGCTCCGGAGCCGAGGCCGAGGTCCGTCTGCGCTTCACTCCCACCGCCGTGGAGGTGGAGGTGGCCGACAACGGCATGCGCAGGTCGCCCGCTGAGGGGGCACGACCGGAATCGGGAGCGGCTCTGAGCGGTGGGATCCCGGTGGACGCGGTGAGCGCTGCCACGGTGCGCGAAGGCGGTGGCCTCGGTCTGCGGGGCATGCAGGAGAGGATGGGCGCAGTGGGCGGGTCCGTGCTGGCGCAGAGGCGTGAGCAGGGCGGCTTCCTGGTGCGCGCCCGGGTCGAGCTGGGGGCCTCGGCGGCACGGCCGTCTCCGGCCGGGGAGGCCGTTCCGTCCACCGGGGAGGCCCCGTCGGCCGAGGAAGCCCCGTTCCTCGGGGAGTCTCCGAGGGAGGGCGAGGGCTGCGCGGGCCCGGTCCTGAACGCGGGGGAGGATGCGGTTCCGGCGGACGCCGCGGTTCCGGCCGCCTCGGGCGGAGAGGCGGGCGCGCGATGATCCGTGTGCTGCTGGTCGACGATCAGGAGCTGGTGCGTGCGGGGTTCCGCATCATCATCGACTCCGAGCCGGGCATGCAGGTGGTGGGTGAAGCCGCCACCGGAGCAGAGGCGGTGGAGCTCGCCGCGGAGCTCGCCCCGGACGTCATCTGCATGGACATCGAGATGCCGCAGATGAACGGGATCGAGGCCTCGCGGCTGATCCTGGGAGGGGTCGGCGGCACACGTGAGACGGCGATCCTCATCCTCACCACCTTCGGACACGAGGAATACCTCTTCGATGCGCTCGCCGCGGGTGTGAGCGGCTTCCTGCTCAAGACGGCTCGAGCCGAACAGCTCATCGACGCGGTACGGACGCTCGCCGCCGGTGATGCGCTGCTGGGCCCCGACGTGACCCGGGCCGTCATCGCCCGTGTGGCGTCCGGCCGGCGGACCGCCGGCACAGGGGAGTCGTCCAGTGGGGAGGGCGCCGTCGGGCCCGAGGCGGTTGGGCGTGCCGGCGTCGAGGCCCCCACCGCTGGTGTGGATTCTCAGGGGAATGCGGGCCTCGGGGGCGGTGCAGAACCGCGTGACGCGAGGTCCTCCCAGGGAGAGGACCGCGGCGCTCCGAGCGGAGGCGCGGCAGGGCGCGGGAGGGCCTCCGCCGCGGTCGCAGCTGCGGTGGCGGCCGTGGGGCTCTCGGAGCGGGAGACTGAGGTCCTGGTGCTCGCCGCGGAGGGGAAGTCCAACGGCGAGATCGCCGGTCAGCTGTTCCTGGGGGAGGCGACGGTGAAGACCCACATGTCCAACCTGCTGCGGAAGCTGGGTGCGCGGGACCGGGTGCAGGCCGTTGTCTGGGCGCACACGCACCGTCTTCTGTAAGGGGTGCCACGGCGGATCCCGGGAATGCCCTCGGTGATCCCTGCCGTGTTCGTGCGACGTGAGGGTGCCGCACAATTCTCCGCCGATCCATTGACCCTTCGTGCGTGCACCGTGTATACATGGAGTATTCGCGGTGCAGAGGCGCACAGGGGGTATCTCGATGACCGGCGAATTGCTGTCTCGAAGGCAGATGCTCGGCGTGGCAGGAGCGGGCAGCGTCGCCTTGGCTTCTGCGCTCGCCGGCTGCCGCAACGCGGCCAGCTATCCGGAGTCCTGGGAAGACGTGAGCGCGGGCGGTGGCGAGCCGAATCGCGGAGGAGTGCTCCGCTACGGGCTGTCGACCGAGCCGGTGAATTTCGAACCACACGTGAGTTCGGGAGCTGCGTCGGACGTCATCCGCCAGATGACGTACAACGGCCTGTTGCGGTACGACGCCGACGGTGAGATCGTTCCCGACCTGGCGCGGGAGCACGAGTGGGCGAACGCGACGACCTATCGCGTGAGGATTCGCCCTGATGTGCGGTTCCACGACGGTTCGACGATGACCGCGGACGATGTGGTGTTTTCGATGCGCCGGATCATGGACCCGGATGTCTCCTCGACCGCAGCATCTCTCTTCCGGGCGGTGGAGAGCGTGGACAGGTCCGGTGGGGACACGGTGACGTTCACTCTGGGGGAGCCCGATACGACGTTCCCGTTCGCGCTCGCGGACCCGTGCGCGAACATCATCTCCCGGGACTGGGCGGAAAGCGGCGCTGACCCGCTGCTCGAGGTGATGGGGACGGGCCCCTTCCGGTTCGTCGAGCGTGTCCCCGGCGTGAGCATCCTCCTCGAACGCTTCGAGGACTATTTCGTACCGGAGCTTCCCTATCTCAACGCCATCGAGTTCACGCCGATGGAGGATGACTATGCGCGAGTGACCGCCCTGCGCACTGCCACTGTGGACATGATCGACTACATCCCGTCCACGCACGTGGGGGTCATCGAGAACAATCCCAGCCTCGAAGTCTATTCCGACAGCACATTCGGCTTCGGCATCCTGGGCTTCGTCACGACCCAGCCGCCGTTCGACGACAAGCGGGTGCGGCAGGCAGTCGCCTACAGCATCGATCGGGAAGCGGCACTCGAGACGGCCTACCTCGGACAGGGTGCTCCGATCACAGGCGGTCTCGTGCCGGAGGGAATCGCATCCTACGCCTCCGAACTGGCTGGGACGGTCACCTACGACCCTGAGCGTGCCGCCGCACTGCTGCGGAAGGCCGGGCGTGAGGAGCTCGACCTCAGCATGATCACCACCAGCAGCTACTCCGTGATCGCGAGACCGGCAGAAGCCATGCTCCCCTCGCTGCGGGCCTCTGTGGTCAATCCCAGCCTCGACCGCCAGGAATGGCTCTCGTTCCAGGAGACCGTCGAGGCCAAGACCTATCCCAGCTTCGCCTGGGGCACCTCGCTCAAGTTCGGGCATCCCGGTGCGCTGAGCGAGATCGTCGGTGCCGGCAGCCGCTGGGCGAACTTCCTCGACTTCGACGACGGCAGGACCAATGAGCTCCTGTCCGAGGCGAGGCGGACAGCGGACCCGGGGCTGTCGGACGAGCTCTTCCTCGAGGCCGAGCGGAGAGTGCTCGACGAGATGCCGCTGACCTACACGCTGCGCCGCATTCAGGGCGAGGCCGCCTACACCTATGTCCGCGGCTTCTCGCATCCCCCGAAAGGGGCCTGGACCCAGGTGAGCCTTCGCGGCGTCTGGCTGGAGGAGAACCGATGAGGAGCTTCATCGTCCGCAGGGTCGGACTCGCGCTGCTGCAGCTGGTGGTCGTCGCCACCATAGTGTTCCTCCTCATCAGGCTCATCCCCGGCGATGCGGCGCGCGCGGTGCTGGGGGAGAACGCGACGGACGATCAGATCGCAGCGATGCGTTCGACGATGGGGCTGGACGACTCTCTGCCGATGCAGTTCGTCAACTACTGGGCGGGGCTGTTCACCGGTGATCTGGGAATATCCCTCATCAGCGGCCGCCCCGTGGCCGGCGACCTGATCGTCCGTTTCGGCAACTCGATGGAGATCATCGTCCTCGCGATCCTGCTGTCGCTGATCGTGGGAGTCGTGCTCGGCCGAATCGCAGCGGTGAGGAATGACAGGCCCATCGATCACATCCTCACGGGCGGATCGGTGCTGGGGATATCTCTGCCGGTCTTCGTCACCGGCACTCTGCTGCTCCTCGTCTTCGCGATCTGGCTCCCGGTGCTGCCGCCACAGCGCTACGTGAGCCTCTTCTCCGATCCGCTCGGCCATCTCCAGCTGGTCGTGCTGCCCGTCATAGCCCTCGCCGCGACTTCGACGGCGGTGATCATGAGGATGACGCGGTCGGCGATGCTCGAAACGCTCGGCGCGGACTTCGTCCGCACTGTGCGTGCCAAAGGGGTGCCCGAACGACAGGTGGTGTCCAGGCACGCCCTGCGCAACGCTCTCGTGCCCGTCGTGGCGATCACCAGCGTCGAGCTCGCCACTCTCATCGGTTCCACGGTCCTGGTGGAGACCATCTTCGGATGGCCGGGTGTCAGCTCGATGCTCATGCAGGCCGTGACGGATCGCGACTATCCCGTGATCCAGGCAGTCGTTCTCAGCGCCTCGGTCTTCGTCATCGTCGTCAATCTCCTCGCAGATCTCGTCATCAGAGTGCTCGACCCGCGAACGGAGGCCATCTGACATGTCCGAGAATGTGGTCACGACTCCCTCACGCGCCACCGGCGCCTCGGGTCCGGCACCTGCCCGCCGTGGCCTCGGCTCGAGGCTTCTGCGGAATCCGCGCACGTTTGTCAGCGGAGCCTTCTTCGTGCTGGTCTTCGCGGCCGTGGCGTTCGGCCCTGCGCTGTATCCGATCGAATTCCGCGCCCAGGTGGGCGTTCCGCTCACTCAGAACGGCCTTCTCGGCACGGACGACTTCGGCCGTGACGTCTTCGCACGTCTGCTCGTGGCCACCAGGACTTCGCTCCTCGTCGCGGCCGGTGCCGTCGTCATCGCCCTCGTGCTCGGGGTCGGCCTCGGTCTTCTCGCCGGTTTCCTGGGCGGCTGGACGTCGACGATCATCATGCGCGGATCAGACATCCTCCTCAGCTTCCCGGCAGTGATCCTCGCGATAGCCACCGTCGCGATCCTCGGACCGGACCTCGTCAACGTCGTTCTGGTCATCGGCGTCATCTACGTGCCCCGATTCACCCGTGTCGTGTACGCGCAAGCGGTGTCGATCCGCTCGGCACAGTACGTCGACGCCGAACGGGTGAACGGTACGCCGACGTGGAGCATCATCGCGCGAACGGTGCTGCCCAACGTGATGTCCACGGTCATCGTCCAGGCGAGCCTCAGCCTGAGCTTCGCCATACAGGTCGAGGCGGGACTCAGCTTCCTCGGTCTCGGGGCCCAGCCGCCGCTGGCCTCGCTGGGCACGATGATCGCCTCGGGCCGCGACTTCCTCGAGGTGCAGCCGACCCTCCTCATCTATCCCTCCCTCATCCTCATCGCGATCGTCCTCGCGGTGAACGTCCTCGGAGACGGGCTGAGGGACGTCCTCGACCCCCGGCGCGCGTTCGTGCGCTGAGACCCCACGGTTCCCGAATCGCAGAAAGGAAGTAAGGCACATGATCGACAGCTCGAAGAGTCTCGGCCGCCTGAGCTGGACAGAGGTGGCCGAGGCTGCCCGACGAGACCCCGTCGTCCTGCTCCCCATCGGCGCGATCGAGCAGCACGGCCCGCATCTCCCGGTGCACGAGGACTCGATCGTCGCCGAATGGGCGGCATACAGGATCGCCGATCTCACGGACGGCGAGGTGGACGTCCTCGTCGCGCCTGCTCTGCACTACGGGCATTCGCCGACCTTTCGCGGGTTCGCCGGGAACCTCTCGCTGAGTGCCGAGACACTCAAGGCCGCCGTCAGGGACATCATCGATTCGCTCGTCCGATCGGGATTCCGACGGATCGTCCTCGTTGACAACAATGGCGGAAACGTGGGCCCGGTCTCAGGTGCCGCCATCGACTCCCGTCGGGATCTGGACGTGCTCATCGGCCATGTCTATCCGTGGCAGCTGGGCTACAGCCTGATGCGGGACGTCTACGAGAAGCCGGAGGTCGTCTACGGGCATGGGGCCGAGCCCGAGCTGTCCGCAATGCTGGCGATCTTCCCGGAGCAGGTCGATCTCTCCAAAGCTGAGTCGGGAGGACTCTCCCACGAATCCGGTTGGACTCCCACGAGCTACTCGGAGGCCATGATCGACGGCTACTCCGTACCGGGCACCGTGTACTGGGACTTCTCGGAGGTCAGTGAGAACGGGGTCACCGGTGACGTTTCGGCGGCAGATGCCGCGACCGGGGAGGAATGGATCCGTCGAGTGATGGGCTTCTGCGCCGAGTACGTGCGCGAATACGACCGGAACACCGCTCGGTCCTGAATGGAGGCGATGATGAGAGTGGCAATTTCACAGTTCGGTGCCAGCCGGACGATTGCTGAGAACACGGCACGGATCGTCTCAGACGCCCACCGGGCGGGAGAGGCCGGGGCGAGCCTCATGGTCTGTCCTGAGGCCTCGATGATCCGCTTGCCGGACAAGGACGAATCTCTGGTCGGTCGAGTCGAGCCGGTCGAGGGGTCCTTCGGGACGGGGCTGGCCCTGGCCTCCGAGGAGACCGGAGTGACCATCGTCGCCGGCGGGTTCACGCCTGGCGATGCCTCGCGGGTGAAGAACACTCTCTTCGTCGCTTCGGGAGGGAGGATCATCGCCACGTACGACAAGATCCACCTGTACGACGCCTTCTCCGACAAGGAATCGGACAAGGTCCTCGCCGGGCCGGTCGAGCCGGTCACCGTCGACGTGGAAGGAGTCCGGATCGGACTGGCGACCTGCTTCGACCTGCGGTTCCCGGAGCTGTTCCGCGATCTCGCCGACCGAGGCAGTCTTCTCGTGGCGGTTCCCACCGCGTGGGTGAAAGGGCCGCTGAAGGAGGAGCATTGGCTCACTCTCCTGCGAGCACGGGCGATCGAGAACAGCTTCTTCATCGTGGGCAGCGGCGAAGCCGGGGTGCGTTCGATCGGCCGTTCGGCTGCTTTCGACCCGATGGGACTGCAGCTCACCGACCTCGGAGCCGGGGACGGCTTCGGCGTCGTCGACATGGACATCGGCAAGGTCGCTGAAACCCGCAGGGCGAATCCCAGTGTGCACAACCGGCGGTACGCGGTTCTCCCCAGGAGCGGCGATGAGTGAGGAGGCGACCTCGGTGCCGGTGCTCGACGTGCGTGATCTCGAGGTGCGGTTCGACATCGCCGGGCGCGAATCAGCGGCCGTGGACGGCATATCGTTCGCGGTGGCCCCGGGTGAGGTCCTCGCAATCGTCGGCGAGTCCGGCTCCGGCAAGTCCGTGACGTCGATGGCGATCCTCGGGCTGCTGCCTCCGAACGCGCGCGTGTCGGGGAGGATCGAGTTCAACGGTGTGGATCTGCTCTCCCTCGGCGCTGCGGAGATCAGGGAGATGAGGGGCAATCATGTGGCGATGATCTTCCAGGAGCCCATGACGGCGCTCGATCCCGTCTACACGGTGGGGGAGCAGATCGCTGAGGCGCTGTGCGCTCATGAGCCGATGAGCCGGGGTGCCGCACGTGAGCGCGCTCTGGAGCTGCTCCGGCTGGTGCGGCTCCCCGACGCCGAGCGCCGCATCGACCACTATCCGCATCAGCTCTCCGGCGGCCAGCTCCAGCGGGTCGTCATCGCGATGGCGGTGAGCTGTGACCCCGATCTGCTCATTGCAGACGAACCGACGACGGCACTTGATGTGACCGTGCAGGCGGAGATTCTGGACCTGCTGCGTGACCTGGGCGCCCGCCTCGGAGCCTCTGTCCTGTTCATCACCCATGACATGGGAGTCGTGTCCGACATCGCGGATCGTGTGGCCGTGATGCGAGACGGTCTGATCGTCGAGCACGCCGAGGCGCGCGCGCTCTTCAGCGATCCGCAGGAGGAGTACACGAGGCACCTCCTGTCGTCCGTTCCCCATCTGGGGCGCACGCAGTGCGAAGCGGACGACGCGGAACCGGTCGGTGATCCGGTGCTTCGCTTCGACGGGATCGACATCACCTATCCGGGGCGGTGGGGCGGGGCGGACTTCAAAGCGGTCGACGATGTGTCCCTCGTCGTCGGGCAGGGCGAGGTCCTCGGCCTGGTGGGCGAATCGGGATCCGGGAAGTCGACTCTGGGACGCTGCGCGATGGGACTGCTCAAGGCCAGTCGCGGGCGGGTGTCCGTATGCGGTGAGGACATCACAGACCTCTCTCCACGGCGCCTGCGGCCCCTGCGCAGCGAGTTCAGCATGGTGTTCCAGGATCCTGCGTCGTCGCTGAACCCCCGGGAGACCATCGGCGAGATCGTGTCCAAGCCGCTGCGCCTGCACGGGAGTGCGGACAGGCAGGGGATCCGCCGCAGCGTCTCGGAGATGCTGGACCGGGTGCGGGTGCCCGGCGAGTGGACCGAGCGCTATCCCCATGAGCTGTCGGGCGGTCAGAGACAGCGGATCGGCATCGCCCGTGCTCTCATCCTCTCACCCCGTCTTCTCGTCGCCGATGAGCCGACCTCGGCGCTGGACGTCTCGGTGCAGGCGACGGTCCTCGAGCTCTTCAGGGAGCTGCAGGCCGATCTCGGCTTTTCGTGCCTGTTCATCACCCATGACCTCGGAGTGGTGGAGCAGCTGGCCGGCCGGGTCGCCGTGCTCCGTGCGGGCAGGCTCGTGGAGACGGGCAGCACCGCCGCCGTCCTGCACGCTTCGAAGGAGGAGTACACGCGGCGGCTGGTCCTGTCGGCTCCTGTGCCCGATCCGGTGGAGCAGGAGGAACGGCGGAGGGCATTCGCGGCGTTGGCCGCACCGACGTGAGACCACGAGAATGAAGGCCGACCCTCGTGTGCCTCTACTCTTGGAGGCGAAGGGGAGCGGCGACAGACAGGAGACCTCGGTGGCGCCTAAGAGGCCGTTGGCTCGTTATCGCGCCTTCGAATGGGTGAGGAACGCCATCGTCGCAGGGGAGATCGGCGGCGGCGAGTACATCGAGGAGTCCACCGTGTGCGAAGCGGTGGGGGTTTCGCGCACCCCGGTTCGGGAGGCGTTCAATCAGCTCGCGGCGGAGAAGTACATCACCTTGACGCCGCGTCACGGGGCTCAGGTGCGGACCGTCAGCGCTCAGGAGCTGCAGGAGGTCTACGAAGTCCGCCGTCTCATCGAGGGCCGGTGCGTGGAGATCCTGTGCCGGTCTCGTGTCCCGGTGACCGAAACCGCGCGCATCGCGCTCGAAGAACGGCTGAGAGCCGCTGCTGCTGCGGCGGAATCTCCGGCCGATCCCGAGCTCCGGGTCGAAGCCTCCCGGGCGGACTGGACCTTCCACTATTCGATCGTCTCCGCTGCGGGGAACTCGGTGCTCACGGAGACGTACGAGTTCCTCCGCTCCCGACAGCAGCGGGTGAGCATCGCCACAGGTGTGAAGTTCCCGGAACTCGTGAAACTGTTCGACGAACATCATGTGGCGATGCTCGAGGCATGGCGAGCATGCGACGAAGACGAGTTCAAGCGCATTCTCGGCGAGCACCTGCGACCAGCGGATCGGATACTGGCTTCGCTGGAAGCGGGGTGATCTCTCGACCCGGCGGCCTCCCGCGGTTCCCTGATCCCCGTCTCGGAGGAGACTTCGTTCTCCGGGCCGATCCGGCGCCCCCTTCTCACTCCACGAGCTTGCCGTCCTGGTCGACCTCCCGCATGAGCGCGGCGATGTCAGGATGTGCCTCGGCGATCGCCTCGCGCTCGATCCGGCCGGGGCCGGACCAGACCAGGTTCACCCGCATCCCGGGGTCGGTCCTCGGGAAGTCCGAGCGGTTGTGGCACCCCCGGGTCTCGCGCCGTTCCAGCGCGCACTCCAGGGTGGCGCGGGCGGCGAGCAGGGACGCGCGCAGGTCGAAGGCGTGCGCGAGGTCCTGGTAGCCGGCCTGGTCGGGGTGCACGGTCACGTTCCGGGCGCGCTCCTCGAGCACGGCGAGCTCAGTGAGCCCGCGCTGCAGCCCCGCCTCGGAGCGGACCACGCCGCAGTGCTCCGTCATGAGGTCGCGCAGCGCTCTCTGCAGCGCGCGCACATTCTCCCCGCCCTCGGACTCGAGGAGGCCCGAGACCTCGGCGCGGGCGGCCTCGACAGCTGCGTGGGAGCGCTGCTGCACCTCGGCCGTCCGGCACACCTCCGCGGCCGCCTGGCCGGTGAGCCGACCGTAGACCAGCAGTTCGATGAGCGAGTTCCCGCCCAGCCGGTTGGCGCCGTGCAGGCCCGAAGCGGCCTCACCGATCGCGAACAGTCCCGGTACGTCCGTGCTGTGGTCCTCCGGGCGGACCCACACCCCGCCCATCGAGTAGTGCGCTGTGGGCGCCACTTCGACGGGTTCGGCCGTGATGTCGAGCATCTGGAGCTCCATGAGCGTCTGGTACACGCGCGGCAGACGCTCCATGATCTGCTCGCGCGGCAGGTGTGAGACATCGAGCCAGACACCGCCGTTGGGGGTGCCGCGGCCCTCCTTGATCTCGGTGTAGCCGGCCAGTGCCACGCGGTCGCGGGTGGAGAGCTCCATCCGCTCCGGGTCGTACCTCTGCATATAGCGTTCGCCGAGGGCGTTGCGGAGGATGCCGCCCTCGCCGCGCGCGGCCTCGGAGACCAGGGTTCCGGCGTCCGCCTCGGGTTCGAGGATGCCCGAGGGGTGGAACTGCACCAGCTCCGCGTCGCGGATCCGTGCCCCGGCCTCGTGGGCCAGGCGGAACGAGTCCCCGGTGTTCTCGTTGCGACGCGAGGAGGTGCGCCGCCAGATCCGATTGTGCCCGCCGCAGGCCAGGACGACGGCATCGGCGTGGATGAGACGACGTTCGCCGGTGAGCTCGTGGAAGCCGTATGCGCCGAACACCGCGCCGTCGTCATTCACGAGCACCTTGGTGATGCAGACGTGCTCCAGGAAGTCCACTCCCAGGGCCTCTGCGCGGGCCACGAGCGTGCGCTGGATCTCCAGACCGGTGTAGTCCCCGGCGAACGAGGTGCGCCGCCAGGTGTGGGCGCCGAAGAAGCGCTGGGAGATCCGGCCGTCCTCCTCGCGGGCGAATTCCATGCCGAAGCGGGCGAGGTCCTCGATGCCGCGTGCGGCACCCCGGGTGACGATCTCCACGGTGCGGGGGTCGGCGAGCCCGTAGCTCTCCGTGAGGGTGTCCGCCGCGTGCTGTTCCCAGCTGTCCTCCGGGTCCATCGTGCCGAGGGCGGCATTGATGCCGCCGGCGGCCAGTGTGGTGTGTGCGTCGCTGCGTGGTCGCTTGCCCACCGCGAGCACGTCGATGCCCTGCTCGCGCAGCTCTATCGCGGCGCGCAGACCGGACCCGCCGGTTCCCACGACCAGAGCCGAGGTCGCGAGCTGCCGTTCGCGTGGGTGCTTGCGGCCGGCGGCGGTGACGGGGCGGGCCGGAGCGGTCGCAGGAGTCACTGTCGGGGCGTTCGTGGAAGCTGTGGTGTGAGAGGTGCAGGTTGGGGTGTCCGTGTGAGACATGTGCGTCCTTCGATGACGAGGCGGTCCGCTCCTGCAGAGAGCGGGGGAGGTGCACCGAGATCGAGGCTAGGGCTGCGGAGAAGACGAGGGCAAGGGTCACCTAAGTCCGCGAGCACGGCCGTCTCACATGCTGGCGGGGTGATGAGATCTGTTGTGCGGGCGGTGGCCCTGAGCCGAGGG
>NZ_JALAHB010000256.1 GCF_022712115.1 Brevibacterium sp. | reverse complement strand
GAGCCGGCTCTTGTGGTCGGAGGACTGGCGGTGGACAATGTATTACATGT
Organism: Brevibacterium sp.; assembly: GCF_022712115.1. Taxonomy (GTDB): domain Bacteria; phylum Actinomycetota; class Actinomycetes; order Actinomycetales; family Brevibacteriaceae; genus Brevibacterium; species Brevibacterium salitolerans. The sequence continues at coordinate 14,233 of NZ_JALAHB010000256.1, read as the reverse complement.
CGGACACCATCTCGCTTCGCCTGCCGGCGGATCTCAACGACCGCCTGAACCGGCTCGCTGAATCGACGCAGCGACCCAAGTCCTTTTACGTGCGTGAGGCGCTGGAAGAGCACCTGAGCGGCATCGAGTGGGCCTACGATCTTGCTGCGCATGCAGAAGCCGCCCGCGCAGGCGTTGCTGAAACCGGCCCCCTGGACGAACTGACACGCGAGCTCGGGTTCGATCCGGAGGAGCTGCGCGCTGAGGCGCGTGCCGAGGCCGCCGAGTAACCGCCGCGCACCACTCCATCATGACCTACGACGTGATCCGCACCCATAAGTTCGACAAGGCTCTGAGCAAGCTGGACCGGCACGTGCAGCGGCGGATCCTCGTCAAGCTCTACGGGCTCTGCACACTGGAAGATCCTTCTGTGCGGTGCAAACCGATGACTGGGCCCCTCGAAGGCCTCTGGCACATTCGGACTGGCGACTACCGGACGATCATCGATATGCGCCGGGGCGAATTGGCCATCGTCGCACTTGATACAGACCACCGGAGCGCAATCTACGAAGGCTGACACTGCTGCGGCCCTCGTGCCTGCCAGTCGCCCACAGACCGATCGAAACAGCAGTCGTGCCACCGCCACCACCCTCGCCGCCACCCAGCATCCCGCACCCAGAATCCTCGGAGAGAATGGGAGGATGCCGCAGACCTCGGGTTCCTCAGCCCCCGCCTCCGCCCTCGCCCGGTTCCTGCCGCCCGTCCTCCTCCTGGCGCTCATGTGGGTCGTCGAGGCGGCCGATGCCGTCCTGCCCGGCAGCTTCGAGGTCTTCGGCATCCGCGCCTGGGACGTGACTCATCTGCAGGGCATCCTCCTCGCACCGCTGCTCCACTCCACGTGGAGCCATCTCATCGCCAACTCCGTCCCGTTCCTCGTGCTCGGGATCCTGGTCGCCGCCGAGGGCGGGCGCCGCTTCTGGGCCGTGACGGCGATCGTCGCCCTGGTGGGCGGAGTGGGCCCCTGGCTGCTCGCCGTGCCGGGCACCGTCACGGTGGGGGCCTCGGGCCTGGTCTTCGGCTATTTCGCCTACCTGCTGGTGAGGGTGAAGCGCACGCCGCCGGGCGGGCGGCGCGTCCTGCAGATCGTCATCGCGGTGCTCGTCGTCGCGGTCTACGGCGGCTCGATGCTCACCGGCGTGCTGCCCGTGAGCCCCGGAGTCTCCTGGCAGGGGCATCTGTCCGGCGCAGTGGGAGGGGTGTGTGCGGGACTGCTCCTGAGGCGTTCCGGAGCGCCGCGGCCGGCGCGTAGCATGCGGGCATGACTGCCGAACAGGGACGGACACCGGAGCAGGACCAGCAGGAGAACGCGTACCGGAGCCAGCGACTCCTGGACGCGCTCGCGCAGGCGGGCCTCGAGGACTGGCAGGTGCTTCCCGGGTCCATCCGGGCGCGCTTCGCCACCGGGAACTTCGCCGCCGGCCTCGCCCTCGCCCAGAAGATCGGCGACGCGGCGGAGGCAGCGAACCACCACCCGGATCTGACGCTCACGTACCCGCACCTCGATGTGCGCCTCACCAGCCATGACACCGGTGCGGTGACGGACCGGGACCTCGGTCTCGCCGCGCGGATCAGCGCGCTCGCCCGGGAGGCGGGGGTGGCTGCGCTCCCCGCGGCGCCTGCCGTCATGGAACTCGGACTGGACACCGCGCGCAGGGACGAGATCCTCCCGTTCTGGTCCGCACTCCTCACCGGGGAACCGGATCGCCTCACCGGCGGGGAGGTCGTCGACCCCAGCGGTCAGCTCCCCACTCTGTGGTTCCAGGACTGCGAGCCCCACGAGGTTCCGCACCAGCGCCTGCACGTGGACCTCTGGCTGCCCGAGGCCGTCGCACCGGCGCGCATCCGTGCAGTTGTGGACGCAGGTGGGCGGGTCGCCGATGACTCCCAGGCCCCCAGCTTCACCGTGCTCGAGGATGCGGACGGCAACCGCGCCTGCATCTGCACAGCCGCCTCACGGTAAGGCTGCACCGGCGATTCCGCAGCGGGTGCACCGGCCCTTCCGGGCTGGTGCAGCAGCCGTTCCGGGCAGCCCCGGCGGCAGGAGAGTGAGGCGGCGGCTCAGGACGGGACGCCTGCGCGTCAGTTCCCCTCAGCCGCGGCTGTGGAAGCGCTGCTGTGCGGCTTCGAGGCCTTCCGCCGTGAGCTGCTCCACGGCGTCGGCGAGATCGGAGACGAAGATCGGCAGGGTCTGCTGCTCGTCCTTGGAGAAGCGGGCCAGCACGTAGTCGGCTGTGTCCATGCGCCCCGGCGGCCTGCCCACCCCTGCTCGCAGCCGCAGGTAGTCCCTGGTCCCGAGGTGCCGGGTGAGCGAGCGGAGGCCGTTGTGACCGCCTTCTCCCCCGCCGCGTTTGAGCCGGACCGTGTCGAAGTCGAGGTCCACGTCGTCGTGGACGGCGATGACGTGGGAGGCGGGGATCGAATGGAAGCGTGCGAGGGCGCCCGCCGCCTGTCCGGACTCATTCATGTACGCGGCGGCGCGCATGAGGACCGCCCGCGGTCCCGGCAGCCCGCCGCTGCCGGGCAGCCGCCCGCTCGCCGCGGTCGCCTGGAAGCGCGTCTTCGTGAGGGCCGCACCCATGCGCTCCAGCAGCTCGTCGACCACGAGATAGCCGATGTTGTGCCGCGTCCCGGCGTAGCGGGAGCCGGGATTGCCCAGCCCCACGATCAGCCACGTGTCCTCCGCCATCTGCCCGTCCTCTCCCCCGTTGCTGTCTCTCCCGGAACTGCCGGTGCTTCTGCACCCGCCCGCGTCCGGATGCCGTCTCCGCCGCGATCACTGCAGAGGAGGCCTCACGGCTGAGGGGCGGGACCGTGCGGCCCCGCCCCTCAGCGGTGTGCGATCACGCAGCCGGGCGCTGTTCCGCCGGCCGCGAGCGGCTCACTCCTTGTCGGCGGGTTCCGCCGGGCCCTCGTCCTCCTGCGAAGCGGGGACGGCGTCACCCTCGACCGCGTCGGACTCGAGCTCGGCCTCGAGCTGCGCCTCGGAGATCTCGGCGGAGACGTTGACGACGAGCAGCTCCGGGTCGCCCGCGAGCGTCGTGCCCTTGGGCAGCACCACATCGGCGGCGTAGACGTGCTCGCCTGCCTCGCGGCCCTCGATGCTGACCTCGACGTGCTCAGGCAGCTTGAGGGCGTCGGCCTCGAGCAGCAGGGTGGTGGCCTCGTGGGAGACCAGCGTGCCGGGGGCGGCCTCGCCCACGACGTGCACGGGGATCTCGACCTCGACCTTCTCGCCGCGCTTGACGATGATGAGGTCGACGTGCTCGATCTCACGGGAGACCGGGTGCACCTGGACGTCCTTGGGGAGCGCGAGCTCGTTGCGGGTACCCTCGGCGTTCTCGAGCTCCAGCAGGGCATTGGCGTTGCGCAGCGCGAGCATGGTGGCGTGGCCCTCGAGCAGCAGGTGCTCCGGCTCCGTGCCGTGGCCGTAGAGGACTGCGGGGATCTTGCCCGCGCGGCGGTCGCGGCGCGACGCTCCCTTGCCGAACTCCTCGCGCTTCGCGGCGAGCAGCTTGATGGTGTCAGCCATTGTCTTCTCCTTCGTGGTGACGGGACCACGGCGGACGCTGCTCGTGGAACCGCACCTGCACCGGCGAACGGCCGGGAGGAGGCTGAGAGCACCGCGTCGATCACGGAAGCCATGTGGGCTTCCCTCGCCGAGGCAACCCCACAAGGATACGCGCACTGCCCCGCCACGCCAAACGGGCCTTCACACCGGCTCCACGACCTCCACAACGCTTTCAAGCCCTTGGAAGTCGGCCGCGTTGAGCGTAAGCAACAGCACATCATTCGCGGCCGCCGCAGCAGCGATCATGCGATCCCTCATGTGGGCACGAGGCCGCCCACCATGCCTCACGACTGCCTGGAGTATGAGGCCCAAGCTGCGAGCAGCGCCTCCATCGAACGGCAACCCCTCACCGAAGAGCGATGCCGCCTGCTCAGCGATGGACAGAAAGCAGACGAATATCTGGAGTCCGCACCGCACGGGGCATCCTCGTCCCCACGCTTCCCGACCCGCAGACGCGGCGAGACCCCGTCCCGGCGCATGCCGGAACGGGGTCTCGGGCCCTCCGCACGGAGCGGAGGCGCACAGCAGGGATGCTCAGATGTCGAAGAGGCTCGTGACGGAGCCGTCCTCGAACACCTCGTGCACGGCACGCGCGAGCAGCGGGGCGATCGAGAGCACCGTGAGCTTGTCGAAGTGCTTCTCGTCCTCGATCGGGAGGGTGTTCGTGACGATGACCTCCTCCGCCACGGAGCTCGACAGGCGCTCCACCGCGGGGCCGGAGAACACGGCGTGCGTGGAGACGATGATGACGCCCTTCGCACCGGCCGCCATGCACGCCTCGGCGGCCTGGACGATGGTCCCGCCCGTGTCGATCATGTCGTCGACGAGCACGCAGGTGCGGCCCTCGACCTCGCCCACCACGCGGTTGGCCTTCGTCTCGTTGGGCCGGGTGATGTCGCGGGTCTTGTGGATGAAGGCCAGCGGCACGCCCCCCAGGGAGGCGGACCAGTTCTCGGCCACCTTGATGCGCCCGGCGTCCGGGGAGACCACGGCGAGATCGCCGGGATAGTTCCGCTTGACGTAGTCGGAGAGGATCGGCATCGCCACGAGGTGGTCGACGGGGCCGTCGAAGAAGCCCTGGATCTGCGCGGTGTGGAGATCGACCGTGATGAGGCGGTCCGCGCCGGCGGTCTTGAACAGGTCCGCCATGAGGCGGGCGGAGATGGGCTCGCGGCCGCGGTGCTTCTTGTCCTGCCGGGCGTAGGGGAAGAACGGGGCGATCACCGTGATCCGCTTGGCGGAGGCCCGCTTGAGCGCGTCCACCATGATGAGCTGCTCCATGACCCACTCGTTGATGGGCGCGGAGTGGGACTGCATGACGAAGACGTCGCAGCCGCGCACGGACTCGCCGAACCGCACGTAGATCTCGCCGTTGGCGAAGTTGTAGACGTCAGTCTCCAGGAGCTCGGTGCCGAGGCTCTCGGCGACCTGCTGGGCGAGCTCCTGGTTGGAGCGTCCGGCGACGAGGACGAGCTTCTTCTCGCCTGCTGTGGTGATCGACTTCACGATCGGGACTCCTTATCCGCGGTGGGACCTTCGCTGTCCGCGGCCAGCTGGGCCGCCTGTGCCGCAGGGGTGCCCGGTCGCTTACGCACGACCCACCCTTCGATGTTGCGCTGCCGGCCTTCCCTGATGGCCAGCGCCCCTGCAGGAACATCTTCGGTGATCACCGCGCCGGCACCGGAATAGGCGCCGTCGCCCACCTCCACGGGGGCGATGTACATGGTGTCCGAGCCCATTCGCACGTGCGAGCCGATCGTCGTGCGGTGCTTGTTCACGCCGTCGTAGTTGACGAACACGGAGGAGGCCCCGATGTTGGACTGTTCGCCGATCGTCGCATCCCCCACATAGGTGAGGTGCGGAACCTTGGACCCGGCGCCGATCTGCGCGTTCTTCGTCTCGACGAAGGTGCCGATCTTGCCCTCCGGACCCAGCTCCGTGCCCGGGCGCAGGTAGGCGAAGGGACCCACCGAGGCGCCCGCGCCGATCACCGCGAGCGAACCGTGGGTGCGGATCACCTGTGCGCCCTCGCCCACCTCGGTGTCCGCCAGCGTCGTGTCCGGGCCGATCACCGCGCCCGTGGCGATGTCGCACGCTCCGTGCAGCTGCACGCCCGGGAGCACCGTCACGTCCGGGGCGATGACGACGTCTGCGTCGATCCACGTCGTCTCCGGGTCCACCACCGTGACGCCGGCGCGCATGTGGGCGACCACGATCCGGTGGTTGAGCTCCCGGCCCAGCTGCGCGAGCTGCACGCGGTCGTTCGCCCCCTCGACCTGCCACACGTCCTCGGTGGTGAAGGCGGCCACGCGGGAGCCCGCCTCGCGCTCGATCCCGATGACGTCCGTGAGGTACTTCTCCCCCTGGGCGTTCTCGGTGCTCACCTGGGCGAGCGCACGGCGCAGGGCCGCGAGGTCGAAGGCATAGATGCCGGAGTTGATCTCGGTGATGGCCCGGACCGCGTCGTCCGCGTCCTTCTCCTCGACGATGCGTTCGAGGCCCCCTGCGGCGTCACGCACGATCCGGCCGTAGCCGTGGGGATCGCTCACCTGTGCGGACAGTACGGTGACGGCGTTGCCCTGCTCCTCGTGGTGGGCGATGAGCTGTTCGAGGGTCGCGGTCGTGAGCAGGGGGACGTCCCCGTAGGTGACGACCACGGTGCCGGAGAGGGACTCCGGGAGCTGCGTGAGGGCGCATTCGGCGGCGCGGCCGGTGCCCGGGACGTGGTCCTGGTCCGCGATGAGCACGGAGCGCCGGACGGAGGCGGAGACGTGCTCCACGTGGGCCGCGACCTGCTCGCGGGCGTGGCGCAGGACCACCACGAGGTGCTCGGGCTCGGTGCCGGCCGCCGCGCTGATCGCGTGATGGAGGAGGGAGCGCCCGGCGATGGGGTGCATCACCTTGGGCGTCGCGGACTTCATCCTGGTGCCTTCGCCTGCGGCGAGGACGATCACCGCTGCCGGAGAGTGGTCCGCCATATGCTCTAAAGCTCCTCGTGGATCGGTTTCGCTGCGTGGTGCGCACTGCCGCACCCCGCGGCCGGCGGAGGAGTTCCGCCCCTAGGACTCGAACCTAGACTGCACGGCTCCAAAGGCCGGCGTGCTGCCATTACACCAGGGCGGACTGCGCGGGGCCGCCCAGCACCGGGTGCAATCCTGCCACTAGACTCAGCGCTATGGAAATCCTCCGTCTCATCCTCCTCTTCCTGCACCTGCTCGGCATGGCTCTCATCATCGGCGGCTACTTCGCCAATGTGAAGGCCCCGCGGGTCATCCCCGGCATGCTGCACGCCTCGTTCCTCCAGCTCCTCACCGGCCTCGCACTGGTGGGCGTCGCGGAGATGGGACCGGGAGATGTCGATCACGCGAAGATCGCTGTGAAGCTCGTCCTCGCCCTCGCGGTGACGGTCCTCGCCCTGCTGGGCAACCGCCGGGAGAAGGCCGCACCGGGAGAGGGAACCTCCGCGGGGCTCGCCCACGGCACTGTCGTCGCTGCCGTCGCCGCCGTCGCGGTCGCGGTCTTCTGGACCTGAGCGTCCACCCCGCGCTGAACCGCCCTCTCTCCTTCCCCGCAGCCCGGACGCCTCGTGCCTCCGGGCTGCGTCCGTCCCCGCTGATAGGTTCGTGAGCACTATGAGTTCGCCGTTCGACTTCCTCTCCGCTCTCACCGGCCCCGCACACCCGGACGCCGCGCCCGCAGACGCTCCGCCGGCAGCCGCAGGCTCCGCCGGAGACCCCGCGGAGACCGCCGTCGGTCATGCCCCCGGCCCTGCGGGTGCCGCCTCCGGTGCGGACGCTCTGCTGGACGGGCTCAATCCCGCGCAGCGGGAGGCGGTCCTCCACACGGGCTCGCCGCTGCTGATCGTGGCGGGCGCCGGCTCCGGGAAGACGAGCGTGCTCACGCGCCGGATCGCCTATGCCCTGCGCACCGGACGGGCACGGCCCGGCGAGGTCCTCGCCATCACCTTCACGAACAAGGCCGCGAAGGAGATGCAGGAGCGCGTCGCCTCCCTGGTGGGGCCCGCCGCGCGCAGCATGTGGATCTCCACCTTCCACTCCGCCTGCGTGCGGATACTGCGGCGCGAGGCCGCCACGCTCGGCATGAAGTCGAACTTCACGATCTACGACGCACAGGACTCCCTGCGCCTCATCACGCAGGTGGCGAGGGAGGCGGACCTCGACCCCAAGAAGCACCCGCCCCGGGCCCTGCGCAGCCGCATCTCGAACCTCAAGAACGACCTCCTCACGCCGGAGGACTTCGCCGCGACCGCGGGTGAGCGTGCCCACGAGGCGGAGGTCGCAGACGTCTACCGCCGCTACCAGGAGCGGCTGCGGCGGGCCAATGCGCTGGACTTCGACGACATCATCATGGAGACCGTCCACCTGCTGGAGGCCTTCGAGGCGCTCGCGCAGAACTACCGCGCCCGGTTCCGGCACATCCTCGTCGACGAGTACCAGGACACGAATCCCGCGCAGTACCGCCTCATCCGTGCTCTCGCGGGAGCGGATCTGCCCGCGCCCACAGGAGAGCTCACGGTGGTGGGCGACGCGGACCAGTCCATCTACGCCTTCCGCGGGGCGACGGTGCGCAACATCGTCGAGTTCGAGAAGGACTTCCCGCAGGCGCGCACCATCCTGCTGGAGCAGAACTACCGCTCGACCCAGACGATCCTCTCCGCGGCCAATGCCGTCATCTCCCACAACCCGGACAGGCGGGAGAAGAGGCTGTGGACGGACCGGGGCGACGGCGACAAGGTGACAGGCTGGGTCGCGGAGACGGAGCAGGCGGAGGCGCGCTTCGTCGTGGAGCGCATCGACGAGCTCCGGGACGAGCACGGGCTGAGCTACGGCGACTTCGCGGTGTTCTACCGGACCAACGCCCAGTCCCGTGCGATCGAGGACGCGCTGGTGCGGGCCGGCATGCCCTACCGCGTGGTGGGCGGCACCCGATTCTACGAACGCAAGGAGATCAAGGACGCGCTCGCCTATCTGCGCGCCGTGGCGAACCCGGCGGACGACGTGAACCTGCGCCGCGTGCTCAACGAGCCCAAGCGCGGGATCGGCGATCGCACGGAGGCCCTCGTCGCCGCACACGCGGAACGCGAACGGACGGACTTCCGCACCGCGCTGGAGGACGCGGAGAACGCGATCGGCATCACCTCGCGCTCCCTCGGCCCCATCCGCACCTTCCTCACCCTCATGGCGGATCTGCAGGGCGTGGCCGAGGCCGGCGGGGTGGCACCCGTGCTCGAGGCCGCCCTGGAGCAGAGCGGGTACCTCGCCTCGCTCTCCCAGTCGACGGACCCGCAGGACGAATCACGCGTGGACAACCTGGCGGAGCTGGTGGCGGTCGCGGAGCAGTTCGATGCGCAGCACGAGGGCGAGGGCACCCTGGACGAGTTCCTCGAGGCGGTCTCACTCTCCTCGGACTCGGACTCCCTGCCGGACGAGGACGGCGGCGAGGTCACCCTCATGACCCTGCACACCGCGAAGGGCCTGGAGTTCCCGGTGGTGTTCCTCACCGGCATGGAGGACGGGGCGTTCCCGCACCAGCGCTCCTTCACCTCCTCCCAGGAGATGTCCGAGGAGCGCCGGCTGGCCTACGTGGGGCTCACCCGCGCCAAGCGCAAGCTCCTCCTCACGCGGGCGGAGACGCGCAGCCAGTGGGGCCAGCCGCAGTACAACCCGCCCAGCCGCTTCCTCGCGGAGATCCCGGAAGCGCTGATCGACTGGGAGTCGACCGGCTCCGGCGGGATCGGCGGCCTCGGCGCGGGCGGCGCGGGTGCGTACGGCGCGGCCTACGGCGGAGGAGGGTCCACGGGTGGTGCGGACCGGCTGTTCGGCGCTGCCGCCTCGGGAGGCTTCGGGGGTGCGGGCGGCAGCCGGAGCGCGAGCGCCTCGAGCCGGCCGGGCACCGGCTTCCCCAACCGCATCCGGCCGCAGCGCGAGATGGTGTCCGTGGAGGCCGGCGATCGCGTCTCCCACGACTCCTTCGGACTCGGCACCGTCGTGGAGGTCAACGGCGCCGGGGACAAGACGGTCGCGGTCGTGGACTTCGGTTCGGAGGGCACCAAGCGTCTCCTCATGCGCTACGCCCCGGTGGAGAAGCTCTGAGGACTCCCGTTCACGGCGAAGGCCGGTTCCCGCGCAGGGGACCGGCCTTCTCTTGTGGTGTGCGACCTCTCAGGGGCGGGAGTCCGCCTGCCCGCCGTCGGCACCGCGGTTGCCGATCTTCTCGTCGGCCGCGTCACGGCCCTTCTGGATCTGCTCGGTGTACTTGCCGCCGGTCAGCTTGTCCGCGGCCGCGGCGGCCTTGTCCAGACCCGTGTCCGTGATCTGCTCCGCCTTGTCCGAGTTGAGAGCGTCCTTGGCCTTGTTCGCAATGTCGCCGAATCCCATGCGGCACCTCCTGTCGGCTGGGGACCGCCTTCGTCCGGCGGCTTCACCCCCGAGCCTTCCAGGCCGCGGGCACCGGCGCAACGGTCGGCGTCGCCGGCCCCACGATCTGCGGGCATCTCGCGCGGATCGCACAGGGGCCTCACAGACTGCCCCGGTCCCGCCGTCCCGCTCAGCCCGGAACCGTGACGGTCAGCAGGGCGAGCAGCACCGCGACGGCGAACAGGAGCGTCGCATCGAAACCGCGGTCGCGGTTGCGCACCGTGGCCGCCCATTCGTCGCCCAGGAGGCGGAGCACGCCCATCCCCGCAGGCACCGCGGCCAGCACTCCCCCCGTGAGGCGGAAGCTCACCGGGGACAGCGCAAGGGCCAGCAGGATCGCGAGGAGGACCGCGAGCATCACCCAGTCGCGGCGGGTGGGATCCGAGTACCGCCGCTTCCAGTAGATCCAGCGCTTGGAGAACCAGCCCCTGCCGCGGCCGGTGCGCGGCAGGGACGCCCTCACGTGGCGCGGATGCTCAGTGGAAGAAATGACGCGACCCCGTCACGTACATCGTCACCCCGGCTGCCTGTGCCGCCGCGACGACCTCCTCGTCCCGGATGGAGCCGCCGGGCTGCACGATCGCCTTCACGCCTGCGTCGAAGAGGACCTGGGGGCCGTCTGCGAAGGGGAAGAACGCATCGGAGGCGCACACGGAGCCCGCAGCCCTCTCCTCACCGGCGCGCTCGACGGCGAGCCTGGCGGAATCGACGCGGTTGACCTGGCCCATGCCCACGCCCACGGCCGCGCCGTCCTTCGCCAGCAGGATGGCGTTGGACTTCACGGCGCGGCAGGCACGCCAGGCGAACGAGAGATCCGCGAGCGTCTGCACGTCCGCGGCCTCGCCGGCCACCAGCGTCCAGTTCTCCGGCGCATCGCCCTCGGCCTGGAGCAGATCGCGCTCCTGCACGAGGAAGCCTCCGGAGATGGGCTTGAGCTCCGTGATCTCGCGCTCCACCTCGCCCAGCTGCAGCAGGCGCAGGTTCTTCTTCGTCCGCAGGAGTTCGAGCGCGTCCGCGGCGAAGGAGGGAGCGGCGAGCACCTCCGTGAAGATCGGCTTGACGGATTCCGCCATGGCCAGCGTGACCTCGCGATTGGCGGCGATCACCCCGCCGTAGGCGGAGACGGGGTCCGTGGCGTGCGCACGCCGGTGCGCCTGTGCGATGTCCTCGCCCACGGCGATACCGCAGGGGTTGGCGTGCTTGATGATCGCCACGGCCGGCTCCGCGAAGTCATAGGCGGCGCGGATGGCCGCGTCGATGTCCTGGTAGTTGTTGAAGGACATCTCCTTGCCGCCCAGCTGCACGGCGTTCGCCGTGCCTCCCGCGCCCGGCAGAGCATGGACGGCGGCCGCCTGATGCGGGTTCTCGCCGTAGCGCAGATCAGCGGTCTTCTCCCCGGCCAGACCGGCGAAGGCCGGGAGTGCGGACTCCGCCGCGGTCTGTTCCGCCAGCCAGGAGGCCACGGCGACGTCGTAGGCGGCGGTGTGGGCGAAGGCCTCGGCCGCGAGCTGTGTGCGGCGGTCCAGGCCGAAGCCCTCCCCCGCGGCCGCCTCGACGACCTCCGCGTAGGTCTCCGGGCGGGTGACGACGGCCACGCTGGGATGGTTCTTCGCCGCCGCGCGGACCATCGAGGGGCCCCCGATGTCGATCTGCTCGACGCACTCGTCGAAGCCCGCACCGGAGGCCACCGTCTGCGTGAAGGGATAGAGGTTGACGACCACCAGGTCGAAGCCCTCCACACCCAGCTCCTCCAGCTGGGCGAGGTGGTCCGGCTTGCGGGTGTCGGCGAGGATGCCGGCGTGCACGCGGGGATGCAGGGTCTTCACCCGCCCCTCCAGGCATTCGGGGAAGCCGGTGAGCTCCTCGACCGGCGTGACCGGCACGCCGGAATCGGCGATGCGCGCGGCGGTGGAGCCCGTGGAGACGATCGTGACGCCGGCGGCGTGCAGACCGCGGGCCAGCTCCTCCAGACCTGTCTTGTCGTAGACGCTGATGAGGGCGCGGCGGATGGGGCGGGCTGCGTTCACGGTCTTCTGTCCTCCTGGAACTCGCGGATCCGGCTGTCTGGTGTGTGTCCCGCACGGCTGCCGGGGCGTCGTGCGGGGAGCATGGGTGGCGGGAGCGGGCCTACTCGACGGGGCTCCATCCCGTCACCCTCCGGCCCTCCACCCTGAGGCCGGCGGAGGCGAGGTGGCCCAGCAGCTCGACGAGGCGGGCCCGCTCCACGGCGCGGATCCGCTCGTGGAGCGAGTCCTCGTCGTCGTCCTCCCGGATCGGCACGGGGAACTGCGCGATGACGGGCCCGGTGTCCGTGCCCGCGTCGACGAGGTGGATCGTCGTGCCGGTGACCTTCACCCCGTAGGCGAGCGCGTCCCTGACGCCGTGGGCGCCGGGGAAGGACGGCAGCAGAGCAGGGTGGGTGTTGATGATGCGGTGGGCGAAGCGGTCCACGAACTCCTCGCCGAGGATGCGCATGAAACCGGCCGAGACCACCCAGTCAGGGGCGTAGGCGGCCACGGCCGCCGTGAGCGCCGAGTTCCAGGCGGAGCGGTCCGCATGCTCCGCAGGTGGGACCGCGAAGGTCTCGACCCCCGCCGCGCGCGCACGGTCGAGCACCTGCGCCCGGGGGCGGTCCGAACCGACGGCGACGACGTCGACGCCGGTCCCCGTGCCGGCATGGGCATCGAGGACGGCCTGGGTGAGGGTTCCGGAACCGGAGGCAAGGAGTACGCAGCGCACGGGCCACAGTCTAGACGGCCGCGTCCCCGTCGGCCCGCCGCGTCCGGGACGGAGCAGGATGTGGGAGACTGATCCGGTGAGCACACCGAACAGGACCGACGAAGACCGCACCCGCACCCCGGGCACGGAGGATCCCGGCACGGGAGGGACACCGGAGCCCACCGGCCCCCAGAAGCGGGCCGTGAAACTGGGCCTCGTCCTCACGCTGCTCCTCGCCGGCGCGGTGCTCACCTCCCTGCTGCCGCTGCCCTTCGTCATCGTCTCCGGCGTGCTCGCCGTGGCCGCGATCGTCTGCGCGGTCATGAGCATCGTCGCCGGCGTGCGCGCCGGGAACGCCGCGCAGGCGATCGTCACCGGCGTCATCGGCATCCTCGTGGCCGGATACGTCCTCGTCTCCGCTGCGTCCACGGCGGCGATCTGGCCGCTGCGCCAGGAGTTCGAGGACTGCGTCTCGCACGCACTCACCGAACAGGCGCAGGCGACCTGCCAGAACGACTACAGCAGCGGTGTGGCGGACTGGTTCGAGAAGCTCACCGGTCAGCCCCTCCCCGGCTCGCAGAGCTGACCCGGCGCCTCACTCCTCGCCCCTGCGTTCGGCGAGCAGGCGCAGCCCCCACACCGCCGCCGCACCCACCGCCGCGCAGGCGGTGAGCAGGGCGGTCATGAGCAGGACCGGCGCGCCGAACTGCTCCAGCCCCTCCGGACCGATCCCGCCGCGGGAGAACAGCGCACCGGCACCGGCCGAGACGCACATGAGCGCCGTGTGGACGACGAGCGTCCGCCAGTCCAGCCCGTCCGTCCACTCCCTCCTCGCCGCCGCGGCGAGGACGGCGGCGAGGACCGGCGCCACGACGAGGAAGCCGCACCACGCCGGCGGATCGGCCGGCACCAGGGCGAGCACCGGGACCGCCGGCACCGGCCCCTCGAAGCCCGCGGACGGTGAGGCGAGCACCGTCGAGGACATCCAGATCCCCGCACCGGAGGCCCACGAGAGCGCCAGCAGGCCGATGGTCGGGGCGAAGGCCAGCTGCACCAGGGTGAGCCCCACGGCCGCGGCCGCCGGATCGGAGTAGGCGTCGAGGGCCGTGCCCACCGCTGTGCGGCCCAGCACGAGCCCGGTGCCCACGAGCAGGAGGGCGAGGATGCCGAAGGCGACCCAGGTGCGGCCGGTCAGCCGCAGCCCGCGCAGCGCGGCCGCCGCCCAGTCCTCGCCCACGCGCGGCTCCGCCCAGCCGGTGAGCCGGTGCGCCCACGCGGCCTCGGCACCGGGATCCCGCCGCACCCGGCCCGGGGGCTGCTCTCTGCGAGCCGCGCGGCGCGCCCGGCGCTCCGCCCTGCGCTCACGACGCGAGCGCGCCGGTCGGAGGAAGGCGAGCAGGCCGGCGCACAGCAGGACCGTCAGGAAGCGGGCGGTGCCGAGCGGGCCGGCGGCGCAGGCGCCCACGAGCAG
>NZ_JALAHB010000255.1 GCF_022712115.1 Brevibacterium sp. | reverse complement strand
GGGAGGAGGGGAGGCTGCGATCACGTGCTCAGCGGAGTCTCACGGGCGGCAGGGACGGGATGAGGGAGCGTGAGGCCGCGACGATGCGCCGCTCATTGGCGAAGGAGAGCGTCTCGCCCAGCCGATCGAGCGGGAACCAGGCGGCGTCCACGGCCTCCTGGTCCGGGTCGTTCTCCACCGTGATGGTGCCTCCGGTGGCGCGCAGGAGGAAGTGGTGCACGACCTTGTGGATGCGGTTGCCGGACACGGAGAACCAGTAGTCGACGCTGCCCAGGGGTGCGATCACGCTGCCGGACACCCCGGTCTCCTCGGCGATCTCCCGGCGTGCGGCCTCGGCGGCGGTCTCGTCGCCCTCGAGGTGGCCCTTGGGCAGGCACCATTCCAGACGTCCTGCACGGTTGATCCGCGCGATGATCGCGACGTTGAGCTCCGCGGAATCGAAGTCGACCACGATGCCCCCCGCGGAGGTCTCCTCCGTGGTGGAGGTGCGCACGGGGAAGGGCCCCGGCTTGGGCATGGGTCGCGACATGACTCCACTCTATCCAAGCGGCATAGGAGTTCCTGGGACGCGTAGCGGTCCGGCGGGAACGGGCGCCGGACATGAGCGCAGGTGGCGCGCCGGGGGACGGGCGGAGGCGGTCAGCGCCTGCCGTAGCGCTTGTGGGCCGCCTGCTTGGAGATCTCGAGGGCGGCGGCGATCGCCTGCCATGAGTGCTCACGAGCGCGGGCGCGGCGCACCTGTTCCGCCTCTGCCCGTGCGAGAGCCCGCTGCGCCTCGCGGATGCGGCGCAGTTCCGCGAGGGGTTCACCGTCGTCGGCGAGGTCGAGTGCCGTGCGTGCTGTCGTGCTCATGGCGTCAACCGTAGATGACGATTCATGAGACGTCAATGATGGTTGACTGCGTATGCGGGTGATGCGGCTGGTGCGTGGATGTGACAGGCGGGGCGCTGGGACCGGCACGTGGTCGTGGCGGGTGCTTCGGTGAGGATGCCTCCTCCAGTTCAGGTGCCTCCACGGAGAGGTTGACCCTCACACAGTGTGAGGGTCGAGGCTGTCCGCAGGAGGTGGTCGTCGTGGAGCGCCAGACACAGGTGGAGCCGCAGGCACAGGCAGAACGGCAGTCGCCGGCGGACCGACAGACACAGACGGAGCGACAGACTCAGCTGGACCGGCAGGTGCCGGCGGACCGGCAGGCGCGGCTCGAGAGGGCGCTCAGCACGGGGGACGCCTCGGCGCGCCTGCGGGCTGCACTGCAGGCGGGGACCGCACCGGAACCCGGTGACGCGGAGGTGCTGGTGCGCCGCTGCGAGACGGAACCGGACTTCTTCGTCCGCGACATGCTCACCTGGGCGCTCACCCGGAATGCCGCCGAGGCCGTGGTGCCGCTGCTGCTCGCCGAGCTGGATTCGCCGGTGGCCCAGGCGCGCAGTCAGGCGCTGCACACGCTCTCGAAGATCCGCGACGCCTCGGCGTGGCCGGCACTGCGGGAGTCCCATCTCACCGACCCCGACGACGAGGTGGCCCGCGCCGCCTGGCGCGCCGCCGTCGTCCTCGCTCCCGAGGAGGACCGCTCGGCTCTGGCTCGTGTGCTGGCCGGTCAGTTCGGCCGGGGCGAACTCGAGGTGCAGCGGAGCCTCAGCCGTGCGCTCGTGGATCTTGGGGAGGCCTCGGTCGCGGCGGTGGAGGACGTCATCGCACGGACGGAGGCCCCGGGATCCACGAGCGATGTGGGCCTCGCACAGGATGCGGGCCTGGGGCAGAACGCGGCGCAGGCGCACGGTGAAGAGCAGGCGCACCGGGCAGATCGGGTGCACGGTGCAGAGCGGGTGCACGCCCACGCGCTCGCCACGGAGGCTCTGCGGCGCGACCCGGACATGGGTTTCGCCGAGGCCCTCGAGGAGGCCAAGCGCGTGTCCGTCATGGGGGTGGACGCGGAGGGCGGAGCTGCGGTGGACTGACCTCGGGTGCCGGGTGCCGGGTGCCGGGTGCCGGGTGCCGGGTGCCGGGTGCCGGGTGCCGGGTGCCGGGTGCCGGGTGACCAGAGGCTGCAGAGAGAGCAGGGATGACGAGGGGGAGCGGCAGATGAGGATCGGCGAGGTCTCCGCGCTCTCCGGTGTGAGCGTGCGGATGCTGCGGCACTACGACGCGCTGGGGCTGGTGCGGCCTCGGGCCCGGACCTCGGCGGGATACCGGGAGTACTCGGACGGCGATCTGCGGCGCATCCTGCACGTGGAGGCCCTGCGGGCGCTCGGCTTGAGCCTGGGTGAGGTCTCCAGTGCCCTGGAGGATCCCGCTTTCGCCCCCGCTGCGACGGTGGAGGATCTCATCCGGCGTACCCGGGAGCGGATCGCGGCGGAGGAGGAGCTGCTGCGCCGGCTGCAGGGGATCGCCGCGGCGGAACCGTCCGGGTGGGAGGACGTGCTCGGCGTCGTCGGACTGCTCAGGGCGCTGCAGTCGCCGCATCCGCACGACCGTCAGCGTGTGCTGCTGGATGCCGCTGCGAGGGCGGAGTCCGGTCCTGCGCTGACGGCGTTCAGTCCTGCGCAGCTGGTCGAGGCGTTCCTCGCCGAGGATGAGACGAACGTCGCCGGCACTCTGCGGTGGGCACTGCGACAGGTCGAGTCGCGGGGTGCGGATGAGACGGCCACGCGGGGCCCGGACCGGAGGCCGCAGGGTGTGGATGAGACGCGTGGGGGTCCTCCGGTCGCAGGCGATCCGAAGCCGGGTGCATCGGGTGCATCGGGTGCATCAGGTGCGGAGGGCCATGAAGCCGAGGACCTGCCCGCGCACGATGCGGCCGTGCGCCCCGCAGCACAAGGAACGGAAGAGGACGTCCTCGGGCTCCTCCGCGGGGCGCTGCGCTCCGAGGACGGCGAGCGGCGCCGCCGAGCCGTGAGTGCCCTCGAGATCCTCGACGGCGAGGCGGTGACGGAGCTGCTCCTCGCAGAGCTCCGTGTCGCCGCGGCGGATCTGAGCGTGCGCACCTCCCTCGCGCTGGCGCTCGCGGCGCGCGGGAGGACAGAGGCCGTCGATCCTCTCATCGCTGCTGTCCTCGCAGGTGAGAGGGACGTGGAGGCCGCAGAGGCGCTGGGCGGACTGGCGCGTGAGGGTTTCCCCGTGGTCCCGGCGGTCCTCGGGCACGCGGAGAGCCTTCCCCGCGGAGCCGCGCGTCTGCGCCTGGTGCAGGCCCTGGGGGAGCTGCCGCGAGAGGCGGTGGACGGCGTGCTCTCCGCGATGGCGGAGGGAGATGACCCCGCGGAGGCCCGCATCGCGCGCTACCTCCTCTCCCGCAGCCCTCACCACCCGTGACGGGATTCGCCCGTCCCTGAGACCCGCGCAGCCCCCTGAGTGCGCAGCCCCCTGAGTTACGTCTGCGTAGCGGCCGCTCACCACGGCCGCTACGCAGACGTAACTTCCGGAAGGGGCGCAGGCAGGGTGGCGAGGCGCAGGCAGGGTGG
>NZ_JALAHB010000254.1 GCF_022712115.1 Brevibacterium sp. | reverse complement strand
GACGCGTCCGCCACCGTCGCACACCCCGCAGACGCGGTCCGTGGAACACGCGCCCGCGCCATGACCCGCACCGCTCGTGCGGCGGCAATCGGCGGCTCCGCAGCTTCCGCCCTCGCACTCCTGCTCAGCGGCTGCGCGACCGTGGACTCGGAACGGCCCGCCGAGGTGCCCTCCGTGGAGCCGGAGACGATCACACCCGTGCCCACGCCCGAGGGCACCGCGGCCGTCGTGGATGTGAGTCCCGGAGGTGAGGAGTCCTCGGACTTCGTGTGGCAGGGCCTCGCCCGCGCCGCGGACGCCGGTGAGGAGACCTACGTGCACGCCTGGGTGCGCAGCTACGCGGAGCTCCCGAACGAAGGAGAGATCACCCTCACACCGGAGTTCCCCGACAGCGTGAGCATCACGGTGGACGCCGAGGCCGTGACCGTCTCCGAGGCCGATCCCGCGATGCGCCTCATCGAAGGCACATTCACGGTGGAGCAGCTGGGCACGAGTGCGTTCGCCCTCACCACGGAGGACACCGAGCCTCAGGAAGACCTGCACCCGCAGGGGCCGGACGACGCCCAGCGGTGCACGGCCGAGGACGGCAACGAGCGCATCCAGGCCGCCTCCCAGAACCTCGCGGAGGCGCTGCAGTCCGGGGATGACGCCGCACGCGAGGAGATGCGCCTCCAGTGGGCGGCGGCACCCGCGGTCTGGTGGGGCATTCAGCGCACAGCGATCGACCTCGCCGGTTCGGAGCAGGAGTTCGCAGGCGATTTCCTGCTCGAGGCCTGCGAACCGTACCTGCAGGGATGAGCCCTCAGATGCTGTCGCCGTCCGCGTCGACGGAGTGCTCCCGGCTCACGCGCAGCGTCACGCCCTCCACACCCTCGATGTCCAGCAGCTCCGGCAGCAGCATCCGCAGCGGCCGCCGGCCGAGGAAGCGGATGTCCAGCTCCACGAGCGGCTCGCCGTCCTCGCCGGAGAACCTGCGGCTGTGCTCGATCGAGGTGGCGAACCCGAGCCCGGTCGCCGCGGCCAGGACCTCCCGGAGGATGCCGGCCCCGTCGCGGTAGGTCACCCGCACGAGTCTCCTGCTGTTCGGATCCGGGAGCCGGCGGATCAGCGGTGCGATGACGAAGAGGGTCAGCAGCGTGAGCGCGGTGAGGAGTGCGGCCAGCGAGAGCATGCCGGCACCGCAGGCCATGCCCACCGCCGCGGAGACCCAGACGGTGGCTGCCGTGGTGAGGCCGCGGACCATGTTCCTGCCCTTGAAGATCACGCCGGCTCCCAGGAAGCCGATCCCCGAGACCACCTGGGCGGCGATCCGGGAGGGATCGAGCGTCACGTCGTCGGCCAGCACCATCGCGAAGCCGTAGGCGGACACCAGGGTGAAGGCGCACGAGCCCATGCCCACCAGCACGTGGGTGCGGAAGCCCGCGGCCTTCTGCCGCAGCTGCCGTTCGAGGCCCAGCAGCGAGCACAGCACGAAGGCCGCCAGCATGAGCTGCGCCTCGACGAGACTCGTCCCGTGCAGGAGGCCCACGAATCCGTCCGTCTCACTCACCTCCCGTTCGCGCGCATCACTCCGTCGTTCTCCCCGTTCTCTCCCGCCCCGTCCGCGGGACCCCGCTCAGCGGAGCGAGGACCCGCACCTCGGCTCGTCCACGGGGGCACGTCGTCGCGAGGCCTCGCTCACCAGCGCTTGGGCGGAGGGGCGGGCGCGGAGGGATGCGCCGCATGGTACTCCGCCCCGAGCTCGTAGGCACGCAGCGAAGCCGGCATGAGGATCGCGACGAGGAAGACGGCCGCCGGTGCGATCACCCCCACGGCGTTGAGCGGCTCCGTGCTGAACATGGAGAGGCCGACGAGCACCAGGAGGACCTGCCAGGCGATGCCCGCGGGCCTCCCCCACCGGTGCAGCCGCCAGAGCGAGAGCGCCACGGCGACGAGCCCCAGCGCCAGCACGGCGAACATGCCGGCGAGCGCGAGCACGGACGTGGCCCCCGCGCCCGCGCCCACGACCACGAACGCGACCGTCGCGACGACGAGGGCCACCGCCTCGAGAGCCACGACGCCCACGGCGATGCCGAGGCTGGCTGGACGCGGCGGCAGAGCCTCCGGCGCCCCGCCGCCCGTGCCGCTTCCGGTACCCGCCATCTGCGTCAGAGGCTCGCCCGGGCGAAGCCGGGGACCAGCTGCTCGTCGATGATGGACTCCCGCACGCTGTAGGGCAGGAACGCACAGCCGAGCGCGGTGACGGTGACCCATTCGAGGTCGTCGAGCGTCCACCCCGCCTGGTCGACGAGGCGGCGCATCTCCTTCGTCACGCTCGTGTCCGACATGAGGCGGTTGTCCGGGTTCACGGTGACGGCGAACCCCAGTTCCTTGAGACGCGTGACGGGGTGCGTCGCGATGGACTCCGCCGCGCCGGTCTGCAGATTGGACGAGGGGCAGACCTCCAGGGGCACCTGCTGGTCGAGGACCCAGGCGGCCAGGCGGCCGTAGGCCGGAGCGGTCTCCACGCCGTCGCCGTCCGCGTCGCCCATCACGCCCTCGACCGAGGCGGCCTCGGACCAGCCCGGGATGTCCTCCGTGATGCGCACGCCGTGACCCACGCGCTGGGTGTGGCAGACGTGCACGGCGGACCGGATGGACTCCACGCCCGCGGCCTCGCCGGCGTGGATGGTCACGGGGAAGCTGGCGCGGTGGAGGAGGTCGAACGCCTCGAGGTGGTTCTCCGGCGGGAAGCCGTCCTCCGCCCCGGCGATGTCGAAGCCCACCACGCCCGCATCGCGGTGCCGCAGGGCGAGCTGGGCGATCTCGGTGGCCCTGTCCGCATGGCGCATCGCGGTGATGAGCTGGCCCACGCGGATGGAGCGACCCTCCTGCGCGGCCAGGGCCACACCCTCGTCCAGGCCCGCCTGCACGGCCTCGACCGCCTCGTCGAGCGTGAGGCCCTTGGCGAGGTGCTGTTCGGGAGCCCAGCGGGCCTCGGCGACGACGACGCCGTCGGCCACCTGGTCCAGCACCCACTCCCGGGCCACCCGGGTGAGCGCCGGGGCGGTCTGCATGACCGCGAGCGTCTGGTCGAAGGTCTGGAGGTAGCGCACGAGGTCCCCGGAGTCCGCGGACTCGGAGAACCACGCCCGGAGCGCCTGCGGATCCTCTGCGGGGAGCGTGTGGCCCACCTCGGCGGCGAGCTCCACGATCGTCTGCGGCCTCAGCCCCCCGTCGAGGTGATCGTGCAGCGACACCTTGGGGAGGGCGAGGATCGGGTCATCTGGGTCGACTCCGGCGGGAGTCGGGAAGAGTTGTGCATCCACCCTCCCAGCCTAGCCCTCCTCGGCCTCGTCCTCCATGCGCGCCAGCTCATCCGCGAGCTCGCGGCCCAGCCCCGTCACGGAGCTCAGCGCACCGTCGCTGGGGACCACCCGCACGCCTTCGTTGCCGAGCGTGCCGACGGCCCGGCGGGAGCGCACCTCCAGCCCGGCCACCAGCTGCGGCTCCGCCGGCTGGGCGCCCTCCGCGGAGTCCGCGTCCGTCACCAGCAGCTCGGGGTCGCCGCCCTCCCCCGGCCAGCTCGCCAGGAGCGCACGCAGGCCGAGGCCGGGCTCCGGGACCACGGACAGCAGCACCTGCTGCCGGAGGGCACGGGGAAGCACCTTGGCACCGTCGGCGCCATACCAGATCAGCGACGGGGGCGCGTCCTCGGCGTCCTCGGCCGCATCGGCCTCCGCCTCTCCGCCGCCCTGGGCATCCTCCGCGGCAGGGGTGTCCCCGTCCTCCGCAGGAGCGGCCTCCGCGTCCTCCACCCGCTCCGCCAGGTGTGCGACCACTCCCTGCGGCGCGGCGGAGCCGAAGGGCGCGAGCACGTCCGCACCGGCCTCCTCGGCGCCGGCCGCCCATGCCCTGCCCGCGCTGACGGTGTCGCTCAGCGTCCGCTCCGCGACGCCGGCCTCCCCGAGGACCACGATCTCCTCGTCGTGGAGTTTCCCGTAGGCGCGCGCGCCCTCGTCGAAGGCGGCCAGCACCTCCGCCCCGCTCGGGAAACCCTGTCCCACGACTGCGGCCACCGTGCCGGTCTCCGTCGCCGAGGCCGCCGCGAAGCCCGCGAGATAGCCCGGGTCCTCGAGTTCGAAGTCGAGGGTGAGCACGTTGTCGGGCATCTGCGACTGCGCCGAGGCGCTCACGGCGAGGAAGGCCTGTGCCGGCGATTCGCGGGCCACCTCCGCGAGCTCCTCGCCTCCGCCCGGTCCCACCAGGACGGTGAGGGTGCAGGCCTGCCCGGCGTAGCGTTCGAGGACCGTGCGGGTCTGGGCGGGAGTGCTCACCCGCTGGGAGCTCGTCGAGTCGATCGCACCGTCGGCCATCGCCTGCCGCACCTGGTCGAACACCGCCTGGCCCAGGCTGTGATCGCTGAAGCCGGACGGGGAGGAGACGGCGCACACGGAGGTCCGCACCAGATCGTCCTTCTTCCCGAGCCCGGAGCCCCCGCAGCCGCTCAGCACGAGGAAAGCCGCGGCGGCGGCTGCCGCGGAGCGGAGGACCGGCACACGTCCGCGGCCGTGCCGCCGCGGCTCCGCCGGAGCGCACGCAGGGCCGGCAGGCTGCGGTCCCGGGACGCGCCTCATCCGCCCGCAGACCCCGCGGCCGCGGCATCGTCCGCGGGACCGGCCTGCTCCCGTGCCGCGTCGGCAGCCAGTGCGCGCAGCGCGATGGAGGTGAACACCCGCACGCCGGACTCCAGCGCGCGTTCGTCGACGGTGAAGTCGCCCTGGTGGAGGTCGTACGTGGTGCCGCCCGGGGTGCGGGTGCCCAGCCGGATGAGCGCGCCCGGCCGTGAGGTGAGGTACCAGGCGAAGTCCTCTCCCCCCATCGACTGCGGGGTGAGCTGCACGGTGTCCGGCCCCAGCTCGCCGCGGATCGCGGCCTCCGCCAGCGTCACCTCGTCCTCGGTGTTGACGACCGGCGGCACGCCGCGGCGGTGGTCGAGGTCGACCTCCACGCCGTATGGTCCGGCGATCCGGTCCACGAGGTCCGGGAGCACCTCGGCGACCTGGTTCCAGCCGTCCACGTCGAGGCAGCGCAGGGTGCCGGTGAGCAGGCCCTCGCCCGGGATGGCGTTGGGAGCGTGACCGGCCTCGATGTGGCCCCAGACGAGGGAGATCGCGTGCCGCGGGTCGATGAGGCGGCTGAGGGTGGCCGGCAGGTCCGTGGCGAGACGGCCGAGTGCGTAGACGAGGTCCTCCGTGAGATGCGGCCGCGAGGTGTGGCCGCCGTGGCCGGAGAGCCGGATGACGACGGTGTCGCCCGCGGCCGTGATCGGCCCGATCCGCGAGCCCACCCGGCCCACGTCCACATTCGGGTCGCAGTGCAGGGCGAAGGCACGCTCCACCCCGTCGAGGGCCCCCTGCGCGATCGTGGAGAGCGCACCGCCGGGAGTGACCTCCTCCGCGGGCTGGAACACCAGGCGGACGGCGCCGCCGAGGCCGCCCGGCCGCGTGCGGTGCAGCCGGTCGAGGACGAGGCCCGCGCCCATGAGCGCCGTGAGGTGGACGTCGTGGCCGCAGGCGTGGGCGGCCTCGGGAACGGTCGAGGCCCAGGGCAGGCCGGTGCGGTCCTCAAGCGGGAGGGCGTCGATGTCCGCACGGAGCGCGGTGCGCGCGGGCCCCTCGCCCACGTCGCACACGAGGCCGGTGCCCTCGAGGAGGCGCGGCTCCAGACCCGCCGCGCGGAGACGGCGGGCCACCCTCTCCGTGGTGCGGTGCTCCTGGAAGGAGAGCTCCGGATGCATGTGGATGTCACGGCGGAACTCGAGCAGCTCTGCGTGGAAGGGTGCGAACGCGCGGGTGAGGGGCGTCTCCGGCGCCTGGGCGGCGCTCTCCGGCGGACCGGCCGGCTCCCGAGGGCGCTCCGGCCCGGTCTGTTCCGCGGCCTCCGGCGTCGCCGCCCCCGGAACCGCCGTCCCCCGCTGCGCGATGCCCTCAGCTGCCACGTCCGCCCACTTCCTCTTCGTTGCTGCTCCGCACGGCCGCGTCCGCGGGCCCTGCGGGTCCCCGTCGTACGAGACGAGTGCGACCCTCGATCCTACGACGGGCTCCTGCACCGGCGCTGAGCGGATGACCCGCACCGTCACACTCGCGGGCTCCCGCGGCACTCAGAGCAGGTCGTCGCGGCCCCGGGCCTCGGCCTCGGCGACGGCCTGCTTGACCTGCTGCGCGTGCGTGCGCGAGGTCACGAGCACGACGTCGTCCGTGTCCACCACCACGACGTCGTGGACGCCGACCAGCGCCACCGCACGTCCGGTCTCCGAGACCACGACCCCGCGGGAGGACACGTCGATGACGTCCGCCTCGCCCACCACGGAGACCGCGGTGCGCTCCCCCGGCACGGGCTGCCGCAGCTTGGCGACGGAGTCGAAGTCGCCCACGTCGTCCCAGCCGAAGTCCCCGGGCACCACGATGACCCGGCCCGCGGCCGCGGCGGGCTCCGCCACGACGTAGTCGATCGCCTTCTTCTCCAGCAGCGGCCATTCGCGGGCCATGACCTCCGACCAGCGGTCCGAACCCGCCGCGTCCGCGATCCTCCGCAGCCCGCCGTGCAGCGCGGGTGCCTCCTGACGGATGAGCTCCAGCAGCGCGGTCGCCCGCATGATGAACATGCCCGCGTTCCACCGGTAGCCGCCGGAGTAGGCATAGGTGCGCGCGGTCACCGCGTCCGGCTTCTCCACGAACTCCGCGGCCCGGCGGGCGGTCGGCGCACCGGGGATGCCCAGCAGTGCGCCGGTCTTGATGTAGCCGTAGGCGGTCGCGGGATAGGTCGGGGTGATGCCGATCGTCACGATGTCTCCGGTGGAGGCGGCCGCGGCAGCGGCCTGCTCCACCACCGCCACGAACTCCCCCTCGTTGGTGATCGAGTGATCCGCGGAGAACGAGCCGATCACAGCGTCCGGGTCCGCATCGCTGATGAGCATCGCCGCCAGCCCGATCGCGGCGGCGGAGTCCTTGGGCGAGGGCTCCGCCACGATGCGGTCCTCACGCAGCGCGGGGAGCTGGGCGGAGACCGCCTCGACGTGCGCCTCCCCCGTCACCACCCAGGTGTGGGAGGGATCGGCGAGCCTGGCCGCCCGCGTCCAGGTCGCCTGCAGCAGGGTGGACCCGATCCCCAGCACGTCATGCAGGAACTTGGGCCGGTCGCGGCGGGACAGCGGCCAGAGCCGGGTGCCGGAGCCGCCGGCGGGGATGACGGCGTGGAAGTTCTCGATCATCTGCGACATTATTCTCGAACCGGGACGGAAGTTCACAAAACGCACACGCGGCCGCCGTGGCGCGACCATGGGATCTGCGGCCGGAACCGGCGATCCTGCAGGTGCGGCCTCGAACGTGCGAGCGGGAGGGGCGCCCGGGCGCAGGCCGCCGTGACGGCCGTGACCAGGCGCGCGGCCGCCGCACGGCGCGAAGCCGCGCACATTTCCGTCACTCAGGGGTGACGTAAATGTGATGTGATACGGATCCTCTCGGTCACCGGGACGGCGATTGTGCGTTTTCACAGGGAACAGGGAGGATGAACTGACTCCGCACGTGTCGCTGATTGGCACTGCGACCGTCCGGGGCGTACTTTTCACAGGTACACATCTGCTCGTTCCCCTATGGAGGATGCCCGTGGCCAAGGCCTCAACCGGCACTCTGTACCGCGGAAGAGAAGGCATGTGGTCGTGGGTCGCGCATCGCGTGACCGGCGTCGGCATCTTCTTCTTCCTGCTCGTGCACGTGCTCGACACCGCACTCGTCCGCGTCTCGCCAGAGGCGTACAACGCAGTCATCGACACCTACAAGACGCCGTTCATGGCGTTCGGTGAGGTCATCCTCGTCGCTGCGATCGCCTTCCACGCATTCAACGGACTGCGCGTCATCGCCGTGGACTTCTTCAAGAGCGGTCCCAAGAACCACAAGAAGCTCTTCTGGGCGGTCATGGTCGTATGGCTCGTCGTCATGGTCGGCTTCCTGTGGAGGCACATCCCCAATTCGCTGGGAGGAGCATTCTGATGAGCGCCCCCGCCATCCCCACGCCCCGCACCGGCTACCAGCGCTCCAAGGCGAAGGGCTCCTCCTTCGAACTCGGCGCGTGGCTGTTCATGCGGCTGTCCGGCGTGCTCCTCGTGATCCTCATCTTCGGTCACCTCATCGTGAACATGTGGCTCGGCGACGGTGTGCACCAGATCGACTTCGGCTTCGTCGCCGGCAAGTGGGCCAGCCCGTTCTGGCAGATCTGGGATCTCCTCATGCTGTGGCTCGCCATGCTGCACGGCACCAACGGCGTCCGCACCGTGATCCTCGACTACGCGGAGCGTCCCGCCACGCGCCTGACGCTCCAGGTCGTCCTCTACATCGCATCCCTCGTCGTCGTCGTCCTGGGCACGCTCGTGATCTTCACGTTCGATCCCTGCATCGCCGGCAACACCTACGAGTTCTGCCCGGCCTGAGCCCGGTCATAAGGAGAACTGACACCTATGCAGGTACATGAGTACGACGTCGTGATCGTCGGCGCGGGCGGCGCCGGCATGCGCGCGGCGATCGAATCCGGTCAGCGCGCGCGCACGGCCGTGCTGACGAAGATCTACCCCACCCGCTCCCACACCGGCGCGGCGCAGGGCGGCATGTGCGCGGCCCTCGCCAACGTCGAGGAGGACAACTGGGAGTGGCACACCTTCGACACGATCAAGGGCGGCGACTACCTGGTCGACCAGGACGCCGCCGAGGTCATGGCGAAGGAGGCCATCGACGCGGTCCTCGACCTCGAGAAGATGGGCCTGCCCTTCAACCGCACGGAAGAGGGCAAGATCGACCAGCGCCGCTTCGGCGGTCACACCCGCGACCACGGCAAGGCACCCGTGCGCCGTGCCTGCTACGCGGCGGACCGCACCGGCCACATGATCCTCCAGACGCTGTACCAGAACTGCGTCAAGCACGGCGTGGAGTTCTTCAACGAGTTCTACGTCCTCGACCTCGTGATGACGGAGGTCGACGGCAAGGAGCAGCCCGCCGGCGTCGTCGCCTACGAGCTCGCCACCGGTGAGATCCACGTGTTCCGGTCCAAGTCCGTCGTGTTCGCCACCGGCGGGTTCGGCAAGATCTTCAAGACCACCTCGAACGCCCACACCCTGACGGGCGACGGCGTGGCGGTCACCTACCGCCGCGGCCTTCCGCTCGAGGACATGGAGTTCTTCCAGTTCCACCCCACGGGCCTCGCCGGCCTGGGCATCCTGCTCTCCGAGGCGGCCCGCGGTGAGGGCGGCATCCTCCGCAACGCGGACGGCGAGCGGTTCATGGAGCGCTATGCGCCCACCATCAAGGACCTCGCTCCCCGTGACATCGTCGCCCGCTCGATGGCCAACGAGGTGCGCGAGGGCCGCGGCTGCGGTCCCAACAAGGACTACGTCCTCCTCGACCTCACCCACCTCGAGCCCGCGCACATCGATGCGAAGCTCCCGGACATCACCGAGTTCGCGCGCACCTACCTGGGCGTGGAGCCGTACACGGAGCCGGTGCCGGTGTTCCCCACCGCGCACTACGGCATGGGCGGCATCCCCACGAACATCGAGTCCGAGGTGCTGCGCGACAACACGGACGTGGTCCCGGGCCTCTACGCCGCCGGTGAGTGCGCCTGCGTCTCCGTCCACGGCTCCAACCGCCTGGGCACCAACTCCCTGCTGGACATCAACGTGTTCGGCAAGCGCGCCGGCCGTGCCGCGGCAGAGTACGCGAAGACCGCGCCCATGCCGGAGCTGCCGGAGAACCCCGAGGCCTTCGTGGCCGGCGAGATCGAGCGTCTGCGGACCTCCGACGGTCCGGAGCGCGTCGCCGCCATCCGCGCGGACCTGCAGGAGACCATGGACGCCAACGTCCAGGTGTTCCGCACGGACGAGACGATGCGCAAGGCCCTGAATGACATCGAGGCGCTGCGCGAGCGGTACAAGAACATCGGCATCCAGGACCGCGGCAGGCGCTTCAACCTCGATCTGCTCGAGGCGATGGAGCTGGGCTTCCTCCTCGAGATCGCCGAGGTCGTCACCGTCGCGGCCATCCACCGCAAGGAGTCCCGCGGCGGGCACTTCCGCGAGGACTTCCCTGACCGTGACGACGCGAACTTCATGCAGCACACGATGACCTACCGCGACCAGAGCTCGGAGACCGAGGGCATCCCCGGCATGCGGCTCGAATGGAAGCCGGTGGTCGTCACCCGTTACCAGCCGATGGAGCGCAAGTACTGATGGCAGACAACACGCAGACCGCAGAACCGGCATCCAAGATCGATCTGCCGGCCGGCCAGGGCGGCGGAGGCGGAGCGATCCCCTCGTTCGAGGTCACGGCGAAGATCGCCCGGTTCGACCCGGAGAACGACTCCGAGCCGCACTGGGAGGAGTACCGGGTCCAGATGCACGGCACCGACCGTGTGCTCGACGTCCTGCACAAGATCAAGTGGGAGATCGACGGCTCCCTGTCCTTCCGCCGCTCCTGCGCGCACGGTGTGTGCGGTTCGGATGCCATGCGCATCAACGGCCGCAACCGCCTCGCGTGCAAGACGCTGCTCAAGGACTTCCAGAAGAGCGCCACCGACCCGGTGGAGATCACGGTCGAGGCCATCAAGGGTCTGCCGCTGGAGAAGGACCTCATCGTCGACATGGAGCCCTTCTTCCAGTCGTACCGCGAGATCATGCCGTTCCTCATCACCTCCGGCCAGGAGCCCACGAAGGAGCGCTACCAGTCGCAGGCCGACCGCGCGATCTTCGATGACACCACCAAGTGCATCCTGTGCGCCTCCTGCACCTCCTCCTGCCCGGTGTTCTGGACGGACGGCCAGTACTTCGGCCCGGCCGCGATCGTGAACGCGCACCGCTTCATCTTCGACAGCCGCGACGAGGGCGGTGACATGCGCCTCGAGGTCCTCAACGACCGTGAGGGCGTGTGGCGCTGCCGCACCACCTTCAACTGCACGGATGCCTGCCCCCGCGGCATCCAGGTGACGAAGGCGATCGCCGAGGTGAAGCAGGCGCTGCTCACCCGCACCCTCGCCTGAGAGCACCAGCACGCGAGAGGGCCGCGGATCGGCACCACGGCGCCGGAGCACGACCGCACCTCCGCTCCCCTCAGCTCCGGCATCCCAGGCT
>NZ_JALAHB010000253.1 GCF_022712115.1 Brevibacterium sp. | reverse complement strand
GAACGCGTCGAGCAGGTAGAGCAGGGCGAACCCTGTGACCGGGATCAGCAGACCGCCGAGGATCGGGCCGACGATCGCCCCTGCCTGCTGGACCGTCATGTTCAGCGACACCGCCGCCGGGAGGACCTCAGTGCTGGGCGGTCTTCACGCGCTTGAAGTAGTCCGCGGCACCCGGATGCAGCGGCACCGGCAGCGTGCCGATGGCCGCCCGCTCACTGAGCTGCCGGATCGAGGGATGGTGCACCACGAGCGCCTCGCGTGAGGCGAACAGGTCCTCGGTGAGCGCGTCCACCGTGCCCCGCGCCAGGCCCGAGTGGGCGACCAGCAGGCTCGCCACGCCCACCGTGCGCACACCGGGCACTCCCGGATAGGCATCCACCGGCACCGGAACCTCGGCATAGTGACCGCCATACCGCTCCGTGAGCGGACCGACCCACTCCGAGAGGTCGATGAGCCTCACCGCAGTGGTCTCCGCCAGCACCGTCACGGCCTCGGCGGGAATCCCACTGGACCAGAAGAGCGCGTCGATCTCACCCTCGGCCAGAGCCTGCGTGGACTCCAGCAGGTCCATCGTCACCGTCTCCACCCGGGCGGGACCGGCCTCGGGGCCCATCAGACCTGCGGTCTCGAGGAGACGGCCGGACATGAGCTCCGTGCCGGAGCCCTCCGGCCCCAGCGCCACGAGCGCACCGCCCAGGTCGGCGAGCTGCCGGACTTCAGAGCCGTCCTGCACGATCAGGTGGGTGTGGTTGTCGTAGAGCTTGGCGAGGGCGCTGATGGGCTGCGGCGAGTCGAAGGGTGGGTCCCCGGCGACGGCCAGCGCGGCGATGTCTGCGAGCGCGAACCCCAGATCCGCCTCCCCGGCACCCACCTGCTCGAGGTTCGCGACCGAGGCGCCCGAGGCCAGAGCGGTGAGCGGAACCCGCCAGTCGGCGCTGACCTCCTCGAACGCCGTCCCCAGCGCGTGATAGACGCCGCCCTGCGGCCCCGTGGCGATGACCGCCGGAGCCGCGCGCCGCGCCTCCGTGCAGCTGCTCAGGGCGAGGACCAGCGCGAGGCAGAGCAGGGCCGCCGGGCGCCCGATCCGCATCCGCATCCGCTCCCCCTTCGCTCCACCCGTCTGCCCCTCCGCAGTGAATCCCGTCGGCCGCCTCGCCTGCGGGCCCCGAGGCCATGAGCTCGGCCGCGAGCCCCGCCGCCGCGGCTTCCCCCGAGTCTCAAGTCTTCCTCAAGAATGGGCGCTGACGTTCACATCGCTGTGAGTGACATCATAGTTTGCGGGGAGATGGTCGCATGCACTGCGACCTCGGTTCGGCCACGACTCGACGAGGAGCTCCCCATGAAGGCACACCCCCGCGCAACCGCCGCACTCGCACTCACTGCCGCAGTCGGGTTGGTGGTCAGCGGCTGTCAGCCGGCCGATGCGGGCGGCGACGGTGAGGAGATGGACCGCATCTCGAGCATGTCGATCGCCACCGGGGGCACCTCGGGCGTCTACTACCCGATCGGCGGGGCGCTCAGCGGCGTCATCGCAGACAACCTCGAGGGCACCTCCGCCTCCGTCGAGGCGACGGGCGCCTCTGTGGAGAACCTCCGGCTCATCGACTCCGGCTCCGCGGACATCGCGATCGCCCAGGGCGACTCGGTCGACCAGGCGTACAACGCCACCGGCGACTTCGACGACGAGGAGCCGATCACCACCCGCGCCCTCGCAGTGCTCTACCCGAACGTCTACCACACGGTCACTCTGAGCTCGATCCAGGACCGGCTCGGCCTGGAGTGCTTCGCGGACCTCGAAGGGCACCGCTACTCGGTGGGCGATGTGGGCAGCGGCAACGAGACCACGACCAATCAGGTCTTCGAGTCCCTGGGCCTGGATGTGACCTCGGACATCGACCGCAGCCAGCTGGGCTACGCGGAGACCTCGAACGCACTCACCAGCGGCGGCCTCGACGCAGGCTCCTGGGTGGTGGGCGAGGGCCACAGCGGCATCAACGAGCTCGCCGCGACGGACGATGTGTCCCTGGTCCCCATGTGCGATGACGAGATCACACAGATCCTCGACGGCGCGGGCGGCTACACGGAGCACACGATCCCCGGGGGCACCTACACCGGCGTGGACGAGGACGTGCAGACCATCGCCACGTGGAACGTGCTCGTGGTCCCGGAGGGATTCAACGAGGACCAGGCCTACGA
The DNA here is from genome assembly GCF_022712115.1 of Brevibacterium sp. Lineage (GTDB taxonomy): Bacteria > Actinomycetota > Actinomycetes > Actinomycetales > Brevibacteriaceae > Brevibacterium > Brevibacterium salitolerans. The sequence continues at coordinate 16,771 of NZ_JALAHB010000253.1, read as the reverse complement.
GCTCACGCAGGCCGTCTTCGACAACCTGGACCAGCTGTCCGAGGTCTACGCACCGCTCGAGGACTACATCACCCCGGAGAACATGGAGCACTCCCCCGTGCCGTTCCACGCCGGATCTATGCGGTACTTCGAGGAGGCCGGCATCGAGGTGCCGGCAGACCTCGCCGGCTGAGCGGTGACCTCGCACGGGGGCACGGCGGGCGGTGCGGAGCCGGCCGGCGGGGAGGGTCTCGCGGGCAGTGCGGGTCCCGCAGGCGGCACGAGTCCGGCGAGCGGTGCGGTGCCGGCGCACAGCGCGGAGCCGAGGTGCGCCTCGGGTCCCAGGCGCACCTCACGAGCCGCCGTCTCCGTGGGGCTCGCGGTGCTCGCCGCGGGAGCCGCGGCAGCCGCCTTCGCCCCCGTCTGGCCGGCTGTCACCGTCTCCGGCGGCGAGCGCACCCTGGCCGTCGTCGGGCACGACCGCTTCTCGATCTCCTACGTCCATTCGATCGACGGGCTGCCCATCGAAGAGGACCTGCAGGTGGACGAGGGCCGGCTCGTCGTCGAGAGGACGCGGCTCAGGCAGTTCGGGGCGGGAATGGGCCAGATCGAGGGCCACGGCCACGGTCGCCAGGAGGGCCGGTGGTGGGTCATCGACGACATGGGCAGGGACATAGGCGCGGAGATGCACCTGCGCGCGGGAGCCCCCGAGGTCGACCACCGCCTCCGGATCGACACCACGGAACTCGCGCTCTCGGCCTGCATGCCGGGAGAGCGCATCACGATCACCGCACAGCGCGTCTCGGCGCTCAGGCTGCTGAAGGCCGCCGATGCCGAGTGCGCGCTGAGCTGAGAAGCCGCAGCGCGAAGAAGCTGGGCGAAGAAGCTGAGGAGCAGAATATGTCCGAGGAGCAGAAGAGATACCGGAAGCTGACGGCGGTCGGGCAGCCCGTCCTGGCGGGGAGGCAGGCATGAGCCGGCCCGGCCTCAAGGATGCCTCCCAGGACCACGGTGCCGAGCTGCTCCCGGACGCGTTCCGCGAGAACGCGCAGGTGAGCGCCGAGGACGAGGACCAGGAGGACTCGACTCAGCCGCTGTGGCAGCGCCTGGCGGAGCAGCGCGTGGGCACCGGCGGACTGCAGCGGGCGATGGGATGGATCATCCTCGCACTCGCCCTCGCGCTCGGCGGGTTCCAGCTCTACATCGGCATCACCTTCGACATGGATGCACGGCAGCAGCGCCTCGTGCACCTGCTCCTGGTGCTCACGCTCATCTTCCTCACGGTCCCCGCCGCGAAGTCCGCATGGGGCCGTTCCGTCCCCCTGCTGGCACTCGACGCACTCCTCGTCCTCGCCGCCGTGGCCGCGACGGTGTATCCCATCGTCAACGCCGCGGAACTGGCCCGGCGCGCCGGCGCCTACGAGACGACCGACTGGGTGCTGGGCATCGTGCTCATCGTGCTCCTGCTCGAGGCCACCCGCCGCACAGTGGGCTGGTTCATGTCCGTGCTGGTGCTCGCCTTCATGTTCTACGCCTGGGCGGGCCCCTGGTTCCCCGGGGCGTTCAACCACCGGGGGGCCACCATCGAGCGGCTCTCCGCCTACGTCTACCTGGGCAATGACGGCATCCTCGGCATGACCCTGGGCGTGGTCGTCACCTTCGTCTTCATCTTCGTCCTCTTCGGCGCCCTTCTGCAGAAGACCGGTGGCGGCAACTTCTGCATCGGCCTCGCCTTCGTGCTCACCGGGCGCTACCCCGGAGGGCCGGCGAAGGGGGCCGTGGTGGGCTCGGCCATGATGGGCTCGATCTCCGGCACCGCCCTGGGCAATGTCGCGACCACCGGCCCCTTCACCATCCCCATGATGAAGAAGGTGGGCTACAATAAAGAGGAGGCGGCCGGCGTGGAGGCGGCGGCCTCGACGGGCGGGCAGATCCTGCCGCCCATCATGGGCGCGGGCGCCTTCCTCATCGCTGAGCGCACCGGCATCCCGTACGCGGAGATCGTCCTCGTCTCGATCATCCCGGCCCTCATGTACTTCGGGACCGTCTACCTGTTCGTCGACATCAAGGCGCGCAAGCGCGGCATGTCCAGCATCCCCAAGGACCAGCTGCCGGTCTTCAAGGAGGTCATGAAGGGCGGCTGGCACTTCCTCGCCCCGCTCGTGCTCCTCATCGTGCTCCTCCTGCAGTACGTGCCGCCGGGCCGGGCGGGCCTCTACGCCACTGCGGCGCTGTTCGTCGTGGCGATGCTGCGGTCGATGAGCCGGCTGAGCCTGCGCGACATCGGCGAGGTCTTCGTCATCGCCGCGCGCAACACCCTGCCGGTGAGTGCGGCCTGTGCCATCGCGGGCATCATCGTGGGGGTCGTGGGCCTCACCGGCCTGGGCCTGGTGATCTCGGACGTGCTGGTGAGCGCATTCGCCGGCAGCCTGCTGCTCACGCTCATCATGGTGGCGCTGGCCTCGCTGATCCTGGGCGTGGGTCTGCCGGTGACGGCCTCGTACGTGGTGCTCATCATCCTCGCGGGCCCCGCCCTGCAGGAGCTGGGTCTCGCGGTCATCGTCACGCACCTCATCGTCTACTGGTTCAGCCAGGACTCGAACGTGACCCCGCCGGTGGCGCTCGCGGCCTTCGTCGCCGCGGGCATCGCGAACTCCTCGCCCATGCGCTCGGCCTTCCACGCATGGATCTTCGCCAAGGGCCTGTACTTCATCCCGCTGATGTTCGCGTACTCGGCACTCCTGCTCACGGGGACGCCGTGGGAGGTGACCGTGGCGACGGTGACCGGCTGTGTGGCACTGGTGGGCGCGGCAGTCGCGATCGAGGGCTATCTCCTGCGGCCGGCCGGCGTGTGGCAGCGCATCGTGCTGGCCGTCGCAGCCCTGCTCGCCCTCGTGGCCCCGGAGTGGACCGGCTGGACGGAGAGCCTGTTCGGCGTGACCGTGGCCTCGGACGTCTTCCTGTGGGTGGGCACGCTCGTCATCCTCGCATTCGTGGTCTGGCAGGTCCTCGCCCAGCGGATCAGCCCCGTGGTCGTGACTCCCATGGAGGAGCGGGAGGGAGCAGAGCCGGAGGAGGCGCGCAGGGCCGCCGCCGAGGCCGCCGCGAGCCCCCAGCCCGAGCCGGGGACGGGCTCCGCCACCGCAGGCCGGGAGGACGAGCGGGGCAGCTGATCGGCACCGTCGTCCGCATGCGCTCACGCCGCCGAGCGCTCATCGCCGGCGAACACGGCGAAGGCCCGTCCGCACCGGGAGGCACCCGGTGCGGACGGGCCTTCGCACCGCCTGCGCGGCTGCGTGCATGCGCGGCTCACTTCCTGCGCGAGCCGCCCCTGATGACGAGTGCCGCAGCGATCGCGGCGAGCCAGACGTTGTGCGAGACGGAGACGCCTTCTCCCTGGGGCCGGATGCCGTCGCCCTTGGTGAACTCCTCCGTGCGGAAGTACATGGTGAGCATCCCCGCGCTGAATCCGCCCAATGCCAGTCCGGCCAGGCGCGTGGGGATGAACGGCGCGAGCAGAGCGGCACCCACCGCCATCTCCGCAGCGGCGAGCAGCTTGCCGAACTGCTGTGCGTCGAGCTCCGCCAGGACGGGGAACCCCTTCGCCGCCATCGACTGCAGGTAGCCGGCGCTCGATTCGCTCAGACCCAGCTTCTCCACGCCGGCGTTGAAGATGGTGGCGCCGCTTGCGCCTCGCAGGATCGCAGTGGTGAGGGATCGCGACATGGATGAGGCCTTTCGTCTGCCGGGATGTGCGCGCCGGACCTGAGCACCGGCACGCACGGGAGCGGAGCCACACTATCGGAGCCGCCCCCGCCGGAGGGGCTTGATTGCGAAGGATGACGGCCACCTCACACCCATGGGCCGAGACCGGAGGCACCGCAGCCTCCCGCCCACCGCCCCGGGGGGGGTACTGCATTGACATGATTTAGAACGTGTGTTCGACTGCTGTCATGCGCTGGACCACGGAAGCCGCCACCTCCCGCACACCTGAGCCGGCCTCGGGTGCGGATGCCGCGGAGCCCTCCCCCGCTTCAGCTCCCGCGGAAGCCGCCCCTGGGCTCTTCAGCCTCCGCGGACTGCTGCGGAGCGTGCGCACGCCGGAGTTCGCCGGGATGACCTTCCATGAGGTCCTCGCCAAGTCCGCGCTCAACAAGGTGCCGCCGGCCAGTTCGATGCCCTTCCGCTGGACCGTGAACCCCTACCGCGGCTGCTCGCACGCCTGCGTGTACTGCTTCGCACGCAGCACCCACACCTATCTGGACATGGATGCCGGCAGGGACTTCGAAAGGCAGGTGGTGGTGAAGGTGAATGCGGCGGAGGTCCTGGCCGCAGAACTCGCGCGCCCGCGGTGGTCACGGGAGCATGTCGCGCTGGGCACCAACACGGACCCCTATCAGCGCGCTGAGGGCCACTACCGGCTCATGCCCGGGATCATCACCGCGCTGGCGGAGAGCGGCACCCCTTTCTCCGTCCTCACCAAGGGGACCCTGCTGCGGCGGGATCTGCCGCTGCTGGCCCAGGCCGCGGAGCAGGTGGAGGTGGATCTCGCGATGTCGATCGCGGTCTTCGACGACAAGCTGCAGCAGGCCGTGGAGCCGGGCACACCCCGCACCGCCGCGCGTCTGGCGACGGTGCGCGCGGCAGCGGATCTGGGCTTCCGCGTGACGGTGTTCCTCATGCCCGTCATGCCCAAGCTCACGGACTCCCGCGCGCAGCTGGACGAGGCGCTGCGCTCCATCAGGGAGGCCGGGGCCGCGCGCGTGGTCTACGGTGCTCTGCACCTGCGGCCGGGGGCCAGGGAGTGGTTCCTCGCATGGATCGACCGGGAGCACCCTGAGCTCTCGTCCCGGTATCAGCGCATGTACGCAGGTTCCTCCTATGCCTCTGCCCGGTACCGGGAATGGCTGGACGAGCGCATGCGCCCGCTGCTGAGGAAGCACGGGCTCAGCGCCTCCGCCGACGAGGACACCCCGGAGGCCCGCCGCTTCGCCCGGCTGCGCGCACAGCGGGAGAAGACCGCCGCGCCGGGGGCGCCGGGAGCGCCGGGAGGCAGGCGCGGCGGCTACGGCAGCTACGGCCGCAAGATCGGGGCCGGCGAGGAGGCCGGCGGCTCAGCCCATGGGGCCTCGGGAGGCGGACCGGGCGACACCACGGGGAGCGCTCTCGGCCGCACGTCGGGCAGCACCCCAGGCCTCGGCGGCATTCCCGCGCTGGAACCGCTGGTGCCCACACTGTTCTGAGCCCGCTCCGCACAGTGTCTGATCCGCCTTGCCGGCTGCACCCGCGCTCGTGCCTTCGTTTCGCAGTGTTTGACGGTGTGGATGCGTGCAGCCGCGCGCACACCGTCAAACACTGCGAAACGTGAGGTCGCTGAACGAGCGGTCGGATCTCGCCCTGCTCAGACCTCCAGCTCAGAGCCCAGCACGATAGTGCGGTCCGGCGGCAGACGGAAGGCCTCGGTGCGATCCGCCTGGTTCTTCTCCAGCGCGAGGAACAGCTTCTGCCGCCACTCGCGCAGCCGGTGAGTGCGACGCGGCTGCAGCGCGAGCACGGAGAGGAAGTAGCGCACCTCGTCGAGGTCGAGCGCGATGCCAGCCTCCTCCAGCTGCCGTGCGGCGAGCGCGAGGCTGCGGGGGATGTCAGGCGAGTCCGTGAAACCCACGGACACTGTCACCCGCACGATCCCGCACCGGGACGGAGTGACGCTGCGGTGCGCACTGCCTGCAGCCCCGCCGCCGGCCGCACGGCCCAGGTCCTCCACCCGGATGCGGTGCTCTGCAGGCACGTGCGGCACATTCGCGTCGACCAGGCGCACCAGCACCACGTGGGCGTGGAGCGCGCGGAGGCTGCGCACGCACTGGACCATCGCCAAGGGGGCCGTCCGCGCATCCGGATGCGGGAACACCGCGGTGCCGGGGGTCCGGAGCACCGGCTCCTCGGACAGACCGCGGATGAACGGGAGGAGGGGTCTCTCGATGCGCCTCCGCTCCGCGGACACCCTCTCGTACCCGCGCCGCCAGGTCACCATGAGGACCAGCACGATGCCGGCGACCAGCAGAGGCAGCCAGCCGCCCACCAGCAGCTTCACGGTGTTCGCCGCGAAGAGCAGACACTCCAGCAGACCCACCGCGCAGACATAGGCGGCGATCCGCCACGGGCCCCAGCGCCAGACCGTGTGGGCGAACACCAGGAAGATAGCGGACTCCAGCAGGAGCGTCCCCGTCACCGCGAGCCCATAGGCCCCCGCCAGCCTCTCGGAGGAGGAGAAGACGAGCACCAGGGACATCACACCGGCGAAGAGCGCCCAGTTCACGGTGGGCAGGTAGATCTGGCCCTCCTCCCGGGCCGAGGTGTGGCGCACCGTGAGCCGCGGCAGCAGACCCAGCCGGATCGCCTGGCGGGTGACGGAGAAGGCCCCGGAGATCACCGCCTGGGAGGCGATGACCGTCGCCGCCATCGCAAGCACCAGCAGCGGCGCCTGGAGAGCAGAGGGCGCGAGGCGGAAGAAGGGATCGCTCGCCGAGGCCGGGGCCGTGAGGACGCTCGCGCCCTGGCCGAGGTAGACGAGGGCGAGGGCGGGAAGGGCCACGGCCAGCCAGGCCGTCCGCACTGCCCGGGCACCGAAGTGCCCCAGGTCCGCGTAGAGGGCCTCGGCCCCGGTGACCGTGAGCACCACGGCGCCCAGGAGGACGAAGGCGGCGAAGGGCTGGCGGAGCATCAGCTCGACCGCCCAGTGCGGGGACAGGCTCATGAGGATCTCCGGATGGGCGAGCACATGCGGCACTCCGAGCGCGGCCATGACGAGGAACCAGCCCAGCATGACGGGCCCGAATGCACGTCCCACCTTTCCCGTGCCGAACGGCTGCACCGCGAAGAGCAGCGCGAGGATGCCTGCGGAGACCGGCACCACGAGGGGCTGGAGGCCCGGTGAGAGAGTGGTGAGGCCTTCCGCGGCGCTGAGCACGGAGATCGCGGGGGTGATGACGGAGTCTCCGTAGAACAGCGCTGCCCCGAGCATGCCCAGCGCGGTGACGACGAGGACGCCCCTGCGGCCGGTGATCCGCCGTCGCAGGAGGGCCACCAGTGCGAGGATGCCGCCCTGTCCGTCGTTGTCCGCCCGCGTCACGAGCAGCACGTACTTGACCGTGACGATGAGCGTGAGCGTCCAGAGCACCAGGGAGATGATGCCGTAGACGTTCGCAGGCGTGGGCGCCACGGCGTTGTGGTCCATGCTGAAGGCTGTGCGCATGGCGTAGAGCGGACTCGTGCCGATGTCCCCGAACACCACACCGAGGCTGCCGATCACGGCGGCGGACCCGCCGCGGCCGCGTGCGGTCCTGTCGTCGGGCGCCGTCCCGGGTGCAGCGGCGGCTGTGCCTTCGGAATCGTGTGCCTTGTGCCGAGTGCCCGTGCGTGGGGTGCGCCGTGTAGGGGACATGACTCACAGTGTGCGCCTGCCGGCGCCGAATGCACCCCTGCTCAGCGAGAAAGCTGCGGGCACCTCACGACCGGCCGCCGGGCGAACCTGCCTGCAAGCCACCGGGTGAGCCGGCGGGCTGCTCCGCCGCGCTGCACGGCAGGCACCTTGGCCGCGGTGCGCCTGCCTCAGTCCCGCAGCGACTTCGCGAAGGGGTGCATGCCCACTTCCTCGGGAGGCAGCGAACGGTCGTAGAGAGGCGTGTATCCGCTGCGCAGGTACAGCGCCACCGCCTCGGGCTGACGCGGGCCGGCCGTGAGGAAGGCGCGCGTGTATCCCTGGGCAGCGGCGCGATGCTCGAGCTCAGCGAGGATCCGCCGGCCCAAGCCCCGGCCCCGGTGATCGGCGCTGGTCCAGATGCGCTTGAGCTCCGCAGTCGCTTCGTCATAGCGCATGAACGCGCCGCCGGAGACGGGCACATCGCCCTCGAGCAGCAGGAGGAAGCAGCCGTGGGGCGGATCGAAGGCCCCGGCCGGGTACCGGTCGATCTCCTTGATCCCGTCCCCGCTCACCCGCATGTCCGCATAGCGCTCGTCGTACTCGCGGCCCAGATCGGTCAGCAAGGGCGCTGCCAGGGGGTCGCGCGCGCTCACCGTCACCACGCGGAGTGCCGTGCGAGCGCTCCCCGGCCCGTCTCCCGCGCCCGCGGCCGAGGACAGTTCCGCTGTGCCCGGGCCGTTCGCGGGAGCGGCGGCAACGGCGGGCGAGCCGGGAACGGGAGTCGCCCTGCCGGGATCGGGGGCGGCAGGGGTCGGAGCGGCGGGAGCGCAGCGCGTCACTGCGTGAGCAGTCGGTGCGACTCCGTGGGCGATGCCGGGCACGGGGGACTTCCTCTCCGCAGCGGGAATGAGCACCGGTGACGGTAGCAGAACGGTCGCTCCGCCCGGGGCTCTGCCGACATGCGGTGCCACACCGCACGCTGCCCTGTGGCACCGCACCGGATGTGCTCAGACTGCCTCGGGCAAGATCAGCCGGCCTCGGGCGCCTGCGCGAGGGACGGGCCTCCCCGCTGTGAGGCCCGGCGATCCCGCGAGATCTCCACAGTCGCCAGTGCCATGAGTGCCACGGTGAACGGCCAGACGAGGCCGAGCAGTGCGATGAGCAGCGTCCCGCCGACGCCGAGGCCGTCCGGGTAGGGGATGCCGTAGGCCATGAGCTGCATGAGTGCGACCGTGATCCAGAGGCAGCCGAACACCACTGCGCCGCGTAGCTGGGAGATGACGTTGCCGCGGCGCGAACATGACACCGGCCTGGCGTGCGGCGACCAGTACAGCGCGGCGGAGAAGACGGCGATCACAGCGAGATCGAGCACGTGGTCGAGGAAGCTCGCCGTCTGTGCCTCTGTCCTGGATAGTCCCATCGCCCAGCGGGATCGGAACCCCATGAGCACCATCGCCGCGAGACTCGTGACGGCAGCACATACCCGCAGCACTTGGTGGGCTCGCCGGCGGTCGCGAGCTGGGCTTCTGGAGAGCTCACCGGCGGGGGCGGAAGCACGCAGCGGCGGAGGAGTCGGTGAGCGGCGAGGGCTGCGCTGAAGAAACCCGCGACGCCTATGAAGTAGGCACTGGCGGTGCCGCCCACGACGCCGCTCTGCTGCGCATTCACCACAGCAGGATGCGCGCAGAGGCCGAGCGCGGCCACCGCGAGCTCCGCTGCCGGAAGGGCTGGCTGGGCCTGCGGGGAAGGCGGATCTGAGGGACTCACGGACACCTGGCGTCTGACGCCCGGTGGAGGCAAGCATAGGGCCGCACAGGCGCCCTGCGGCTCACGAGGCGCTCCGGGCTCAGGGGCTTCCGGGTCCAGGCGAGCTGCGGCTCAGGGGATCTCAGCGCGCAGGGTCCAGATCTGCGGGCCGCACTCCGGACGCTGATGCGCGACCACCTCGAAACCGTGCCGCCGGTAGAGCGCGACATTGCGCTCGTCGGAGGTCTCCAGCCCGACCGCCGAGGCGCCGCGCGCCTGCGCAGTTCTGAGACCGGCGTCCACGAGTCTTCCGCCGATACCTCTGCCCTGTGCGGACGAGAGTACGCCCACCGTCTCCAGGGTCCAGTCCGCGGCGGGGAGCGGGGCAGCCAGGGCCTGTGCGGCCGGGAGCTCCGGTTCAGGGGACTCGACGCCGCCGAGGCGTCCGAGGCGATCTCCGTGCAGCGCGCGGATGCGCTCATACACCTCCGGCGCGGGCTCCGGGGCGGCGACGGGCAGCAGAGCGACGACTCCGGAGAAGTCCGCCGTCCGCAGCACGCTCCCGTGCCCGAGGGCATGCGCGAGGTAGAGCCGCTGCAGCTGTCTGAGACGCTCTCCGTAGCCGTCCTCCGGAATCACCCAGCGCGTCCAGGCGTAGTCGTGGAAGGCAACGGCGAGGACGGCGGCGGCGTCCTCGAGTTCGGCCTCGACGAGGTGGACGATCTGATCGGGACCGGGCCGAACGGGGATCATGGCGAGCGCTGCCTCCATCTGCGAGTGCGCTCCGGGAGCGCTGTCGGGACGAATTCTCTCCGGCGGCCGGGCCCGGCGTCAAAGGCGCCGGAGGCGGCGAGAAGGCCACCGTCGCGCCCGTGCTCTCCGTCGTCCTCTGCCCCCGCCCTCAGACGCGCACCACCCCGTCCGCGAGGACGAGCGGGGCGTAGACCGGCGCAGGACTGACGCCGTGGCCCGGGTCGATCCCCACGATGCTCCGCCCGCCTGCCCGGAAGACGATGTGGCCCAGATCCGCGTGGACGGTGAGCGACGGACGCACCCACGTCTCCGCCCACCACAGACCGCGGTCCCAGGCCAGCGCGGTCGAGTGCCCGTGCGCCTGGTGGAAGGGCATGGGCGCCTGCGCGCGCAGCCAGGAGGGATAGACCTCCCGCGCCGACGACGCCCAGACGGGGCCCGCGCAGATGTCGTCGACGCCCGTGAGCATCTCGCCGGGGAACCACAGCGCGCCATCCGCGCGGGCCTCGGCATGGGTGAGGAGCCAGTCGCCGCCGTCCGCCGTCTCGACCGCGGCGGCGGGAACAATGAGCCCGCTGTGCCACCAGTCCGCCAGGAGCGCCGCGGCTCCGTCCTCGATCCGCTCGCGCCACTGGAACACCGGCCGGTCCACGTACAGCTGTACAGCTGCTCGTGGTTGCCCACCAGCTGCGTCCAGACCCCGCGTTGCAGCAGCCTGTCCGCGAGGACGACCGCCCCCGGCGAATCCGGTCCGCGATGGACGAGGTCGCTCACCTGCACGACGTGGAGGTCCTCCGGCCAGTCGAGGGCCACGGACGCCCAGTCCGCACCCGCCGGGGCGCGGCTTCCGGTCTCGAACCGCACCCCCAGATCCTCCAGCACGACCCGCAGCGCCTGCGTCTGTCCGCCCACATTGCCGAGGACGGCCGCCCTCCCCGCCCGCACCTCGGGCCCGGTGTTCTCCGGTTCCGTCGTGACGGGATCCTATGCACGGAAGGGGTGCTGCCGGGGCGGCTGCGCCAGCGCGGAGGCGTGCGCGGCGGTGAGGAACGCGAGGAGCCGGCGCGGGCCGCCTTCGAATCCGGGGCGCACGGTGAACACGGTGCGCGCAGGTGCCCTCGTGCCGTGTGCGGCAAGGCTGCGCTGCAGGCGGGCCTGCCCTTCAGCCGTGAGGGTGTACTGCACCGTGAACCCCGCTCCTCTGGGTCCGCGGCGACCTTCGAACCCTGCGATGTCCGACCAGGGGACCTCCGCCGTCTGCCCGCCGCCGAGGTCTCTGTACCGGCAGCCGCTGAGCCCCCGGGGCGAGAGGACGAGCGCCTCGCGTCGCAGCAGTCGCCGGATGAGCAGCGGGACGCCCACGGGGCCGAAGAACACGATGCCCGCCAGAGATGCCCAGGTGACGGGATGGAGGAGGGTCGCCCACCACTGCTCCGCGTCCGCGGCGAGCACTGCGGATCTGAGGAAGAACACCAGCAGGGAAGCGCAGACCACGGTGAACAGGACAGAGCCCACGAGTGCGGCCACGCCCCGCAGCCGTGAGCCGGGGACCACCACTCGCCCGCCTGCACGCAGGCGGGCGAGGCAGGTCTCGGTGGGGTGTGCGGGCCATTCCATGCCCTCATTCTCACACCGGGCGGCCGCTGTCCGGGGCGCCCGTTCCCCCTGGCAGCGTCACGCCGGAAGGCCTCGTGCCGGGGAATTCATCCGCACCGCCTGCCGCGCACCCATGTCGTACGCTTAGGGCACCTTGCCGTTCCGGAAGAGTCCCGCACCGGTGCGCGTCCCTCCGGCTCGGATGCACCTGACCCCGACCCGAGAGGTTCCCATGCCGCCCTGGGCCGTCATCACCGCCGCGTGCGTCGTCATCATCGCCTTCGCCGTCTGGCTCATCACCGTCCGCAACCGCCTCGTGCGGGCGCGCAATCGCTCGCACGAGGCCCTCAGGGGCATCGACGTCGCCCTGGAGACCCGCTTCGACCAGGTGAAGGCGCAGGCCGAGGCGGCCTCGGGCGCGGTCGGGAAGGAGGTGGAGATGATGCTCGGGGCCACCGCCCTGCGCACCGGGCGTGGGATCGAGCAGCTGAGCGTCACGGAGAAGGCCGAGCTGGGCGAGGCCCTCGGGCGCGCCGAGCGGTCCCTGCTCGCAGCGGTCGAGGCCTATCCGGAGATGCGCACCCAGCAGAATGTCGAGCTGCTGCAGCGGACCGTCAACGAGACGGAGGAGCGCCTGCAGGCCGCCCGCCGCGTCTACAACAGCACGGCGACGGACTACAACACGCGCCGGCAGGTCTTCCCCACCGTACTCGTCGCCGGGCTCCTGGGATTCCGCGACCACGAGCTGTTCGAGCTGACGAACGCGGTCAAGCGCGAGCAGTACGACCTGGGAGGGTTCCTCGGCTCATGAGCGCACTGCATCGCATCGACGCCCCGGAATTCGAGCGGGTCTGGGCACAGGTCCAGGCACCGGCGGCGGACATCTCGCGGCAGTCGGCCCTCCTGCGCAGGAACAGTCCCCTGGGCTGTCTGCTGACGCTGTCGATGATGCTGGGTCTCCTGCTGATCCTGGGCGGGATCTTCCTGCTGGGATCGGCAGACGCCCTCATCGTCGGCGGGGCGATCGGAACGGGCGTCCTCCTGCTGGGCCTTCCGGCGCTGGCCGTGTGGCGCACGTACTCGCGGGCCTCCTCACGGCACACCGCCGAGGTGGTGGCACCGCTGTTCGAGCAGCTCGCCGCCGGCATGAGCGGGAGGGACGGTGCACGTCTGCAGGCGCGCTATGAGCCTGACGGTGCCGTCCCCCAGCGGGTGCTGCGCAGCGCCGGATTCCTCACGGACGCGTCCGTGCCGCAGGAGGACTTCTTCACCGGACGGTTCGGGCAGACGGACTTCATGCTCGGGGATCTGAAGTGGGAGCTCTCGGAACCGGAGCTCAGTGCGGAGAGCAGGGAGAGGCAGAGGGCGCACGAGGCACGCAGGCAGCAGACCTGGGCCAGGAAGGAGCGCAGCCTCTCCCGGGAGGTCCGGCGGACGGACGGGGCACGGGGCACACGCGAGCTGCGCGAGCACCGGATGGCTCAGCCCGGGCGCAGCGGCGGCGGCCTCGTGGGGAAGCAGGTGCAGAAGGCACTGCGCCCGGCGGCGGAGGGACTCGAATCGGTGAACGCCGCGCTGGGGGCCTCGCTCGTCTTCTTCAGCGCGGACTTCCACAAGGAGTTCACGTCCCGGACCTACCTCCTGCCGCGGGCGGAGAAGCCGCTGGCGCTGCGCACGCTCTCGGAGGAGAGCGCGGCGCGGCAGGGGCTGGAGCCGATGAGGCTCGAGGACACCCGGCTCATGGAACGCTTTCACTGCTGGACGAACGACCAGGCCGAGGCGCGCTATCTGCTGACCCCTCAGCTCATGGACGCGATCAGCACGCTGGCCGCGCGCCTCGACTCCCCGCACGTGGCCGTGTCCTTCACCGGCACGCGGATGCACGTGGGCGTCGTGGCCGATTCCGATCGCTTCTCCGCCGACTTCGCCGATCCTGATCCGAAGGCCACCGCCAGGGAGATCTATGAGGACCTGGTCCTCTTCCTGTCGCTCGCAGAGCACTTCGATCTCAACACCCGCATCTGGACGAAACGGTGAGGGACCACGAGTGAGGCGGAGCCGCCTGCGTCCCTGCCGAAGCCCGCGGCGGTGCCGGGTACGGAAGTTTTGACAGGGGCATGCCGCCCACCGGTACCATGATGGAATTCTTGTTGATTCTCTCTGGACTTGCGGGTCCTGGAAATAGGTGTTTGATGTTCCGGCTCGCGCTGAGTGCGCCTCGCCATTCCGCATGACCGTCCGCAGCTGAACTCTGCCGGACGAGACATTCGGTTCTTCAGTATGCCCACGTCACGAATACGACGTCGGACCACTCCCTGACGGGGCCACTCGGCCTGCTCTTGCTGTTATGTCTTTTCCCAGTGAGGAGCACCCCGGTGTCCGATTGCACCACCGAATCAACCCCTACTCTCAACCTCGGCGCTTTCACCTGTACCTGGTGCAGGCTGACTGTGCCCGAGTACGCCCCGGACGGCGAACCGCGCAACCACTGCCCTTCGTGCCTGCGCTCGCAGCATGTGCACGACCACGCGGCCGGCGGCCCGGGCGAGTGCGAAGGCGAGATGTCACCCATCGCCGTCGCCGTGCTTCGCAGCGGTGACTGGATGGTGATCCACAGGTGCGTCCGCTGCGACGAACTCACCTCGAGTCCGGCCCGGTGCGACGACAATCAGCTCATCCTGATGCGCCTGGCGGTCCGTCCCCTGGCCCAGCCGCCCTTCCCTCTCGAAGCCTTCGGGACCATGTGAGGGGTGAGGAAGGTCTGCAGCCATGTCTCGAAAGAACGCACGCACTCGCAGCCCGCAGCGCCGAAAGGACGTCCTGCACTCCCGTGGAGGACACCAGGCCAACGACTTCCGTTGTGTGTCCTGCCGACTCGACGTCTCGGTGACTGCCCTTGGAACCGCCCATCGCAATCATTGCCCGCACTGCCTGGCGAGCAGGCATGTGGACAAGAGGATTCCAGGCGACCGGGCCGAGGCCTGCCATGGCCGCATGGAGGCCTTGTGCATGTCCGTGCGCCAGGACGGCGAATGGCTGATCATCCACTGCTGCGCATCGTGCGGCGAGCTGAGCGCGAATCGAGTTGCCGGTGACGACAACCCGCTTGCGCTGGTCCGGCTCGCCACCAGGCCTCTGGCTGATCCGCGGTACGCCAGTCGGCTTCTGTATGCCGTGTGAGTGAACTCCGACAGCCCTACGACTGATGTGGAAGGAAGCGGAAACCCGGGGCGACAGCGCTGAGGCCACGTTCTCTCAGCGCTGTCGTCCCGCCGTTCTCTCGGATGAGCACTCAGCGGGCGCGCCCCAGCCGAGCCCGCAGTCGATCTGTCTCCGCCCGCACACCTGTGGCTGCTGACACGTGTGCGGCTTCTGCTGCATGCGACGAAGGATCCCGGGGCACCTCAGGCCGGTTCATCAGCTGCCGATCCAGGTTCGAGGCGGAGCCGCCTGCCCGTCGTCGATGCGGATGTCACCCATCCCCAGCCACACGGACCGCGCGCTGCAGCGCGGGTCGGGGAGGACCACCTTCACCGTCTGCGCGGCGATGTCGTACTGCACCGCCGCCAGCTGCATGACCTCCGTGCCCGTCTCCCATTCGACATGCGCGAACACCGGCACCGGTGCGCGATGCGCGCCGTGGGGCGAGGGCTCACGGGCATTGAGGATCAGGACCTCGGGAGTGACGCCGAAGGCTGATCCGGAAACGTCAGCGGCCCTGTCGAAGTCCACGGCGATGGCAGGTTCCGCAGGGGTACCGGTTGGGGGCGCAAGATCCGGGTGAAGCGTCATGCGGCCGAGGCTAGAGGCAGGCACGGACACAACCCCGGAAACAAGCGGAAGCCCCCGGTTTTCCGGGGGCTTCCAACTGCGGAGGATAGGGGATTTGAACCCCTGAGGGCGTTAACCCAACACGCGTTCCAGGCGTGCGCCATAGGCCGCTAGGCGAATCCTCCGAGAAGAACTCTACATGAGCCGTTCACCCGAAAGCCAATCACCCCGGCGCGAGCTGGGTCACATCCTCCCGAAGGCAAAGAACCCTCTACTGACCAAGACACTGACCGAACGTGCGATAAGGTCCGAGCATGGGAGCAGAGTCGCTTTCGCGCCGGAAGAAGCCGCGCATCTGGCCGCTGTACGTCGCCACCTTCCTGTCGACGTACACCTTCAGCGTCGCCAACATCGCCGCCCCCGGCATGCAGGTCGCCCTGGAGCTCCCAGCCTCGCGCACCACTCTCGTCATCGGCGCCTACTCCGTCTCCTTCGCCGCCGGCCTCATCATCTGCGGCCGCCTGGGCGACACCTACGGACGCAAGCGGCTCTTCCGCATCGGGATCGCCTCCATCCTCGTCACCTCCATCCTCACGGCCCTGGCCCCCACCCAGGAGCTGCTCATCCTCGGCCGGCTCCTCCAGGGGTGCGCCGCCGCCCTCACCACCCCGCAGATCCTCTCCAGCATCCAGGCCACCCTCCACGGCGCGGCCCGCAGCCGCGCCATCAGCCTCTACAGCGTCTGCGCCGGGTCCGGGACCATCGGCGGGAACGTGCTGGGCGGCGCGGTGATCGGCCTCCTGCCGCCGGAGCTGGCCTGGCGCGGAGCGCTCATGACCATCGCCGTCATCGCCGCCTTCGCCTGGACCGGATCCGGCTACCTGGCGGAGTCCCGTTCGCCCACACCCGAGGGCATCGACGGCCTCGGCTCCGTCATCCTGGCCGGCGCCCTCCTGTGCTTCATCACGGGCCTCACCAACGCCTCGGCCGTGGATCCCCTCCGCCCGCTGGACTCCCCCGGCCAGCTCGCCCTCACCGCGGCCCTCCTCGCGGGATCAGCCGTGGGCGCGCTGCTCCTCGCCCTCCACCTCCGCCGCCGTTCCGCCGCGGCACGGCCCGCGATCCTCCCGCTCCCGGTCATCCGCGTGCCCGCCGTGGCCATCGGGATGGCACTGGCGCTGCTGTTCTTCGTCATGCTCTCCTCCTTCATGTACAACTACGCCGTGCTCACACAGGAGGGGCTGGGGATCGCGCCGCTCACAGCGGGCACCGGCCTCATCGTCAACGGCGGGGCCTTCATCGTCGTCTCCCTGTTCGCCACGCGCCTGCTGGATCGGATGGGACCGCGCGTGATGATCCTGGGGGCCGGGACGCAGGCACTGGGCCTCGCCGCACTCGCGACCCTCGCCTTCACCCAGACGGAGCCGTTCCTCCTCTGGTTCCAGTTCACCGCCGTCCTCATCGGCGGCGGCCAGGGGCTCATGTTCGGCCCCCTCATCTCCGTGG
>NZ_JALAHB010000023.1 GCF_022712115.1 Brevibacterium sp. | reverse complement strand
TTGGAGCCACATCTGCGGGTCATGGGGTGAACGCCGAAGTCCCTCGCGATCTGCTCGATCGTGACGCCAGGTTCACGGTTCTCCGCGACGCGCACCACGTCGTCGCGGAACTCCTTGGGGACGTCATCCATCCAGGTGCCCCCAGGTACGCCATCTCCGATGTCTTCCACTCGTTCAGCAGGCCCCCTGGAGGTGGACGCCACCGGCCAGTAGCGCTCAGCTCTCCCTACGCCGCCGACAGGGCGAGGCGCACACACGCCCCCAGGGCACTCGTCGCAAGCTTGCCGAGACCATGCACAGATTCAAGACACCTTGTCTATCATCGATGCATGTCCACTTCCTCGCGGCGAAGCGCCGGACGACTGCGGCGCAGCGATCCGCATGCTCCGGGGATCACGCGCCGCCGCCGCGGCAGCGGGTACTCCTTCACAGCGCCGGACGGTTCCACGATCGCGGACCCGGACGAGCGTGCCCGCCTCCGCTCCCTGGCGATCCCGCCGGCCTGGCGCGACGTCTGGATCTGCCCCGACCCGCGCGGCCACATCCAGGCGGCAGGAACCGACGACGCCGGTCGCCGCCAGTACCTCTACCACCCGGCCTGGCACGCGAAGCAGGCGCGGAAGAAGTTCACCCGGGTGCTGCAGGTGGGTCCTGCCCTGCCCACCGCACGACGCACGGTCACCACCCTCCTGCGCAGCCGCCGCGATGACCTGGAGCACGCCTCGGCGATCGCCTTCCGCATGCTCGACACCTTCGGGATCCGGGTGGGCAACGAGGAGTATGCCGAGGCCAACGGCTCCTACGGGCTCACGACGCTGCGAGCTGAGCACGTACAGGTCTCTCGCACACGGGTGCGCCTGAGCTTCCCCGGCAAATCGCACCAGCACGTGGAGCTCGAGGCCCGCGACCAGGATCTCGCCGCAGCCCTGGCCGATGTGCTGGGGCCGGCGGACGAGCCCGCGCTGCGCTGGCGTGACGACGAGGGGTGGCACGAACTCGGCGCCGCCCAGGTCAACGCATTCCTCCAGGAGGTCACCGGCGTCGAGATGACGGCGAAGGACTTCCGCACCTGGCACGCGACCGTCCGGGCCGCCCGCGCTCTGGCGAGGCGGCACGACCCTGCCGCCTCACAGGCGCGACGGAAGAGGGAGGTGAATGCGGCACTGGACGAGGTCGCCGCCTTCCTGTGCAACACCCGAGCGATCGCGCGGAACTCCTATGTGGACCCGCGGGTCATCGACCGCTTCCTGGGAGGTGAGGTGCTGAAAGCGAGGACCTACCGCAGCGCCGAGCGGCTGCTGCCGGACTTCCTCGGGTGAGGGCGGCTGCCCCGCCGGACGGGTGCGGCCCTGTGTTCACTGCCGGAGGCGATGCGCGTCGAAGCCCGCCGCGTGTGGCACTCCCGCCGCGCGGCCGGTCTGCTCCAGCATCTCCGGGATGAAGTCGGCCGGTGCCGGGTGCCACGGCAGATCCGCGAGATACGCCTCGTGCGCCTCCAGCGACGCCACGGCGGCGGCCACCGCCTCCTCCCCCACCGGAACGCAGACGTTGGGCTCCCGGCCCGTCAGCAGCAGCCACGTGGTACCCCAGGGTTCCAGGGCCTCGTCCGCCAGGAGCTCGGGGAAAACCCAGCGGTTGTCCGCGTCCCGCACCGCGTCGATCGCGGCAAGCCCCACGGCCCGGTGGTCGGCGTGGTCGATGCCCCATCCGACGAACAGCTCACCGGAGCCGGTGACCACCGCATCCGGCCGGAACGTGCGGATCTCACGGGCGATCGCGCGTCTCAGCGGCAGCCCGTACTCCACCATGCCGTCGGGGAAGTCGAGGATCGTCAGCCGCGAGAGCCCCACCGCCTCACCTGCGCGCCTCTGCTCCTGCGCACGCAGCGGTCCGGCCTCCTCCGGCGGCCGCTGCATGCCGGCCTCGCCTGCGGTGAGCAGCAGATATGCGACCTCGATGCCGCGTGCCGTCCACTCCGCGACCGCGGCGGAGGTCCCGTACTCCGCGTCGTCCGGATGCGCGACGACCACCAGGATCCGCTCGACGCCGGACTCGTCCCAGGGCTGAGGTGCAGCTGTGCTCTCACTCATGGTCCGAGACTACTCGCGGAGGAGCACGGAGAACAGGGTACCCCTCCCTCGGCGCGGAGGCCGGGTCCACCCGCTCAGGCGTCCTCCAGTACCGCCCGCAGTGCGGGCCACGCGGAGGCGAAGCCAGGGTGGAGCGGATAGTCGGTGACGTCGTCCAGCGGCACCCAGCGCAGCTCCACGGACTCGATGTCGTTGATGCGCTCCTCCAGGGGCTCCAGGGCGCGCGCCACCACCGTGGTGTACGTCCACCCCTCCATGTCCACCACATGAGAGTCAAGCAAGCGGATGTCCGCGCCGTCCAACCTCGGCACCGCCGCCTCCTCGTGGCATTCGCGGATGGCACCGGTGAGCGGGGTCTCCCCTGCATCGATGGCCCCGCCGGGGATCCCCCATGTGCCGCCGTGCGCGGACCAGTGGACGCGATGCTGCAGCAGAACGCCGCGGTCAGGGTCGTGGATGAGCAGGCCGGCCGCTCCGAACAGCCCCCAGAACTTACCCCGGGGCGTCTCCACCCAGCCGTCGCCGGCCCGTCTGCGCGCCCGCAGATGAGCGCGCAGCTCCGGATCGAGGTCCCCGCGCTCAGGCGGGCTCTCATTCCCCACCCCACGCGCAGGAGAACGTCGACGCTCCGACCCGCTCACGCCCTCGGGCCCGTGCTCGCTCCCTGATCCGCGCTCGCGCTCAGACGAGGACATCCTCCACCTCCAATGACGACAGCACCCCGAACCCCATGTCCGACGGCGCCAGCCCCCGGGAGACGATCTCCGCTCCCAGCGCCGCAACCATCGCGCCGTTGTCCGTGCACAGGCTCAGCGGCGGCACCCGCAGCATCACACCGCGCCGCGCGCAGGCCTCGGCGAGCTTCTCCCGCAGCCGTGCGTTCGCCGCCACGCCTCCGCCCAGGAGGACGTGGTCGATGCCCGTGTCCGCGCAGGCCAGCAGCGTCTTCTTCACGAGCACGTCCACCACGGCCTCCTCGAAGGATGCGGCGACATCGGCCAGCCGCAGAGGCCCGCGCTCACCCCGCGCCTCTGCCCCTGCGGAAGCCGCTCCCGCTCCCGCTCCGCTGGAAGTTACGTCTGCGTAGCGGCCGCCCTGCACGGCCGGTACGCAGACGTAACTTCCGTTGGGAGAGGAAGCCGGGGCTGCGCCCGAGGCCGGGGCCGGGGTCGGCGCCGTGCCCGCGGGTTCGGCGCTCCGGGCGAGTTCTGCCTCGGCAGCGGTGATGGTGCGGAGGGCGGCCGTCTTGAGGCCGGAGAACGAGAACGAGTAGCGGCGCTCCGGGTCCCGGAGGTCCTTCTTCGTCGCCAGGCCACGGGGGAAGCGCACGGCCTGCGGATCGCCGGGCACCCCCGTGCCGTCGAGCAGCCCTGCCGCAGCCTTGGAGATGTTGGGGCCGCCCGGATAGTCGAGGCCCAGGAGGCGGGCGGTCTTGTCGAAGGCCTCACCCGCGGCGTCGTCGATCGTGGCGCCCAGGAGCTCCACGTCCTCGACGATGTCGCCGATCCGCAGGATCTCCGTGTGCCCGCCGGAGACCAGCAGCGCGATGGTGGGAGTGACCAGCCCCGGCGAGTCCGGCGCCACGAGGTCCACGGCGACATGGGCGGCGAGGTGGTTGATGCCGTACAGCGGCAGACCCGTGGCCGCCGCGAGGCCCTTCGCCGCGGCCGCGCCCACCATGAGCGCACCGGAGAGCCCCGGCCCTGCGGTGACGGCGAGCGCATCGAGGTCGGAGAGCGAGACCTGCGCGTCCGCGAGCGCCTGCTCGATCATGGGGCCGATGGCCTGCACGTGGGCGCGCGAGGCGACCTCCGGCACCACTCCGCCGAACCGGACGTGCTCCTCCATCGAGGAGGCCACGGTGTTGGTGAGCAGGGTGGTGCCGCGGGCGATGCCCACGCCGGTCTCGTCGCAGGAGGTCTCGATGCCGAGGACGAGGGGGCCGGCGGTCATCCGAGCTCCGCGGCGAGATCCGCGTAGCGGGCCATGAGGTCCGCCTCCGGCACGTCGAACGAGGCGGAGGCGTCGCCGGCCTCGTGCGCGAGTTCGGCCGCGAGGAGCCGCAGATGCGTCTCCCAGACGGGACCCACCTGCTCCACCACCGTGCGGATGACGTCCGGTTCCGTGTCCGGATCCGCGATCGTGTGCGCGAGCGAGATGCGGGTGGAGACGCTGCCGGTCTCCTCACCGTCCGCCCCGCCGCCAGCCTCACCGCGCAGCGTGACGCCCAACCGGCCGATCCCGTCGATCTCCACGAGGATGTGGGCCTCCTCCGGGTCGTCCTCCGGCGAACGCACGGACAGGAGCTCGCCGGGAACGGGCTCGTCGTCGAACGTGAAGCGCAGGGTGTCGCCCTCGCCGGGGCCGTCCGCGTCCCGGTCGAAGCCCGCGAACCACACGTCCACGAGGCGCGGATCCGTGAGATGCGGCCAGATCTGGGCCGGAGTCCTGTCCACGGAGATGCCGAGTACGAGGTCGACACCGTCCTCCCATTCGATGAGCGATGCGTCCACGGTGTCCTCAGCCATGCACCCAGTCTAGAGGCGGTGCGGAGGATCCGGGCAGGGAGGAGGAGAGCGCGGAGGCCGGTACCGCGGGCGTGTCCGGGAACGAGCGGTCCGCGAACATGATCCGCCGCGCGAGCGCCTCCCCCGCAGGTGTGCGCAGCGCGGCGAAGCCCACCCGCATGACGCTGCGGTGCCGCACGAGGGCCAGCATCTGCCGCATCGCCACACGGCCGGCGAACTTCCTCCGCAGGAACACGCCGTCGTAATGCGCCAGCATGCCGGGATCGCTGGCACGCAGCGCGTCGTCGAGGCAGTCCACGGCGTAGTCGGAGAGCCGCAGACACGGATCGAGACCACCGGCCGTGAGCGGGGAGACGGCACCGGCGGCGTCACCCACGAGCAGGCCGGCCGGAGAGCTGATCCTCCGGAGCAGACCGCCCACCGGGATGGGACCGCCGCGGCGTTCCACGTCGGCAGGCTCGCGGTCCTCTGCCCTGAGTCCCGGCGCCTGCGCCCTGAACCGCTCCAGAGCGCGGCGCGCACCTCCGGGGAAGCGCGCGGAGTAGCCGGCAGTGCCCACGTGCAGGTGCTCGCCGTCGTCGACCACCCAGGCCAGATACCCCGGCGCGAGGACGGGATCGAGGACGCAGTGGAAGACGGGCTCCGCCGAGGCCGCGCGCACGGGGCTCACGTCCTCCGCGCCCACCAGCAGCTGCGTGTTCCGGTCGAGTCCCAGCTCGCGGGCCACGCGGGAACGCGCTCCGTCCGCGCCCACGAGGAAGCGGGCGCGCACGCGCAGCCGCTCGGGGCCTCGGGCGAGGAGGTACCCGCCGTCCGTGCGCCCCGTGAACCGGGTCCGCAGCAGCACTCGCACACCCGCCGCACGCGCCCGGTCCAGCTCGTCCAGGTAGAGCCCGGACATGTCGCCCACCCGGTACTCGTCGCGGTCGCTCACCAGTTCCAGCGGAGCGGCCGGGCCCGCGCCCGAGGCCGGCGGATACAGATGCACGCGCCGGATCGCGGGACCCAGCCGGGTCTCCGGCAGATCGAAGTCGTCCAGCGTCCGCCGCACGAAGATGCCGGTGGTCCTGATCGAGGCGCCCAGGTCCGCCCGCCTGTCGCACAGGAGGACGGCGTGCCCGCGTGCGCTCAGCTCTCGGGCCACCCGCAGACCGGCGAGGCCGGCGCCCACCACCAGCACGTCCGTGTCGATGCGCGCGGGCGGGTCTCCGCCGGTCTCGACGCGACCCGTCGCAGCGCGGCTCATTCCCTCTCCGGCGCTGAGCTCACGATGCTCGCCCATCAGTCCTCCACCCACTCGAGGATGTCGCCCGGCTGGCACTCCAGCACCCGGCAGATCGCGTCCAGCGTGGTGAAGCGGATCGCCTTGGCTCGCCCGTTCTTCAGGACCGCGACGTTGGCGGGGGTGATCCCCACCCGCTCCGCGAACTCCCCCACGCTCATCTTCCGCTTGGCCAGCTCGACGTCGATGCGCACGATGACGGCCATTCAGACCACCGCCTCCATGTCCGTCCGCAGTTCGGTGGCCCTGCGCAGCAGAGCACGCATGACGACCATGAGCAGCGCGCAGACGGCCGTGAAGGTGGCGGCGAGACCCAGCACCACGGGCCAGACCGGATCGCGGCCGTCCGCGAGCGCGAGGACGAGCACCGCCAGCAGGAAGAGGCAGGCGCCGCCCACCACCACGACGATGGCGTCGACCCAGATGCGCGCTTGCGCACTGAAGATCTCACCGCGGGTGACGAAGCCCAGCAGCCTCCAGATGCACACGATGACGACCTGCACGCACAGGCTCACCACCACCGTCACCGTGAGGGCGGTCGTCTCGATCCCCTCGACCGCGCGGGTGATGTCGACGCGCTCCACGAGGTCCCCGGAGAGCGCGCTCACCTCCACGACGACGAAGATCGCGAAGAGGACCAGCAGCAGTGCGCGCAGAGTCCACACCGCCGCACGTGACCGCGCGGTGTCCGAAGGTTCGGCGGGAAGGAGGTGCTCGGATTCGCTCATGCATCGAGAATGGGCAATAACCTATCGAAAGACAATCGATATGAGCGGTTTGTCGATAGCTTGCAGGAGACTGGCAGGGCGCTCAGAGGAAGGCGCGCATGAGGATCGCGTCCGCTTCCGCGTAGTAGCCGCGGCGACGGCCGATCTCCGCGAATCCCGCGGAGGCGTAGAGCCCCAGTGCCGCCGCATTGCCCTCGGCCACGTCGAGGTAGAGAGCTTCCGCACTCCTGGCCCGCGCGTGGTCGGCCGCGTGCGTGAGCAGACGCCGGCCGATCCCCTGCCCCTGTGCCCGCGGGGCCGTGCCGATCGTCATGACGTCCGCCTGCGGGCCGGAGACGCTCACTCCCACGAACCCGAGGATGTCCGCGCCCTGCGCTGCGACGACGAAGTGCGCCCCCGGAGCCGCGAGCTGCGACCAGAAGAAGGCGGGCGACCACGCGTCCCGGCCGAACAGCCGGGAGTCCAGCTCCGCCACCTCGGCGACGTCCCACCACCGCATCCTGCGCAGCACGACCGCGGGAGGCGAGACGTGATCGACGGACGCGCCGGCGCTCATGCGAGCAGGGTGGCGCGGCGGTCGGCGGGCTTGGCGTCCGGGTCCCGCAGATACAGCGGCTCCGTGCCCGGCAGGGTGCGGCCGGCGGCGAGCGCACGCCCGGCCCAGCGGCCCAGCCACTCCGCGGTCGGCTCCAGCGCGGCAACCTCGGTGAGGTCCGGTGCCCCCAGCATCTCGGCGTAGAGCGCAAAGCCGCGGCCCACTCGCCTCACACCGGCCGCGGACGGCAGCTCGGCGGCCAGCGCGGCGGGCGCGAGCACCTGGGGCCCCGCGGTGCGCACCGGCAGTCCGTCCGCGTCCAGGCCGGAATAGGCGCTCACGTAGACCTCCTTCCGGCGCGCGTCAGTGGCGACGACCGTGGGCACCGCACCCACGGCGGTGGCTGCGCCGGGCACGGCGTCATGGCCGCGGCCCCCCGGCTGCACGTCCACGAGACTCCGCAGCGCGAGCGCGTCGTGGCTCACCACTCCGTACAGCGGCACCCCCAGTCCCAGGGCGGCGCCGGTGCCCGCGGCGATCCCGGCCCGCAGACCGGTGAAGGGACCGGGTCCGATGCCCACCACCACCGCCTCGGGCGCGGGTCCGGCCGCCAGCAGCTCCTTCAGCGCCGGCCCCATGAACTCCACGTGCTTCCGGGACGAGAACTCCGTGCGTTCGGCGAGAAGCTCCTCCCCGTCGACCAGCGCCGCGGTCGCCGCCGCCGAGGTGTCGAGTGCGAGGACGATCATGGCCGGTCCCCTTCCTGGTGGGTGGGTGCGTGCACTGTCGGAGCGGGCTGAGCAGGTGCCCCGTGCGCGGATGCGGACGGGAATGCCCGCACGAGGCCGCGGAGGCTCTCTCCCCTCTCCTCCCAGGCGGGGCCGACGGGGTGGATGACCACGATCCGCTCCTCGTCCTCGGCTCCGTACTCTGCCGGGCCGCGGTCCTCGCCCTCCGATCCGCCGAGGGCATCGTCCAGTGCATCGCCGGCAGGCTCGGCCGCGCCTCCCGCTGTGCTGTGTGCCTCTCCGGCCGGCACATCGCCGCTGCGCTCGGCACCGGTGAGCTCAGTCTCCAGGCCGTCGTCGGCCTCCGGCGCGCCCACTCCGGTCACTTCCGCGTCCGCTGCGCCCAGCGCTCCTGTCCGCAGGATCTCGATGTCGAGGTGGTCTCCGAGCGACTCAGCCATGCCGCGGCCCCACTCCACCACCGTGACGGACTCGTCCAGGGCTGCGTCGAGCCCCAGATCCTCGAACTCCTCGGCTCCCGTGAGCCGGTAGGCGTCGACGTGCACAAGGCCCGGGCCCGCACCTCGGGCGGGGTGTTCGCGGGCGATCGTGAAGGTGGGTGAGGAGACCCGGCCGCGCACGTCCAGCGCCCTGCCGAGGAACTGGGTGAGCGTCGTCTTGCCCGCGCCCAGGTTGCCCGTGAGGACGACGACGTCCCCGGCCCGCAGCACGGCGGCCAGCCCGGAGGCGAAGGCGGCCATGCCCTCGCGGTCCGCGATGCGCAGGCGAACGGGATCTGCCCGCAGACGGGAGGCATCGGCAGATTCGTTCCCGTCTGCGGATTCGCCCGCAGAGACGTCCTCATCCGGGCGGATCCGCAGACGGGAAGCGTCGATCGCCGCGTTCGCGTCTGCCGGCTCGGGGAGCGGCCCGCTCGCCACCTCACGGTCCACCCGCGGCCCCACCCGCGCGACGATCTCGTAGTTGATGGTGCCGGCCCATTCACCCCACTCCTCGGCGCTCGGGCCGGTGCGACCGTCGCCGAGGACCACGACCGCGTCTCCGGTCTCCACCGGCGCGTCCCCCACGTCCACGACCATCTGGTCCATCGCGATGCGGCCCACCACGGGGAACCGCCGCCCGCGGATCGTCACCTGTGCGCGGCCGGAGGCTCCGCGCGGAATGCCGTCTGCATAGCCGCCGGCCACCAGGGCGAACCGGGTGTCCGCGGGCGCGCGGTAGGTGAGGCCATAGGAGGCTCCGTGCCCCGCCGGCACCTCCTTGACGGTGAGCACGCGGGAGACGAGAGACATGGCAGGGCGCAGGCCCAGATCCGCCGCGGTGCGGTCCTCGAACGGGCTGAGACCGTAGGTGGACAGTCCCACGCGGACCATCGTGCCGCCGATCTCCTCTCCGCCCAGCGCACCCGGTGAGTTCGCGAGGTGGGTCTCCAGGGCCTCGGGATCACCCAGCGCTCCGCCCACCGAGTCCAGGAAGGCCGTGAGCTCACGCTGCCGGGCACGGAACTCCGCCACCTGCTCCGCCGTGGCAGGGTCACCTGGGACGTCCGCGTTGGCGAGGTGTGTCATGAGGCCGGTGATGCGCAGGTGCTCGGCCTCCGTGCTCGTCCAGCCCCGCAGCTCGGAGAGCAGGCCGGCGAACTGCGCGGCGGTGAAGCCGCCGCGGCCCAGACCCGTGTCCACCTTGAGGTGCACCCGGGCCGGCACCCCGGTGCGGCCGGCGGCCTCGGCGGCGCGCCGCACGCCCTCCGCCGTGGAGCAGCCCACCTCGATGTCCGCACGCAGGGCCGGAGCGAGGTCCGTGCGGGAGTCGTGCAGCCAGAAGAGGATGCGCACATCGCCCGCGGCCGGCAGGGTCTCGCTGGGCTCTTCATCGCCGGCCTCGGGCTGCTGCCGGGCGCCCGGCGTTCCGACCGCGGACTGCAGGTCCAGCAGCAGCGTGTGGACCTCGAGCGCCTCCGCGAGAGTGGCCGCGCCCAGGTCCCTCACCCCGCCGCGCAGCAGCGCCGGCACCGTCTGCGCGAGGCCGTGACCGTAGGCGTCGGCCTTCACCACGCACATGAGCCGCCGCTGCCCCACCTGCGCCCGCAGTGCCCGCACGTTCTCCGTGAGAGCCCGCGCATCGATGCGCGCGCGGAGGACGGAGGGGGCGGATGCGCTCATGGAAGGCTCCTCGGGTTCGAGCGTGGGGGCTGCGGTGGTTCGGATGGCCGGAGTGCCGGCGGGCGGGTCCGCTCGGATTCTACGGCGTGGCACCGCCCGCGGGCATTCCCGCCGCCGAGGCCTGTCCGGCCAGGCCCACCATCACGCCTTCCACCTCCCTGATCTGGGCGGACGCATGTGTGGCGCGCCTCCCGGCCCGATTGTGGAGGAGCACGGCCAGCGCCGCCAGGTGCGCGGCCCGGGCGTGCGGGTCCTCTGCAGCGGGCACCGAGGTGCCGGACGGTGTTGCGGTGCCGGCCGGTGTTGCGGTGGCGGTCGGCGTCGCGGAGCCGCGGGCGGCAGGGCTGCCGTCGGCACAGCCGGCAGCGCCTTCTGCGCCCGGGGCCGCGGGGCCGTCCGCACCCGGGGCCGTAGTGTTGCCGGTTGCGAGCGCGGCGCCGACGAGACCGGCGAGCACGTCCCCGCTGCCCGCCGTGGCGAGCAGGGCGGGCCCGGGACTGGGCGCCCAGAGGACGCCGGACGGCTGGGCGATGAGCGTCCGCCCTCCCTTGAGGAGGACGACGGCACCCACGCGCCGCGCCGCCTCTCGCGCCCACCGAGCGGGATGGGCCTCGACCTGCGCGCGGGTGGGGCCCGCAGCCTCGGCGTCAACCGGACCGCCGGCGACGCCGTCCTCCGCCGGGAGCGCACTCAGCAGCCGGGCCAGCTCCCCGGCGTGCGGCGTGAGGACGGAGCCCGGCGGCAGCGGGGGTGCGCCGTGCGCGGCCCGGACGAGTGCGGGGACGATCTCCAGCGCGCCCGCGTCGAGCACGAGCGGCGTCCCCGCGCCCACCGCCTCCACGAGGAACTCCCTGTAGTCCTGCGGCTCCGGGGCGCCGGGGCCCATCGCCCAGGCCTGGACGCGGCCGGGCGCGGTGACGCATTCCGGGGCGGATGCGAGCACCGCGTCCTGGACGGCGCGGGCACCCAGCACCCGCACCATGCCCACTCCGGCGGCAAGTGCGGCACGCGAGGTGAGGACACCCGCCCCCGGATACCGCGCGGACCCGGCGATGACGCCGAGCACGCCGCGGGTGTATTTGTGGTCGCGGGGGCCGGGCAGCGGCCAGTCGCGCAGGTCCGCATCCTCGAGCACCCAGGCCTCTGGGTCCTCCGCGGCCGGGAGGTCCAGCCCGATGTCCACGACGTCCACCCGGCCACAGGCCTCGGCCCCGCCGGGCAGGAACTGGCCGGCCTTCGCACCGCCGAACGTCACCGTCACGTCCGCGCGCACATGCCGGGGATCGCACTCCCCCGTGGTCGCGTCCACGCCGGTGGGCATGTCCACGGCGACGACGAGCTGCCGCCGCGCCCTCTGCTCCCGCTGAGCATGCTCTCGCCGGCTCTCCTGCTTCCGCCGGCCTTCCTGGTCCCGCTGGTCCTGCCACCTGCCCAGCAGACCGGCCAGCGGCTCGCGCAGCGGCAGACGCGCGCCGGTGCCCAGCAGGCCGTCGATGACGAGGTCCGCCTCGAGGAGGACGCACAGAGCGTCCGGCCGCACCTCGGCACCCGCATCCCTGTGAGCCTCGGCTCGCGCGTCCGGATACGCCTCGGCACCCGCGCTCGGAGACGCCTCGAACCGCACTCCTGCCCGCACCGCCGCCGCGGTCGCCTGTGCGTGGAGCCGTCCCAGAGG
>NZ_JALAHB010000252.1 GCF_022712115.1 Brevibacterium sp. | reverse complement strand
GCGCATGGCCGAACTCCTCGCCCTCTCCCCCTCCCGCGCGAACGACTTCGTGCAGTGCCCGCTGAAGTTCCGCCTCCGCACCGTCGACCGGCTGCCGGAGCCCCCGTCGGAGGCTGCGTTCCGCGGCACCCTCGTGCACGCCGTGCTCGAACGCCTCTTCGACGTGCCGGCGCCCGAACGCACCCTCGAGCAGGCGGTGGCCGGCATCTCCCCCGCACTGGAGGCGCTGCGGGAGAAGGACGGGGAGACGGTGGCCGAGCTGTTCCCGGAACCCCACCACGTCCAGCGCCTGCAGGAGCAGGCCCGGGTGCTGCTGGAGGGGTACTTCTCCCTCGAGCTGCCGGACAAGGTGGAGCCTGCCGCCCGCGAGCAGTTCGTGCAGGCCCGGCTGGACATGGGGCTGAAGCTGCGCGGCTTCGTCGACCGGACGGACAGGGCACCGGGCGGCCAGGTGCGTCTGGTGGACTACAAGACCGGCAAGCAGCCCAAGCCGCAGTACGGGCGCGAGGCCGACTTCCAGATGCGCTTCTACGCGCTCGTCCACTGGCTCAGCGACAGGGAGCTCGTGCACACCCTGCAGCTCTTCTACCTCGGCAGCCGCACGACGGTCGCGAAACGGCCCACTGCGGCGGACGTGGAGCGCACCGAGCACGAGATCCTCTCGCTGTGGGACGAGATCGCCCGCGCCGCGGAGACCGATCGCTGGCGCCCGCGCAGGTCCCCGCTGTGCGGCTGGTGCCACTTCAAGCCGATCTGCCCCGCGTGGGGCGGCACTCCGCCGCCCACGCCGGAGATCACCGCGATCGCCGGACGCTGAGCGCGTCGGCGGGACTCAGGACCGCAGCAGCTCCGCGAGCCCGGTGACGGTGAGGCCGCTGAGCGTGGACACGACCCGGGCCTCGGGCACCTCCGGCAGATCGACGATGTGCGGGATCGTCACCGCCTGCGTGCCGGCGGCGACGGCCGAGCGGAGGCCGGGCGGCGAGTCCTCGAACGCGACGCATTCCTGCGGTGCCGCGCCCAGCGCGGCGGCTCCCGTGAGGTACGGCTCCGGATGCGGCTTGCCGTGCGTGACCTCGTCGCCCGTCACGAGGGAGGCGAAGGTGCCGGCGGGGCAGGCGTCCACCACCGCCTCGGCGAGGCTCCGGTAGGACATCGTCACGAGCGCGCAGGGGATGCCGTGTGCGCGCAGGTCCGCCAGCAGCTCGGCCGCGCCGGGACGGAACGGGACGTGTGCGCGGACCTGCGCGACGACCCGCTCCAGCAGCTTCTCGACGACGACCTCCGCCGGCAGCGGCAGGCCGTGGGCGCGGAGGATCTCTGCGCTCGTGAGCAGGGGGTTGCCCACCATGAGCTCGCCCAGCTCCTCGTCCCAGTGGAGGCCGTGCGCGGCCATGAGCTCCGTCTCCGCCCGCATCCAGTACGGCTCCGTGTCCACGAGGGTGCCGTCCATGTCCCAGAGGGCGGCCGTGAAGGGCAGCGGGGGCGTGGCAGGCGGTGGCGAGGACGTGACGGGTGCGGTGGAGCTCATGGGTGCCAGCGTAGTCTGTGGAGCATGGAGTACCTGCCTCAGTCCGGATCGAAGCTCATCGTGATCGCCTTCGAGGGATGGAACGACGCGGCGGAGGCCGCGTCCTCCTTCGCCCGCGAGCTCATCGCGCAGATGGAGCTGACCGCGTCCGGCCTCCTCGGCGGCGAGGAGTTCTACGACTACCAGACCCACCGCCCCTCGCTGCGCCGCGGAGCCGGCGGCGAGGCCCGCATCGAATGGCCGTGCGCGGAGATCCACACCGGCACGGTGCCCGGCACCGCGATCCCCGTCGAGGTGATCGTGGGCCAGGAGCCGGCCTTCCTGTGGCGCCGGTTCGCCGCACTCGTCGCCGAGCGCGTGGAGCCCGGCGACGCCGTGGTGCTGGTGGGCGCCCTGCTGGCGGACACGGTCCACACGCGGCCCATCCCCGTGACCGTGACGAGCGAGCGCCCGGAGGACGTGCCCGCCGCGGATGCGATGCGCAGCGAGTACGAGGGGCCCACGGGGATGATCGGGGTGATCGAGTGCGAGCTCGCCGCACAGGGGCACGCGGGCGTCTCGCTGTGGGCCGCCGTGCCCGGCTACGCCGGCGGGGGCCACTCCCCCAAGGCGCAGCTCTCGCTCATGACCGCGTTCGAGGACCTCACCGGCCTCGTGCTGGACCAGGGGGACCTCGTGGAGCGCTCACGCGAGTGGGAGGTCCACGCCGAGGCCGCCGTGGAGGCCGACGAGGACCTCGCTGACTTCGTCCGGCGACTCGAGTCCATGACGGACGCCGCGGACCTCCCCGAGGCCAGCGGCGATGCGATCGCCCGCGAGTTCGAGCGCTACCTGCGCCGCGACGAGGGCTGAGAGGCGGTGCCCGGCCTGCGCGGCTCAGCGCAGGTCGATGCCCAGCAGTGCGTCGACGGCGTCGATGACGAGGCGCGTGCCCTCCGGGTCGGAGTCCCCGTCGTCGGACTCGTCCGCCCAGTTGTCCAGGAGGTCGAGGGCGGCGGGGGTGTCGAGGTCGTCGGCGAGGACGGCTCGCAGCTCGGCGACGAGCTCCTCGGCCTCCTCCTTGTCCGTGCCCGCGTGGGCCGCGGCCCGCCACGCCTCGAGCCGGGCGGTGGCGTCCTCGAGCAGCCCGTCGACGTACATCCAGTCGCTGCGGTAGTGGTGCGAGAGGAGGACGGCGCGGATCGCCATGGGATCGGCGCCCTGCTCCACCAGCCGGGAGACGATCACGAGGTTGCCCTTGGACTTGGACATCTTCTCGCCCTCGTAGCCCACCATGCCCACGTGCATGTAGGCCTCGGCGAACGGCCTGCCCGTCAGCGACTCCGCGTGGGCGGCGCCCATCTCGTGGTGCGGGAAGGCGAGGTCGGAGCCGCCGCCCTGCACCGTGAGCGGCAGGCCCGCGTAGCGCTGGGCGATGACGGCGCACTCGATGTGCCAGCCGGGCCGGCCCGGCCCGAGGCGGCCGCCGTCCCACTCCGGCTCACCCGGCCGGGCCGCGCGCCACAGCAGGGGGTCGAGCGGGTCCTCCTTGCCGGGGGTCTCCGGGTCTCCGCCGCGTTCGGCGAAGACGGGCAGCATCTCCGCGCGGGTGAGGTGGGAGACGGAGCCGAAGGGCGGCTCCACCTCGGAGCTCACCCGGTAGTAGACGTCCCCGTTGTCCAGGGTGTACGCGCAGCCGGAGTCCACGAGCGCGGTGACGGCCTCGACGACCTCCGGGATCGACTCGACCGCGCCGATGTAGTGGGCGGGCGGGAGCACGCGCAGGTGCTCCATGTCCGAGCGGAACAGGTCGATCTGACTGGTGGCGAGCTCGCGCCAGTCCACCCCGGTGGCGGCTGCGCGCTCGAGCAGCGGATCGTCCACGTCCGTGGTGTTCTGGACGTAGGTGACCTCGATCCCCGCGTCGAGCCAGAGGCGCTGGAGGACGTCGAAGGCGACGTAGGTGGCGGCGTGCCCCAGGTGGGGGGCGTCGTAGGGGGTGATCCCGCAGACGTACAGGCGCGCTTCCTTCTTCTTGCGGCATGTCCCGGCCGGCCCGCGATGCGAGGAGCAGAACACGGTGGGACGCTTCCCACGGTTCGGCAGGCTGGGGACCTCAGGTGCTGACCACGATTTCACCGGACCAGCATGGCACTTTCTCAGGCAGTACGCGAACTTCCCCGCCCGTTCGCCCCGTCACAGCGGCGGGCTCGCTCACAGCGGCGGCCAGGGGACCGCGCGGCGGTTCCGCGGAGGTTCGGGCATGCGACCGCGCTGCAGCAGCCCCGCGGCGCGGAGCGCGAGCACGCGCCGCTCCTCCGCGCCGAGGTGCGGGGCGAGCACGGCGTCGAGCTCCCCGTGCGCCGTCCGCGAGGCCCAGTGCCGCTCCTCGTCCGTGAGCGGCTCGCCGGCGTATCCCCAGAGCACGGTGCGCAGCGTGGGCACGGTGTTGAACGCGAGGCCGTTGTCGATCCCGTGGACGCGGACCTCGTGGGGCCCGTCGCCGGCGAGCCAGGCTCCCGTGAGCAGATGGCCGCCCTTGCGGTCCGCGTTGTCGATGAGGACGTCGAAGAAGGCGATCCGGCGCACGGCCGGGGTGAGCGCATGGGCGAGGACCACCTCGCCGCCGCCGGCGAGCTCCGCGCGGAGCACGGGAGCGAGGTCGCGGGGAAGCCCGCCCGGGGGTGCGAGGACCACGGCGGGATCGGCCGCCGGGTCCGTCTCCACGAAGATCTGGAGCGAACCGCCGAGGTCGGACCGCCAGACGGTGGGAGGGACCACGTCGAGGCCCAGGGCGTGGGAGACCTCGAAGGCCGCGACCTCGCGGTGCGAGAGCGTCCCCGCGGGGAAGTCCGGCAGCGCGCGCTCCCCCGCCCGGGTCTTGAGCACGGCGCGGACGACCGGTCCCGCCGCCCCCTGCGCCGGGCTCCCGGCCACCGCGCACAGGTGGGTCTCGTTGCTTGCCCCGGGCATGCGGCCCAGGACGTACACGGTGCCGGCGGACAGCAGCCCCAGCACCTCCTGCGTCGAGGCGGTCAGCGGGGCACCCCGTTGAGACGCGGGCAGACGTGCCCGGCGGCGTCGAGGGGCTGGTGGCACAGCGGGCACTCGCCGCGCCCGGCGGAGACGACCTGCAGGGCGCGGCGGGCGAACTCGCGGGCCTGCGGACCGGGGAGCATCGCCCGCAGCACCGAACGCTCCTGGCCGTCGTCGCCGGGTTCCGAGCTGGAGCCGGACTCCGCGTCCGCGCGCGTGAGCTCGAAGCACTCCAGGAGGAGGCGGTGGTTCTCCGTGTCCCAGCCCATGCTCATCGTGCCGATGCGGAACTCCGGGTCCACGGGCGTGACGAGCCCGCCGTTGTCCTCGAGCTCCGGCAGCGGCTGCGGCGGCACGCCGTGCTCACCGGTGGACCGGGCCCGCACGAGGTCGAGCAGCTCGTCGATCCGCTCGGCGAGGACCTCGACCTGCTCCTTCTCCAGGACGAAGCTGTCCACCCGCCCGGCCGAGGTGGCCTGGAGGAAGAACGTGCGTTCGCCGGGCAGCCCCACGGTGCCCACGACGAAGCGCTCCGGGGACTGGTGGTCGTAGACATGAGCGGGCATGCACACAGGCTATACGAACGGGGTACCCTTGTGACCATGAGCACTGATCCGAGCGCAGCCCTCGAGGATTTCCTTGCCGCCGTCCGCGAGCACTTCGCGGCTTCCGCCCACCGCACCTCGGACACCGACGCCCGCGTGGAGGCCGCTTACATGGCGCTCGCCGACGCCTTCGAGCTCTATGAGGACGCCCTCTACAAGGAGTACGGGGAGGTGACCCCGTTCGAGCTCTTCGACGACGTCGAGGACGAGCGCGACGACGACGCGGACGACTCCGAGGAGGACGACGAGGATGCCGACGACTACGACGAGGACGACGACTACCTCGACGACTCCGAGGACGACTCCTCGCGCTGAGCACCCCTCCCCACCGCGGTGACGCGGACCGCAGGAGCCCGGCACGTGCCGGGCTCCTGCGCATTCAGGCGCGGCTCACGGCGGCGGAGCCCCATTCACCGCAGGGGATCGGAGATCTGCTCGAGCACGTCGCGGATCTCCGGCGCGAGGGTGAGGTGGGAGGCCAGCAGCTCGTCGAGGTGGGCCCGGGTGCGCGGGGAGACGAGGGTGCTGGCTGCGGCCGACTGCCGGTTCCAGGCCAGCGCGATGTCCACCGGCGAGACGCCGAGTGCGGTCGCGGCCTTGACTGCGCCCTGCACGATCCCGGTCGAGTCCTCGTCGAGCAGCTCCCCCACGTAGGCGGAGAAGTCGCCACCGGCGCGGCTGCCCCGCGGCATCCGCTTGAGGTACTGCCCCGTGAGCACCCCGCGCCCCAGCCCGGCGCCCGCGATGAGTCCCAGGCCCATGTGGTCCAGCGCCGGCTGGAGGTCCGCCTCGGCGTCCCGCCGGAGCAGGGAGTACTCCGCGACGGCGCCGGCCAGCGGCACGCCGGAGAACCCGCTCAGCAGGGCCAGCTGCCAGGCGGTGTGGTGTGAGGCGACCACGTAGCCCACGTCCCCGCGCTGGGCGAGCACCGTGAGCGCGGAGGCGGTCTCCTCGAGCGGCACGGAGGGGTCAAAGGCGTCGAGCACGAGCACCTCGAGGTGTTCCCCGCCCAGACCGCTCAGCAGCGTGCGGACATCGGCGAGCAGATCGACCCGGCCGGTGCGATAGCGGCGGCCGGTGCCGCCGGGGCTGCTCACACCCACACGTGCGGCCAGCGCCACCCGGCTGGGCCGGCGCAGCTCTCCCAGCAGATGCACAGCGGGAGCGTCGAACGCGGGCAGCTCCACCAGGGTGCCGCCCGCGGAGGCGTAGGCGTCGAGCAGCTCCTGCGCCGTCGCGGCGTCGACCCTCCGTCCCCACTCGAAGGTGCCGAGTGCGAGTTCTGACACGTGGAGACCGGTCCGACCCATCTGATTCTGGCGCATGCTTCAGAAGGCTACCGGACGCAGGTAGTACCCTTGACCCGCTCCCCCGCCGCCCACCGAAAGGACCCCGCGTCTCCATGGACTGGCTCATCGCCGCCGTGCTCGGCATCGTCCAGGCGCTCACCGAGTTCCTGCCCATCTCCTCGTCCGCGCACGTCCGCATCGCCGGTGAGCTCATGCTCCCGGGCCAGGATCCGGGGGCCTTCTTCACGGCGATCATCCAGATCGGCACGGAGGCGGCCGTGCTCGTCTACTTCTGGCGGGACATCATCACGGTGATCGGCGCATGGTGCCGTTCGCTGGTGGGCCGCGAGGACCGGAGCAATCCGCACGTCCGCCTGGGCTGGCTCATCATCCTCGGCTCGATCCCGATAGGCGTGCTCGGCCTCCTCTTCGAGTCGCAGATCGACTCCGTACTGCGCAGCCTGTGGATCACGGCCACCATGCTCATCGTGTTCGGCCTGGTGATCGGGGTGGCCGACCGGGTGGGGCGCCGGGAGCTCACCCTCGAGTCCATGAACTGGAAGCAGGGCCTCGCGTTCGGCTGCGCCCAGGCGCTCGCGCTCATCCCGGGCGTCTCCCGCTCCGGCGGCACGATCATGGCCGGCCGGTTCATGGGCTTCACCCGCCCCGAGGCCGCCCGCTACTCGTTCCTGCTCGCGATCCCCGCGGTCATGGCTTCCGGCGCGTACGGCGTCTACAAGTCGCTCACCGAGGTCGCCGCCGGCGAGGAGATGGTGCTCGGCTGGGGCCCCACCCTCCTGGCCACCGCCGTGTCGTTCGTCCTCGGCTACGTCGTGATCGTCGGCTTCCTCAAGTACGTCCAGACCCGGTCGTTCGCGATCTTCGTCTGGTACCGCGTGGTCCTCGGCCTCGTGATCTACGCGCTGCTGCTCACCGGCGTGCTGAGCGCGAGCTGATCATCTGCCGCCGCCGGGCACCGCGGCCTCGGCGCGGCGGCCGGCGGCGGTGGCACCGAGCATGGTGACGGTCATGGGCGGTCCGTGCCCGTCACCGGCGTCCACGCGGATGCGCGAGACCGAAGCCGGTGCCACCGCGATCCGCTGGAAGCGGTCGAGCTCCACACCGAGCGCGTGGGCCAGCGCGAGCTTGATGACGTCCCCGTGCGAGACCAGCACGACGGTCTCCGCCTGCGCCTCCTCCCCGCGGCGCACGGCGGCGGCGAGGGCGGCGCGGGTCCTCTCCGCGACCTCGGGCAGGGACTCCCCGCCCGGGAACCGGGCCCGGCTGGGCGAGGTGCGCACCGTCTGCCACAGCTCCTCGCGCAGCAGCTCCGCGATGCCGCGTCCCGTCCACTCCCCGTAGTCGACCTCCGCGAGCGCGTCGAGGACGTCCGGCTCCCGTGCCTCGCGGCCCTCGGCCTCGAGGAGGATGCGCGCCGTGGCGACGCAGCGGGCGATGGGAGAGGTGAGGACGGGGACCTCGGGGACGCCCAGCTCGGGGACGAGCACGCGGGCACCGGCGACCTGCTCCCTCCCCCGCTCCGTGAGGGCGACATCGTTGCTGCGGCCTGCGAGGACACCGGCGACGTTGGCGGTGGACTCGCCGTGGCGGACGAGGATGATCTCCATCACCCCACTGTAGCGGGCGGCGGAGGGGTACAGCCCGCCTGCTGGTAGCCTGCCCGGGTGCGCACAGACCTCTCCACCGGACTCGCCCTCGCGGCCACTGCGCTCGCGGGGCTCTTCATGGCCTTCCAGTCCCGGGCCAACGGCACGCTCGCCGAGGTCGTGGGCACCGGCATCCACGCGGCGACCCTGTCCTTCGCCGGCGGCATGGTCGTCATGGTGATCGCCCTCGCGCTCGTCCCCGCCGGCCGCAGGGGCTTCCGGGCCCTGGCAGCGGCGCTGCGCTCCGGCGAGCTGCGCTGGTGGATGCTCACCGGCGGCCTGGGCGGCGTGAGCGTCGTCGTCGCACAGGCATTCACCGTCCCGCTCATCGGCGTCTCCGTCTTCACGATGGCGTTCGTGGCCGGACAGCTCGCCGGTGCGCTGGTCGTGGACTCGACCGAGCTCCCACCCGGAGGCAGGACACCCGCCACTCCCGCGCGGCTGCTCGGCACCCTCGTCGTCATGACCGGGGTGGTGGTGGCGAGCTGGGGCGGGACCGCGGGCGCCTTCCCGCTCTGGGCGCCGCTCGTGCCCTTCGCCTCCGGCGCGCTCACCACCGTCCAGCAGGCGCTCAACGGCCGGGTCAAGCGCACGACGGCCTCGGCCGTGACCGCCACCACCGTGAACTTCGCGGTGGGAGGGACGTTCCTCCTCGCCTGCTCGGCACTCGCCTGGGCCGCAGGTGCGCCGCCTGCCGAGTTCCCCGCACTGCCGGGCGAGTCCTGGATGCTGGTGGGCGGCCTGGTGGGCGTCCTCTTCATCGGCATCACCACCACGACGGTGCAGCGCCTGGGCGTGCTCCTGCTCTCGCTCACCTCGCTGTTCGGCAACCTCCTCGGTTCGCTCGTCCTCGACCTCGTGTTCCCCGGCAGTCCGCCCGTCACCCCCGGCACGCTCGTGGGCATGGCGATCGTGCTGGCGGGGGTGACGCTGGCGTCCTGGCCGAAGGGCGCGGAGTAGCCCGGCCGGGAGCGGCCTCAGGCCTCGAGCAGGAAGCGGCTGAGCACGCGGGTGCCGAACTCGAGCGCGGAGACCGGCACCCGCTCGTCCTTGCCGTGGAACATCGCGGCGAAGTCGAGGTCGCCGGTGAGCCGCAGCGGTGCGAAGCCGTAGCCGGTGATGTCCAGCTTGCTCAGCGCCTTGTTGTCCGTGCCGCCGCTCATGGCGTGCGGGAGGATGAGCGCGTCCGGGTCCTCGCCCAGCAGGCATGCCTGCATGGTGTCGACGAGGCGGCCGGAGAACTCGGCCTCGAGCGCGTCGCCCGTCGTGACGGTCTCGACGTCGATCCCCTCGCCGGCGAGCTCCTTGATCGTGAGCATGACGTCCTCGAACTGGCCGGGGAGCACGCGGCAGTCCACGAGCGCCTGTGCGGTCGAGGGAATGACGTTGTGCTTGTACCCGCCCTGGATCACGGTCGGGTTGGAGGTGTTGCGCAGTGTGGGCCCCACGAACTTCGCGATGGACCCCAGCTCCGCGATGAGTTCACCCGTGGTCTCCGCGGTGAACTCCACGCCGGTGAGCTCGGCGACGCCCTCCAGGAGCTCGCGGGTCGCCGCGGGCATCGCCTCCGGCCATTCGTGCGTCCCGATCCGCGCGAGTGCGGCGGACAGCCGGGTGATGGGGTTGTCGCGGTTCTCCATGGAGCCGTGGCCGGCGGTGCCGTGGGCCACGAGGCGCAGCCAGGCGATGCCCTTCTCCGCCGTCTGCACGAGGTAGACCCGCTGCCCGCGGATGTCCGTCGAGTAGCCGCCCACCTCGCTGATCGCCTCCGTGGCGCCGGCGAACAGCTCCGGGTGGTTGTCGACCATGTAGTGGGAGCCGTAGACGCTGCCGGCCTCCTCGTCCGCGAAGAAGGCGACGATGAGGTCGCGGCGGGGACGGAGACCGCGGCGCAGCATGTCGCGCACGCTCGCGATGATCATCGCGTCCATGTCCTTCATGTCCACCGCACCGCGGCCCCAGAGCAGACCGTCGCGCACGACGCCCTCGAACGGGTCCACGGACCACTCCGAGGCGTCGGCGGGCACGACGTCCGTGTGACCGTGGACGACGAGCGCGCCGGCCTCCGGGTCCGTGCCGGGAATCCGGGCGACGAGGTTGGCGCGGCCCGGCTCGGAGTCGTGGATGACCGAGTCGAGGCCCACCTCGCGCAGCTGCTCCGCGATCCACTCCGTGGCCTCGCGCTCGGGGTTCGCCTTCCCCTCGCCCCAGTTCTGGGTGTCGAAGCGGATGAGCGACTGGGCGATCCCGAGGGTCTCTGCGACGGCGCCGTCGAAGCGGTCGCCGGGGGTGTGATCGGACATGGGTTCCTTTCGCGGGAGCGGTCACGCGCGTTCCTGTTCACCCGCGCGTCACCCGCGAGTCTACGCGCCGAGTAGGCTGGGGAGAGCTCGATCGCGACCCCTGCACCACGACAACAGCAAGGAGACCCACGTGCGGATCCTCGTCCTCGGCGGAGACGGCTTCTGCGGCTGGCCCGCCGCCCTGCATCTCTCACAGGCGGGCCACGAGGTGGTCATCGTCGACAACCTCTCGCGGCGCCGCATCGACGAGGAGCTGGGCACGGAATCGCTTACGCCCATCCGCACTCCTCAGGAGAGGATCGCCGCCTGGCAGGAGGTCACGGGGCGCGCTCTCGGGTTCCGGGACCTCGATCTCGCCCAGGACTACGAGGGCTTCCTCGCCCTGCTGCGGGAGCTGCGTCCGGACGCCCTCGTCCACTTCGCGGAGCAGCGGGCCGCGCCGTACTCGATGAAGTCCCCCGCCCACAAACGCTACACCGTGGACAACAACGTGAACGCCACGCACAACGTGCTCGCGGCGATCGTGGAGTCCGGCCTCGACGTCCACGTGGTGCACCTGGGCACGATGGGCGTCTACGGCTACGGCACGGCCGGGATGCGGATCCCGGAGGGCTACCTGGACGTGAAGGCCCACGCGGAGGACGCGGACGGCACCCGCACCGGTGAGCTCATCGACCAGACGATCCTGTACCCCTCCAACCCCGGCAGCGTCTACCACATGACCAAGGTGCTCGACCAGCACCTCTTCGCCTTCTACGCGAAGAACGACCGGCTGCGGATCACGGATCTGCACCAGGGCATCATCTGGGGCACGCACACGCAGGAGACGGAGCTGGACGAGCGCCTCGTCAACCGCTTCGACTACGACGGCGACTACGGCACGGTCCTCAACCGCTTCCTCATGCAGGCGGCGGTGGGCTACCCGCTCACGGTCCACGGCACGGGCGGGCAGACGCGGGCGTTCATCCACATCCGGGACATGGTCCGCTGCATCCGGATCGCGATCGACAACCCGCCCGCGGCCGGGGACCGGGTGAAGATCTTCAACCAGCTCACGGAGACGCACCGGGTGCGCGATCTCGCGGCACTCGTCGCGGAGATCTCCGGCGCCCGGGTGGAGACCGTCCCCAACCCTCGCCAGGAGTCGGCAGAGAACGACCTGTTCGCGGCGAACGAGACCTTCCTGGACCTGGGCCTGGAGCCGACCACGCTGTCCGCGGGTCTGCTCACGGAGGTGGAGGAGACCGCCCGGCGGTGGGCCCACCGGGCGGACCTGGAGAAGATCCCCGCCACCAGCCTGTGGAACGACCGGACCCGTCCGGGCGTGCCGAAGTCCGTGTCTCCGTGAGGATCGCGCTCTTCACCGAGGTCTTCCTCCCCAAGATCGACGGGGTCGTCACCCGCATCACGCGGTCACTCGAGCAGTTGGCGGAGCTGGGGCACGAGGTCGTGGTGTTCGCTCCCGGGCATCCGCCGGAGTCCTTCGCCGGCTTCGAGGTGGTGCCGGTGCGGTCCGTGCCGTTCCGTCCCTGGTACCCGGAGCTCGAGGTGGGACTGCCGACGCCGTCGATCGCCGCGGTGATGGAGCGCTTCCACCCGCACGTGGTCCACGCGGTCAACCCCGTGTGGCTGGCCGCCTACGGCGCGCTCTCGGCCCGGCGGCGGAACATCCCGCTGGTGGCGAGCTTCCACACGGACGTGCCCTCGTACACCCGCCGGCTGGGGCTCGAGTGGATCACGGACACCACCTCCCGGTGGAGCAACCGGCTGCACAACGAGGCGCAGGTGAATCTGTGCACCTCCCGGCAGAGGGTGGAGCGGGCGCAGGGGGCCGTCATCCGCAACGTGCAGCTGGGGCCCAAGGCGGTGGACACCCGGGCCTACTCCCCCGCCCGGTCCAGCGTCCGGATGCGGGAGCGGCTCACGGACGGCCACCCGCAGGACCGGCTGCTCGTCTACGTGGGCCGCCTGTCCAAGGAGAAGGACCTGCTGCTCCTGCGGGCGGCGCTGGCGCGGATGCCGGAGGACGTGCGGCTGGCCTTCGTGGGCTCGGGCCCGTTCCGCACACAGCTGGAGGAGGAGTTCGCCGGCACGCGGACGGTCTTCACCGGCTACATGTCCGGAACGGAGCTCGCGGCGGCGTATGCGAGCGCGGACCTCTTCGTCTTCCCCTCCACCACGGAGACCCTGGGGCTCGTGGCGCTGGAGTCGATGGCCTCGGGCGTGCCGGTGGTGGGCGCTCGGGCGGGCGGGATCCCGT
>NZ_JALAHB010000251.1 GCF_022712115.1 Brevibacterium sp. | reverse complement strand
GGGTGTGCGGCACGTGCCGGTGCGGGCGGGAGGAGTGCGATGAAGATCAGGAACGAGCTGCTGGGCGATCAGCTCGCACGTGTGCTGCGGCGGCAGATCCTCTCCGGCGAGCGCCCGGGCGGAGATCTGCTGATCGAGAAGGCCCTCGCGGAGGACTTCGGCACCAGCCGCGGCCCGGTGCGGGACGCGCTCGCCCAGCTGGACGAGGACGGGCTCATCGCGGCCTCGGGGCGCAGCTACCGGGTGCTGGAGGTGACGGCGCACGACATCGAGGAGATCTACGACCTCCGGTATCTGCTGGAGCGCCATGCGATGGGGAGGGCCGCGCGGACGGGCGCGGAGCTGGCTGCGGCCCACGAGGCCGTCCGCCGGATGCGTGCCGCCGCCGAGGCATCCGACGGGATCGCGTTCGGCAGGGCGGACCTGGCGTTCCACCGTGCGTTCCAGGAGGCGGCCGGGCAGCGCCGGATCCTGTCCATGTGGAGGAAGTTCGAGCGCAGCCTCAGCACGCTGCTCGAGGTGAATCCGCACCCGGGTGATGACC
This sequence comes from Brevibacterium sp., assembly GCF_022712115.1. Lineage (GTDB taxonomy): Bacteria > Actinomycetota > Actinomycetes > Actinomycetales > Brevibacteriaceae > Brevibacterium > Brevibacterium salitolerans. The sequence goes on along the minus strand of NZ_JALAHB010000251.1, from coordinate 1,960 downwards.
TGCTCCGCGCCGTCGAGGTGCATGCCGACCTCCTGCGCGCGGTGGAGAGCGGTGACCCGGCGTGGGAGGAGCAGCTGCAGACGCACCTGGGCGAGGCGCGCGACCGCTTCGCGCTGGGCTATGCCGCGGAGCCGGGGCTGGAGCCGGGGTCGGGGTCGTGACGGACGGGAGCCAAGAGGACTGGTTTCGCGTCTGCCGATTCGCCCTCTGAGGGCCGGAACAGCGGCGGATCCGCAGACGGGAGCCTGGGGCGATCTCGTTCCCGTCTGCGAGCTCGCTGAGGTCAGAAGCGCAGCACCGGGCCGAGGCGACCGTCCCCCTCTGCCCCTTCCCGCTCCCGCAGCAGGGTGAGGCGGGGGCCGAGGTCCGAGTCCTCGAGGGTGAGGAGGAAGGTGCCGTCCACGCCGAGCTCGGGGGCGGCATGCCCCGGGCCGCTCTCCACCATGAGGTTGACGGCGTGGCAGGGGTGCGGAAGCTCGACGAGCACGGTGCGAGCGGCCCCGTCGAAGATGCACGGAGCGCCGGCGGCGACCTCGTGCCGCTCGCCGTCGATCTCCAGCACCACGTTCCCTCCCACGGGCCGGAACGTGCGGTGCATCCCCGGCAGCGGCGAGAAGTCGGCCGGCCGCTCCAGCGCGGCGATGCTGAGCCGCCACCGAGGCCGCCCCGGGGTGAGCTGTGCCGACCTCTCCAGCGAGACGAGTTCCACGGTGGAGCCGGCGCCGTTGGCCCACGGCACGGCTGCGCTCTCCGCGTAGGAGGCGATGACCTGCAGGGAGGCGGGAGGGGGAGTGCGCATGTTCGGCACTGTAGGCGATGGCATCCGCGGATGTGAGATTCTGTATGCGCTTCTGCGGCGTCCGCACACCGCCGGCGCACCCCGCCTCCGTGCACCCGCCTGCCGGCGGTGCGCGTGCACTGTGCGCAGGCGCCGCCCACAACCGAGTCTCCAGGGGATCGAATGACGCAGCCCTCGGTCTACGACCGCATCCGCGAGAAGATCATCCGCAATGAGATCGCCTCGGGGGAGAAGGTCAGCATCGACGCACTGGTGCGGGAGCTGGGCGTCTCCCAGACCCCGGTGCGCGAGGCACTGCACCACCTCGAGGGTGACGGGCTGGTCATGCGCGCCCGCGGCCGCGGCTACTCCACGACCCCGCTGCTGGACGAGGCGCAGCTGCGCAGCATGTTCGAGGTGCGGCTGCTCATAGAGCCCTGGGCGGCACGGGTCGTCTCCGCCGACAGGACCACGAATCCCGGCCGGGACCTGCTCGGGCTCGTCTCCTCGTTCGCGGATGCGCACCCGGACGTGTGCTCGCGCAGCGATCTGGCTGCGCACGACCTCGAGTTCCACCGCGCCATCCACCGGGCGACGGGCAACGGCTTCCTCATGAACGCCTACGAGGGCCTCCACGCGCAGCTGCACCTGTTCCGCCTCTACGCGGAGGACATCGCGAGCGCGAGCACCCTGCAGGAACACCGCGAGGTCGCCGAGGCGATCTCCGCCTGCGCAGGCGAGCGCGCCGAGGCTCTCATGCGGGAGCACCTGGAGCAGGCGATGCACCGGTTCCTGCCGTCCGTGGGCGGCAGGCCCGATGGGCGTGAGCTTCCGCCGACCGGGCGCATCCTTCCCAAGGCCTGACCGCGCTGCGGGCGGACGCCGGCAGGCGGCGTGCGCACTCTGCAGCGCTGAGCGTGCGGTGGTGGTGGGGTGACATGCGGCGCCCCACGAATGCGCCCTGCCGCCCACGCGAATGCGCTGTGCCGCCCATGCATAGGTGGGTGGCAGGGCACTTAGGCGGTGCCTCGAAAGCCGCGAGACCGCGAATGCGCTTTCCCACCCGCATATATGTGGGTGGCTGAGCGGACAAGCGGTGTGCGGCTGTCGCGCTGCCCCGCCCTGCGTCCGGCGCACCGCTTCACACCCGGCTACGCCGCCCTCGCGCGCACCGCCTCACCC
>NZ_JALAHB010000250.1 GCF_022712115.1 Brevibacterium sp. | reverse complement strand
TAGTAGGGATGGGCGGAGGCGGGCACCTCGACGAACTCCACGAGCTCGCCGTCCGGGGAGGTGCCGGAGAACACGAGGCCGGCCGCGGCGAGGCGGTCGCGGTAGGCATTGGCCACCTCGTAGCGGTGACGGTGGCGCTCCGAGGCCTCCGCGGCACCGTAGGCGCCGGCGACGACGCTGCCCGGGGTGAGGGCCGCCGGGTACAGTCCCAGCCGCATGGTGCCGCCGAGGTCTCCCTCGCCGTCCACCACGGACCGCTGCTCGGCCATCGTCGCGACGACCGGCTCCGTCGTGGCCGGGTCGAACTCCGTCGAGGAGGCCTCGCTGAGGCCGAGCTCCGTGCGGGCGTACTCGATGACCATGCACTGCATGCCCAGGCACAGGCCGAGGGTGGGGATGCCGTGCAGACGCGCGTGGCGCAGCGCGCCCAGCTTGCCCTCGATCCCGCGGATGCCGAAACCGCCGGGCACGCAGACGGCGTCGAGGCCGGCGAGCTGCTCGGCCGCTCCCTCCGGCGTCTCACAGCTGTCGGAGGCGACCCAGCGGATCTCCACGCGCGCACCGTGGGCGAACCCGCCGTGGCGCAGCGCCTCCGTGACGGAGAGGTAGGCGTCCGGCAGATCCACGTACTTGCCCACGAGCCCCACCGTCACGGTGTGCGAGGGATTGTGCACCTGCGCGAGCACGGCGTTCCACCGGGCCCAGTCCATCTCCCCCAGCGGCAGGCCGAGGCGGCGGATGACGTAGGCGTCCAGCCCGCCGGAGTGGAGCACGGTCGGGATGTCGTAGATGCTGCGCGCATCGACGCAGGGGACGACGGCTTCGGGCTCCACGTCGCAGGAGGCGGCGATCTTGTCGCAGATGGACTCCGGCAGCGGCCGGTCCGCCCGCAGGACGATGGCGTCCGGCGTGATGCCGATGGACCGCAGCTGCGCCACGGAGTGCTGGGTGGGCTTGGTCTTGAGCTCCCCGCTGGGGGCCAGATAGGGCACGAGGGAGACGTGGACGAAGAAGACGTCGTCCCGGCCGATGTCGTGCCGGACCTGGCGCGCGGCCTCGAGGAACGGCAGCGATTCGATGTCGCCCACCGTGCCGCCGATCTCCGTGATGATGACGTCCGGCGCCTCACCGTCCGTGCGCTGGGCCTGCGCCCGCATGCGGGCCTTGATCTCGTCCGTGATGTGCGGGATGACCTGGACCGTGTCGCCCAGGTAGGCGCCGCGCCGCTCCTTGGCGATGACGGAGGAGTACACCTGGCCCGTGGTCACATTGGCCGAGGCGTCCAGCGAGCGGTCGAGGAAGCGCTCGTAGTGGCCGATGTCGAGATCCGTCTCCGCTCCGTCGTCGGTCACGAAGACCTCGCCGTGCTGGAACGGGTTCATGGTGCCCGGATCCACATTGAGATAGGGGTCGAGCTTCTGCATGGTCACGGCGAGACCGCGCTGCGAGAGCAGGTGACCGAGGCTGGAGGCCGTCAGCCCCTTCCCCAGGGAGGAGGCGACTCCGCCGGTGACGAAGATGTGTCGTGTACTGGTCGCACCGTCTGTGCTCAATCGATTCACCACGGACTTCCACTCTACCAGCGCCCGCCCCCGCGGACCTCGGTCCGGAGTTTCCATCGCGTTACAGCTTCCTGGGAGTCAGCCGCCCGCGGGAGGCAGGGCCGGGAGGCGCGCCGTCAGCGGCGGTGCGCCAGAGCGGCGGCGTAGACGTCGAGCAGGTCCGCGGCGATGAGCTCCGCCGAGGAGACGTCGTCCACGCGGCGCCGGGCGGCGAATCCTGCGCTCACGCGCCCGGCCGGGGAGTCGAGGAAGGCGCTGATCCGCTGCACCAGTGCGTGCGTGTCATCGGCGTCCACGCGCGGGGCCGCCTCGCCCCACGGCCGCGCGGTGCGCTCATCGCCCAGCACGATCGAGGGGCGGGCCAGCTGCATGAGCGCCTCCGGCTCCATCGGCCCCATGTCCGCGGTGGCGACCACCACATCGGCGGCGGCGAGGACGTCCACCGCGGAGCCCTCGTCGGCGAGCACCACGGGGCAGCGGCCCACGAACGCGGAGCGCACCAGGCCGCGCTCACGGCCGGAGCCGGTGAGGGCGAACACCACATGGCGGTCCTGCCGGTGCTCCGCCAGGGAGACGGCGGCGTCGAGGAAGGTGGTGAGGGCGTCGCCGTCCGCCACCGCCAGCGGGGAGGCCACGAGGAACGCGCCGTCCGGCACCTCGAGGTTCTCCCGGACCTGCCGCCTGCTCACGGCCGGGGCGAGCCGCGTGGAGAGGTCCGGGCTGAGCAGGCGCGCGCGTTCCGCGACCGGCACCTCGTCGACGAAGCGGTCGACCACCGGCGCCGTGGTCCCCAGCACGGCGGCGGCGGTCCGGGCGACGACGGCGGCGGAGGCCGCGTCCAGGGTGCTCTGGGGGCGGAACCGGCCCACCGTCGCCACCAGCGCGGGCCGGCGCGAGGCGGGGAGCCCGGTCATCGCGGTGCCGGCGAGAGCGGCGGCGTGGAGGCCGTGGGCGTGGACGAGGTCCACGTGGCGGTAGAGCCGGTGGAGGTCCAGCACGGTGCCGGGATCGCCGAGGGCGACGTGGTCGCGCACCGGCAGGCTGACCGCGGCGAGATCGCGCTCCCGGTCGTAGCCCATGGCCGGGGAGGTGCCCCCGCGCGGGGAGGTCGCCGGCGCGAAGCCCAGCTCCTCGAGCACCGACGGGCGCGCCGCCACGCCCACCTTCAGACCGCTGCCGGCGTGCGCCTGCGCCGCGGACGCAGCGACCTCCCCCACCGGCCCCTGTGCCTCTGCGAGGACATGGAGGATGCGGGTCTGAGCGAGCGCGGGCTCGACCTGGCCGTGGTCTGCGTGCATGTGCGGATCCTTCCCGGACGTCACGATGGGACTGCGGCCGCGTTCCGGCCGCGCTGGTGACAAGACTACCGGTGCGCCTCCGCGCGCGTGCGCGTGCGTGTCCTCCGTCCGCTCATCCGCGTGCGCGCGCCGCCTCGTACTCCGTGAGGAGGAGCTCCGCCGCCTGCGCCTCGTCCGGCAGGTCCAGCGCGCGCTGGGCGGCGCGGTGTCCCAGCTCCTCGCGCAGGGCGGGATCCTCGACGACCCTCCGGAGCGCGGCGGCGAAGGCCGCGGGATCGCCGGCGGGCACCAGCAGTCCGGCATCGCCCACGAGCCCGGGCGTGCCGCCCGTGGCCGTGGCGACGATGGCCTTGCCGGTGAGCAGGGCCTCCTGCAGGACGAGGGCCCGGGCCTCCCACCTGCTCGTGAGCACGAAGGCATCGGCGAGCTGGTTGAGGGCTCCCACGTCCCCGCGCTGGCCGAGGAAGTGGAGGGAGGGCCGCCTCCCGGCACGCGCGTGCTCCTCGATGCGCGCGTCCAGGCGCGCACGTTCGGCGTCGTCCTGCGCGCCGGCCACCAGGCACTGCACCTCGGGGTGGTCCGCGGCGAGCTCCGCCAGCGCGTCGATGAGGACGCCGTAGTCCTTCTGCGGCGCGATCCGGCCCACCGCCAGGAGGATGAGGCCGTCGCGGTCGAAGCCGAGCTCGCGGGCCAGGCGCGCCCGCAGCAGGCCCGCGTGGATGTCGTCACCGAAGCGCGGGGAGGGCGCGGCCGCCGGGGCGAGGCCGGTGTGGGAGGCGCCCAGCTCCCGGGCGAGGTCCACGAGGTCCTCGCTGGCACCCAGCACGGTGTCCGCGGTCCTCGCGATCCGGGCAGCGACGAGCCGCTCCATCCGCTCACGCCCGCCCGTGCTCATGATCGTGTTGTGCCAGCTGGAGAGGAAGCGGGGGCGCTTCCGCATGCCGGTGAGCGCCACGGAGGTCAGCAGGGAGGCACGGAACCCGTGCGCGTGGACGACGTCGGCGCGGAAGGTGCGGATGAGGGTGCGCAGCCGGCGCACGGTGCCCGCGTCACGGGGCCCCACTCCCACGGGGATCTCCAGCGGGGCGAACATCACCCGCGGCCTGTCGTCGAAGCCGAACTGCTCCTGTGTGGCCGCCGGGCCCACGACACCCACCCGGTGACCGGCGGCGGCGAAGCTCCGCGCAGCCGCAGCGACGTGGGTTCCGACCCCTCCCGTGGAGGTCCCGAGCACAAGGAGAATCCGCATGGGGCGAGTCTAGCGGGGCTCACGCCAGCGGCGGCTCAGGATCACCGCAGGGCACGGGCCTGCGCCAGCGCCCCGCGATCGAGGGCGAAGGCGACCGCGCCGGTGACGGCCACGGCCACGAGACCGGCGCAGAGCCCGGCGAGGACGGCGAGGACCGCGGGCGGGAACGGCAGCCCGCCCGATCCGGCCAGGGCGAGCCGGGCGACGAGGAAGCCCGCGGCGCCGCCCCCGGCGGCGCCCACCACGCCGACGACGAGCGTGCGCGGCAGGCCCGCGAGCGCACCGCGTCCGCGCACCCGGGCGATGCCGGCGAGCAGGCAGACGCCCGCCACCGTCATGCCCACGGCATGCGCGGCGCCCAGCGCCACGAGGGTCCGCGGGCCGGGCGCCGCCGCCACGAAGGGGACGGCCGCAAGGACGGACACCGCCACGAGGGACCAGCCCGCCGCGGCGGAGAGGGTGGCGAACCGGGAGCGCTCCAGCGCGTAGAAGACCCGCGTCCCCCACGCGACCATGCACCAGCCCGGCACCGCGGCGGCGATGACGACGACCGTGAGGCCCAGGGCGGAGAAGATCGGGGCGGACTCGCCGTGCGCGGTGTCCAGCGTGGAGAAGAAGACCTGCAGCGGGGCCGAGGCCGCCGCGAGCACCGCGGCCCCGGTGAGGCCCAGGAGGACCACCAGCCGGGTGGTGCCCGCGATGAAGGCATCCGTGGGCCCGGCGGGCCCCGTCTCCGCGACGAGCCCCGCGAGCTTGGGGAAGGCGACGGTCGCCACGGGCACCGCGAGCACGGCGTAGGGCAGCAGATAGACGGCCTGCACGTACCCGAACACCGCGAAGACGCCGCTGCCGCCCACCTTGTTGGACACCATGAGGATGACCAGGGTCGCGAGCTGCTGGGCCAGCAGCACGGACATCCCCGCCCCGGCGAGCTTCACCGCGCGCCGCGCCACCCCCGGGGGGAACGACCAGGTGGGCCGGAAGCGGATCCCCGTGGATCGCGCCGGCAGCGCGAGCGGGAGCGTCATCGCGGCCACGCCCGCCGTCGTGCCCCAGCCCAGCAGCGCCAGCGCGCTGTCCGCCGGCGCTGCGGACTCCGGGCCGCGCAGCACCGCGTAGCCGGCGTAGACGCCGATCACGATGAGCGAGGACACGAGCGGCATGAAGGCCGGCCAGAGGAAGCGCCGGTGCGCCTGCAGGACACCGGTGAGCACGCCGCCCACGGCGTAGAGCACGAGCTGCGGCGCGAACACGAGGAGGAAGCCGGAGATGAATGCCGTCGACCCCGGCGCGTCCGTCGGGGTGATGAGCGCCGCGAGCGGGGCGTGGAGGACCATGACGGCCGCGGCCAGGGGCAGCGTGAGGGTCACGGACCAGGTGAGCAGTGCGGACGCGATGCGGGAGGCCTCGGCGCGGGCGGCCTCGGCGGTGTCCCCGGACTCCGCTGAGCCGCCGGGGCCGGTCTCCCCCGCCTTCCGCTGCGCCAGGGCGAGCGGCGCGGCCAGCAGCGGCACCACAGCGCCGGCGAGCGCGCCGCCGGCCACCACCTCGTAGAGGATGTTGGGGATCTGGTTGGCGGACTGGTAGGCCGTGCCCACCGCTCCGGCGCCCACGGTGGGCGAGAAGGCCACCCAGCGGACGAAGCCGAACAGCCGCGAGACAAGTGTGGCCGCGGAGACGAGCAGCGCGGCCGAGGCCGCGAACCGGAGCAGACGGGGCATCAGCGGCCGAGTGCGTCGAGTTCGCGCAGCCCGGGAGTCGCCTCGATGACGCGGGTGAAGGAGACCTTCTCGCTGGCGAGCGTGAGCCCGGCCAGGAGTGCGAGCTCGCAGATCAGCCGTCCGCGGGAGGCCGTGAGGGCGCTGCGCAGGCCCAGTGCCGCACCGAGCGCGTTGGCCCCCGTGTCGCCCAGCATGCTCCTCCCGCCGAGGTCGTCCGGCAGCAGCACCGCGGTGGTGCCCACGACTCCGCCGAGCAGTGCCCCACTGGCGCTGCCCGCCTGCGCTCCGCCGCGCGACTCGCCCTTCGCACCCAGCCGTCCCAGCACCGAGGCCGTCGTCTGGAGGTCGAGGATCACGGCCCCGGCCTTGAGCGCGCGGCCGGGGCGCAGATCCAGCAGATTCATGAGGTTCGCGGTGCCTGCCACGACCCCGCCGGCCAGCACGGCGTCGACGGCCCTCCCGGCGACGGTGTCCGCGTCCCTGCGGAGCAGGGCGCAGGCGGCCACGGAGGCCAGGGGAATGCCGATGACCTTGAGCGCCCCCGTGGTGACCTCGCCGCGTGCCAGCGCGCTGAGATGTCCGCGCAGCCCCTTGGACGCACCCGTCTCCCGGAAGTCGTCATTGGCGCCCAGCGCTCCCGCGGCACCCACCGCCAGCAGGCAGGCCGTGCGGTTCGCAGCACCCGGGACGAGGACGCACGCCGCGAGCAGCCCCGCCGTCTGTGCGGGTCCCTCCAGCAGCGAGACCGGGTTCCCCGCGTGATTGGTGCGGACGAGGGACGGCATGCGCTCCTCCGCACGGGTGCGGAGCGCGTTCACGCCCGCGGCGGCGAGCGCTCCGGCCGCGGCCGCGAGGCCGGTGCGTGCGAGTGTGCGGATCATGGCGCCTCCGGAAGGACGGAATCGGACGACTGCGTCGTCCCGTAGTTCCCCGCACGGCCCTCGACTGCGGCCTCCAGGGCCAGGGGGACGATGACGGCACCGGCGGCGAGGTCGAGCGAATCCACGGTGCTCAGCCCCTCGCCGTCGTTGCGCAGCTCCGCCAGGAGGCCCTGCACGGCGGAGGCGCGCGAGCCCGCCACGACGGTCCGGCTCGCACCTGCGAAATCGCGGGCGAGGTCTGCTCCGGCCGTGAGTTCGGCGGCGGCCTCCTCCGGTGCCGCGGTCTCGGTCGCCTCCGCGGACTCCCCGCCCTCTGCGGTGTCCTCGGAACCGGGCACGCCGTCCGCGCCGGGGTCCTCCGCTGCGGCCTCGGCCGGGTCCACGGGGGCGATCATGACGACGGCGTCGGCGGATCCGCGGTCGCCGGAGGCGATGACACCGGCCTCCGTGAGCGCGGAGAAGAGCCCCGCGGCCGTCTCCTCGCTCACGGAGCTGGTCTTCGCCCCGGCGTCCTCGCCGGGATCGGCGGTGGGCTCCGCGCCCTCCTCCGCTGCCTCGTCCCCGGCCTCGGGGTCCGCCGGTGCCAGGGCGTGCACGAGTGCCGTCCGCAGCACCGCGGCGTCGTCCTGCGGCAGGCTGTCGTCGAGCTCGCGCAGCTGTGCGAGCAGCTCCGCCCCGGCCGGGGCCAGGGCTGCCTCCGCGAGTTCCGCGTCCGAGGCCACGGTGCCGCCCGCGGTGCCGATCCGGTCCACCACCGCCTCGGCCTGCGCTCCGTCCGCGCCGGGCAGGCGGACGACCGTGATCGCGGTGTCGCTGAGCTTCTCGGAGAGGAGGTCCTCCGCGCTGGCCTCCACGAACGCGGTGAGCTGGTCCGCGTCGTTCTGCGCGTGCTCGAGGTCGGCACGGAGGCCGTCGCGATCCGTGCGGAGTGCATCGACCTGGCTCTGCAGCGAGGAGCCGATGGGCTCCTTGAGCGGGCCGGCCCCCAGCACGATGCCCACCGCGAGCGCGAGGAACACCGAGATGAGGGAGACGAGATGGTAGCGGAAGTCGATCACGGCTGGCTCAGTCCTCGAAGGTGTGCGGATGCCGGGAGCTCGCCTGCGGCGACGCTCCCGGCGGGGACGTGCGGCGGCAGACCGAGGCCCACCGCGTCTGCGGAGCCCCCGAAGAGGGAGGCGATCCACTGGAAGAATCCGTCGAGCTGGGCCATGACGAGCCCCAGCAGGGTCTGGCCCGCGGCGGTGGCGGACAGCGCCGCGCCCAGCGCGATGAGCCCGGCGACCGCCAGCAGCACCAGCTGCCAGGCGCCGATCCGCTGCCGGTAGAGCAGGGAGACGCCCTTCGCGTCGATGAGCTTGCTCCCCACTCGCAGCCGGGTGAGGAACGTCGAGGCCATGCCCTTGCGGCCCTTGTCCAGGAACTCGATGAGGGTGTCGTGGGTGCCCACCGCGACGATGAGCTCCGCCCCCTTGTCGTCGGCCAGCAGCATGGCGATGTCCTCGCTCGTGCCGGAGGCGGGGAACTTCACGCAGTCCAGCCCCAGGTCCGTGAGCCGCTCCACGCCCGGCGCGCGCCCGTCGCGGTAGGCATGGACGACCAGCTCCGCACCGGAGGTGAGCGCGGCGTCGGACACCGAGTCCATGTCGCCCACGATCATGTCCGGGCTGAGACCGGCCTCGAGGATCGCGTCCGCTCCGCCGTCCACGCCGATGAGCACGGGGCGGTGCTCCCGGATGTAGGTGGACAGCATCGCGAGGTCCTCCTTGTAGTGGTACCCGCGGACGACGATGAGCGCGTGCCGTCCGGCGAAGGACGTGCGGACGAGAGGCACCTCGAAGTCGTCGGCGAGGAGATCGGAGTCCTTGCGGATGTACTCGATGGTGTTGTCGACGAAGTCCACGAGGACCTCGCCCATGCCCGCCTCGGCGGCGGTGGTGGCACGGTCGATCGTGTCTGTCGTCTGCACCGTGCCGGTGGCGACCACCTCCCCGCCGGAGAGCAGCGAGCCCTCCTCGAGCGAGTACTCCTCCCCCTCCGTGAGCCTGCCGTCGAAGAGCTCCTCGCCCGCGTCGTCGACCAGCGGGATCCCCGCGGCGACGATGATGCCCGGGCCCAGGTTGGGGTACCGGCCGGACACCGACCTGTGCGCATTCACCACGGCCGCGGGCCTGCACGCCACGAGCGCCTCCGCGGACACGCGGTCGATGTCGGAGTGACGGATCACGGCGATGTCGCCGGGCTGAAGTCTTTTCGTGAGGTCCTTGGTCCGCCGGTCGACCCGCAGGACAGCGGGCCCCACCCGCTGCTCCACATCGACCCGCTCACGTGCTCTGCGCAGAATCATGGTGCGCTCATCCTCTCATGCGCACACCCGAGGCGAGCGCGAACGCGGCCTTGGCCTCCGTCGCGGAGCGCACCAGCTCCTCCGCGTGCTCCCTCGCGGATGTGGAATCGGCCACGCCGGCGAGCATCCGGGCGAGCTCCTCCGTCCGGTCCTCCCCGTGCAGCTCCCGCACCCCGGAGACCGCGCCGGTGCCCTCGTCGGTCTTGCGGACCACGAGGTGGTGGTCCGCCCACGCCGCGACCTGGGGCAGGTGTGTGACGACGATGACCTGGGAGGATGCTGCGAGCCGGGCGAGTCGCCTGCCGATCTCCACGGCGGCCTTGCCGCCGACCCCCGCGTCCACCTCGTCGAAGACGAAGGTGGGGAAGGCCTCCGTGCGGGCCCGGACCACCTCGATCGCGAGCATGACCCGGGACAGCTCCCCGCCCGAGGCGGTCTTGGCGATGTCGTCCGGCTCCGCCGCCGCGTGCGAGGTGAACAGGAGGCGGACGTCGTCCCCGCCGTGCGCGGCGGGCTCCGTGCGCTCGACCCGGAAGCTCAGCGCCGCGTGCGGCATCGCGAGCGCGGCGAGCTCCTCGCCCACCGCCGCGGCGAAGGACTCCCCGGCCTCCACCCGTGCGGCGTGCAGCTCCTGGGCCGCCTCCTCGAGCCGGGCGCGGGCGGCCTCGACGGTCTGTGCCATGTCCGTGAGCGAGGCCTCCGAGTTCTCCAGCGCGAGCAGCTCCCGCCCCGCCTGCTCCTCGAAGGCGAGCACGGCCGCGAGGTCCTCGCCGTAGGCGCTGAGCGAACCCAGTTCGGCGCGCCGGGCCTCGGCGTCCTCCAGCGACATCCCCTCCTGGTCCGCGAACCCGGTGAGATAGGAGGAGAGCTCGGCGCCCAGGTCGGAGACCCGCACGGCGACGTCCTCGAGCGTCTCCAGGCGGGCGGCGAGCTCGGCATCCGCTCCGGCGGCCCGGCTCAGCGCCTCCGTGGCCTCGGCGAGCAGGGAGACGACGTTCGTCTGCTCGGACCAGTCGTCGCCCATGAGCAGCGTGTGCGCGGTGCCCGCGGCCTGCTGCAGCTCCTCCGCGGCGCCCAGCCGGGCGGCGAGCGCCGCGAGCTCGGCGTCCTCCCCCGGCTGCGGACGCACGGCGTCGATGGCCTCCAGCGCGCTGCGCAGGTAGTCGATGCGCGCCGCCCGCTCGGAGCGCGTGCCCTCGAGGCGCTGATGCTCCTGCTCCAGCTCGCGGTGGGCGGCGAAGGCCTCCCGGTAGGAGGCGAGCGCCTGCGCCCCGCGCCGGCCCGCGATCCCGTCGAGGAGCGCCCGCTGCTGCGCCTGGCCGCGCAGCGTCATCTGCTCCGCCTGGCCGTGCATGCTCACGAGCTGGGAGCCCACCTCGCGCAGCACCGCGGCGGGCACCGTCCGGCCGCCCGCGGTCGCACGGGCGCGGCCGGTCCGCGGGATGATGCGGGTGAGGACGGCCTCCTCGTCCACGTCTCCCCCGGCCTCGGCGATCCGCGCGGCGACGGCCGACTGCACGTGCCCCTCCTCGTCGAGCGCGCTCGCGGGATCGACCTCGTCGCCGGCGGCGGGCAGGGCGAAGATCCCCTCCACGACCGCCTTCTCCGCGTCCCGGCGGACCGCCGAGGTCTCCGCCCGCTGGCCCAGCAGCAGGTCCAGCGCCGTGACGAACATGGTCTTGCCCGCGCCGGTCTCACCCGTGACGACGGTGAGGCCGGCGCCCAGGTCGATGCGCGCGTCCGTGATGACGCCCAGGTTCTCGATGCCGATCGAGGTGATCATCGGGCCTCCGCAGCGGGTCCCCGCCAGCCGGCGACGGGGAGCTGGAACTTCTTCACGAGCCGGTCCGTGAACGGCCCGTGCCGCAGACGGGCCAGCAGCAGCGGCGTCGCGGAGCGGCAGGCCTCGATGTGCGCGCCCACCGGCAGCTCCAGCTCCTGCCGGCCGTCGCACCACAGCACGGCGGAGTCCTTGGCAGGCCGCGGCAGGTACTCCACGGCGATGACGGAGTCGCGGGAGACCACGAGGGGCTCGGCGAAGAGCGCGTGGGCGCTGATGGGCACCATGAGCAGCGCTTCGACGTCCGGCCACACGATGGGGCCGCCGGCGGAGAACGCGTAGGCGGTGGAGCCGGTGGGCGTGGCCATGATGACGCCGTCGCAGCCGTAGGTGGAGACCGGCCTGTCGTCCACACCGGTGCTCAGTTCGATCATCTGGCTGCCGGGGCCCTTCTCCACGGTGGCCTCGTTGAGCGCCCAGGCGCGATGGACGAGCTCGGAGCCCAGGCGGACCGTGATGTCCAGGGTGAGGCGCGACTCGATGTCGTACTCGCGTGCGACCGCACGGCGGACCGCTTCGTCGATGTCGTCCGACTCGCTCTCCGCGAGGAAGCCGACGTGCCCGAGGTTGACGCCCATGATGGGCACCTGCGCCCGGTGATAGACCTCGGCAGCGCGGAGGATCGTCCCGTCGCCGCCGAGGACGATGATGAGCTCGCAGCCGTCCGCGGCCGCCGGGTGCTGGCCCGGTGCGGGCTCGGAGCGCGTGCCCGGTTCCGGGGCCGGCACGATCCGCACCTCCGCGGGGAGGACGGCCTCGGCCTCTCCCCCGGCACCGCCCGCGGCGAGCACCGCCGCGTGGTGGTCGGCGGTGAGGACGGGGACGACGCCCTCCGCGACGAGCGCACGGCACACCCGGACGGCGGCCGCCCGGGCCCGCTCCCGGTGGGGATGGAGGACGACCAACATCTGTCTGCTCACGCGGCTTCCCTCTCCCTCGCTGACGGTTTCCCTCTCCCGGCCCACCTTATGCGCGTCCCTCCACCGCCGCGGCGACGGCCGCCCGGGGATCGGACGCCAAAACGAACGAACGTCCCGGTTCCGGCTCCACGCTAGCCGATCGCGTGGTCGCAGGCGTCGCCGCGGCCGGTCCGGTGCGGGCGCGCGCCCACACGAACACCTCCCTGTTGCCCGCCGGACCGGGCAGGCGGGAGGGCGAGACGGCGAGCGGCTGGGCTCCGGCCGCGCCGAGCGCCCGGACGACCCCGAGCACCGCCCGGACGCGGTCCGCGGGATCCGCGACCACGCCGTGCTTGTCCAGCGCGGAGCGGCCGAGCTCGAACTGGGGCTTGACCATGAGGCCGAGCAGGGCGCCGGGCCGGCAGACCGCCAGCAGCCCGTCGAGGACGAGGGTGAGGGAGATGAAGGAGAGGTCCGCGACGACGAGGTCCACGGTGCCGTCCGCGTGGAAGGGCGCAGGTGCAGCCAGCTGCGCCGGGGTGAGCTCGCGGACGTTGGTGCCCGGCAGATCGCGCACCCGGTGATCCTGCGCCAGGAGGGGCACGAGCTGTCCGTGCCCCACGTCCGCGGCATGCACCGCCGCGGCGCCGTGGGACAGCAGGACCTGGGTGAACCCGCCGGTGGAGGCACCGGCGTCCAGGCACACCGCACCGTCCGGCGCGGACCGGAGGCCCGAGTCCGCGAGCGCACCCAGCAGTTTGTGAGCGCTCCGCGCCACCCATGGGTCCGGGGCCTCGAGGCGGAGCCGTGCTCCGGCCGCCACACGGTCCGCGGCCCGCAGGGCCCCGCGGCCGTCCACCTGCACGCGACCGGCGCGGATCTCCCGTGCGGCGCGGTTGCGCGAACTCGCGAGCCCCGCCTCGACGAGTGCCACATCGAGGCGCCCCGCTGCCGGGGCACAGACCTCGGACACTGCCGGGGCGGGATCGTCCGCAGAAGGGGCCATGCGGCTCAGAGCTCCTCGAGGGAGGACTCGAGCTCGGTCAGCAGGGACTCGACGCCGGAGGTGAGACGTTCCGCGGCGTCGTCCGCCTCCGCGCCCTCCCCCGCGGCGGCCTCCGCGAGGGCGTCCAGCTCCTCGAGCCGCTGCTCCCAGGCGCGCACGGGCACACCGCCGCCGGGAGTGGGGGCACCCGCACCGGGTGCGGGGACCCCGCCCGGATCCGTCGCCTGACCGCTGTCCGCCGCCTGCGCTCCATCAGGCTCAGTCATCCGAGGCCCCTCATGCCGCCGTCCTCACCGCCGGGCACGAGGGCGGTGAGGGAGTCGAGGATCATGTCCGGCCGGCGCTCCGCAGGGGCGGTGCGCGCGGCCTCCTCGGTGTCCACTCCGGTGAGCACGAGCGCGGACGGGAAGCCGGCCGCCCGCGCCCCGGCGATGTCCGTGTCGAGGCGATCGCCCACCATGAGCGGTTTCGCCGCACCCAGCATGGCCGCTCCGGCCTCCATCATGGCGGCAGCGGGCTTGCCCGCCACCCGCGGCCGCGCTCCCGTGGCGTCTGCGACCATCCGCACGTAGGCGCCGTTGGCGGGCATCGCCCCGCGTTCCGTCGGCAGGGTGGGATCGAGGTTCGTCGCCCACCACCGGGCGCCCGCGCGGACGGCGACGCAGGCCTCGGCGAGCGTGTGCCAGGTGAGGTCCTTGGAGAATCCCTGCACCACTGCGACAGGGTCCTGCGCCGCCGTCTCCACCGGGACGAGGCCCTCCGACTCGATCGCGGCGACGAGAGCCGGCGCACCGGCCACGAGCACACGCGAACCGGCCGGCACGGCTGCCGCGATGCCGCGGGCCGCGACCATCCCGGAGGTGAGCACCTGGGCCGGCTCCGCATCCACCCCGAACCCGCGGATGTGCTCCGCCGTCGCCTCCCGCGTGCGGGAGGCGTTGTTCGTGAGGAAGCCGTAGGGGATGCCCGCGGCGGCGAGCCCGCGCAGCGCCTCGGCGGCGCCGGGGATCGGCTCGGCTCCGGCGTAGACGCAGCCGTCGAGGTCGAGGAGGACCGCGTCGAACTCGCTGTCGAGCCCGGTCGTCATTCGCGCGGGTCCGTCTCCGCGGCACCCTCCTCGGGGTGCTCGGCGTCCGTGTCGTCCGCATCCGCGTCCGTCTCCGCCGCGGCGAGGATCTCGTCGAGCTCGTCGACGATCTCCGCGTCGAACCCGGCGTCCACGGCGGCGAACTCCCCGGTGCCGCCCGCTTCGGCGGACGCCTCGGAGACGGCGAGCCCTTCGGCCTCGGCGGAGGCTTCCGCCTCTGCCCCGCTCGCCTCGGTGCCGCGCTCAGCGTCCTGTTCCGTGCCTGCGTCTGCATCCGCGTCCGCATCGGCGGCGGAGTCCGGCTCGTCAGCGACCTCCTCCGGCAGCTCGACCTCCTCGAGGGTGATGATCTCGACACCCTCGTTCGGGTCGATCTCCTCATCCCCGAACAGCGTGCCGGTGGCCTTCGCCGTGCGACGGGCGAGCTCCTCGTAGCGGTCGGCGAGGTCGGCATCGCCCTGGAGCCGGATGACGTCGGAGTAGACGGAGAGGAGGCGCACCAGAGTGCCGTTGGCATTGCCGTTGAACGGCCTCGTCTCCAGCAGCCGCCTGGCCCGCTCGACCTCGCCCTTGTCGATGTGGGCGCCCGCGGCCACCATCAGCAGCTCGGTGTAGAGATCGGAGCCCAGCTCCTCCTCCTTCGCCTCCGCGAACAGCTCGAGGGCCTTCTCGGGCCTCCCGCGGCCGCGCTCGGAGTCCGCGATCAGCGGAAGATTGTCGTTCGACCCGGTGATGCGGCGGTGCGTGCGCAGCTCCCGGGCGGCCTCGGCATAGAGATCGAGCTGGTAGGCGATGATCCCGGCCGCCTCGCGGACGGCGCCCACGCGGGACCCTCGCTGCACCGCCGCCTGGGCGTGGGCGTGGGCGAGCTCCGGATCCTCCGTGAGCAGAGCGCTCGCAGCGGCGAGGTGCTTGGCCACCGCCTCCGCGGCATCCTTGGTGAGGGTCCGCAGCTCCGCCCGGAACTCGCCGGGCAGCTCGCGGCCGGTGATGCCCTCGGGGATCTGCGGCGCGCGGGGGCGGGTCTCCCTGCGGCGGTCGCGGCCGTCACGGCCACGGCCGCCCCGGATGTCACGGCGGCGGTCCTCCCGGCGAGAGTCCCCGCGACGATCGTCACGCTGGCCCCCACGACGGTCATCCCGCTGACCACCGCGGTCCTCCCAGCGGCGGCCCTGCCCGCGCTCCTCACGGCGCTCGAAGCTGCGCCCACCCCGCTCATCACGACGCGAGTCACCGCGGCGATCCTCCCGGCCTCCGCCGGAGAACCCACGACCGCTGCGGTCATCCTCGCGACGGGGGCGGCGGTCACGATCGAAGCTGCGCCCACCCCGGTCATCACGACGAGAGTCCCCGCGACGATCATCACGCCGGCCCCCACGACGGTCATCCCGCTGACCGCCGCGGTCCTCCCACCGGCGGCCCTGCCCGCGCTCCTCACGGCGCTCGTCGCGGCCTCCACCGGAGAATCCACGACCACCCCGATCATCACGGCGTCCGTCGCGGGAGCCGCCGGGACGTCCGCCTCGCCCGCCCTGTCCGCCGCGGTTCTGTCCGCCGCGACCCTGTCCGCCGGCACCGCGTCCGCGGCCGTCTCCGTGTCGTCCTGACCTGTGCCCGTGTTCCTCAGCCATCGCCGTCCTCGGTCGTCTCTATTGAAGTTCGCTCTCACCGGCCATGCGTCCGGGATCTGTCCTTCAATCCAGTCCTGCGCAGAGGGGCGGCGCCCGGCAGCCGCCGGGGTCCGATCAGCCAGTCTATAGGCGCGAATCGGCCGGATCATCCTGCCGCCTGTCCCTGCGAGCGTGCCCTTCCCCACTCCCCTCCGCCGCCCCCGGCCGCACACCTCCTCCC
>NZ_JALAHB010000249.1 GCF_022712115.1 Brevibacterium sp. | reverse complement strand
GAGGATGACCGCGGTGTCGTGTCCATGCTCCGAACGGTACGAGCGGACCGGCCGGGCGGCGAGGGGGAAAGCCCCCGCATGGCAGGAGGGACCCCGCCCACGTCACACGGCGCGGGCGGCGGCCTCGACGGCATCGGCGGCGGCCTCGGCCCCACCTGAGGCCCGGGTCCGCTCCTGCATCCATGCGCACCGCGCGGCGACTTCCGGGTCCGCATGCACGGATTCGACGAGCGACCAGAACCGCTCCGCGTCGAGGGAGTCCGGATCCAGTGTCCGGCCCAGCCCCAGCTCCGCGATCCGGTCGGCGTTGGCCCGCTGCTCAGCCATCTGCGGAACGGCGACGAGCGGCACTCCGGCCGCCATCCCCTCGACGGTCCCGCCCATCCCCGCGTGGGTGACGAAGACGGCGGCGTGCTCGAGCACGGAGAGCTGCGGCACCTGCGCCCGGGCCTCGACGTTCGCGGGCAGCGTGCCCAGATCGTCGGGGTCCATGCGGTCTCCGATCGACATGACCACGTGCCACGGCCGCCCGGCGGCGGACTGCGCGATCATCCGGAAGAAGTCGGGTCTGTCGTGGTAGGCCGTGCCGAGAGAGACCAGCAGGACGGGCTTCGCCGCCGCGGGCGGGTTCCACTCGCCCTGGTGGGTGCGGTCGGTCAGCACGGGACCCACGAACGTGTATCCGGCACCGAACGTGTCACCGGCGGGCTGGAACTCCCGGGGCAGCGTGACGATGCGGTCGTGCGAGTCCATGCCCTGCATGAAGCGGCCCACCCCGTGCATTCCGCGGGAGCGCAGGAACCGCCGCAGGCGCCAGAGGAAGCGCAGGAAGACGGGGTCGAGGGGGTTGAGGCGGATGTAGCGCTGCATGTTCCAGTGCCGATTGCTCACGAAGTTGGGCCAGGTCTCCACGGTGGGCACCTGCCACATGTGGCCCACCACCCGGCCCCACCAGGCCACGGGTCCGTCGTGGACGAGGACGTCCGGCGGTGAGAGGCGGTTGCGGGCACGCAGCGCGTCGAACTGACCGGCCATGTGCACGGTCTCCGCCAGTGCGAGCTCCGAGGCCCGGGCGAACGCGCGGCCGTGGAACTGCGGTCCGGAGCGCTCCGGGGAGTTCAGCCAGCTCGAATGCAGCGGCACGAATTCCGCCCCGGTCTCCGTGATCGCCTCCCGGAACGGCTCCGGAGCCGCATAGACGACAGAGTGGCCCCGGGTCACGAGCTCCTGGGCGATTCCGAGCGTCGGGTTCACATGGCCGTGCCCCAGGGGGCCCGTGAACAGGATGCGTGCCATGAGGGACCTCCCGGGGACGAGCGGATCGAGTGCGGCGTCTTCCCCTGGGAGTATCCCAGACGTCAGGCCGAGGCGGGCACTCCCTGGGTGAGGACTGTGGCAGGGAGTGCCCGCGTGAGCCGCTCAGACGCGCTGCATGAGCCTGTCCGCGAGCTCGTTGAACTCACGGTTGGGCGTGCCGAACCGGTGCGTGGTCATCGAGATCGCCTGTTCGTGCACGTGGTACCGCAGCTCCACCGCGCCCGAGGCGGTGGGCACCTGGTCCAGCACCGCCACCTCGGGGCGTCCCACGGCGGCATCGAGCAGCGCCTCCTCAACGGTGCCCAGGACGCGGATGCGGGCACCCGTGGTGTCGTCGTACTCACGGGCCGTCACGCGGGAGGCGAAGGTCTCCGCGTCCTCCACCGTCACGGAGGAGGCAGCGGCGGCCAGGGAGGCCTCGGCTCCGGGAGCCGCGCTCCAGCGCAGCGGGGCGTCCGCGGTCGCGGCGGCGTGGGCGACGCGCTCGGCGAGCTCCGGGGCGACCGGCTCCGTGACGCGGACGGTGACGGCGCGCGGCAGCACGCGGAAGATGTTCGCCTCGGTGGTGAGCCCGGTGGGATCCGCGGGAGCGCCCATCTCCGCCCAGGCGCGGCGGTCCGACTCCTGCGCCCGTGCGAGCCAGGCCGCGTCCGGCTGCTGCGCTCCTGCGGAGTCCGCGTCCTTCCAGGTGCCGAACTGCTTGAGGTAGTGCGGCCCGCCCGCCTTGGAGCCCAGGCCCACGCTCGAGAGCTTCCAGCCGCCGAAAGGCTGACGCCGCACGATGGCGCCGGTGATGCCGCGATTGATGTAGGCGTTGCCGGCCTCGACCCGGTTGACCCACGTCTCGGCCTCCGCGACGTCGAGGGTGTGGATGCCGGCGGTGAGGCCGAAGTCCACGGCGTTCTGGATCTCGATGGCCTCGTCCAGGCTCTCCGCCCGGATGATGCCGAGAACGGGGCCGAACGCCTCCGTGAGGTGGAACCAGGAGCCGGGCTTCACACCGGTGCGGATGCCGGGGCTCCAGAGCCGGCCGGTGGCGTCGAGCTGACGGGGCTCGAGCAGCCAGGACTCGCCCGGCTCCAGCTGCGTGAGCGCCCGGCGCAGCTTGTCCGAGGGCTCCACCGTGAGCGGGCCCATCGTCGCGGAGCGGTGATGCGTGCGCTCGGCGCCCTCCGGTCCGCCGGCCGGCCAGCCCACGATGAGGGACTTCGCGGCGTCGACCAGCTGGTTCTCGAACCGTGCCGAATCCGCGGTGGAGCCCACGAGGATCGCCAGCGAGGCTGCGGAGCACTTCTGGCCCGCGTGGCCGAAGGCCGAGTGCACGAGGTCCGCCACCGCGAGATCCCGGTCCGCGGACGGGGTGACGATGAGCGCGTTCTTGCCGGAGGTCTCGGCGGCGATCTGCGCGTCCTTGCGGAAGGAACGGAAGAGGGAGGCCGTCTCCGAGGCGCCGGTGAGGATCACGCGGTCCACGTCCGGGTGCCCCACGAGCGCCCGTCCGATCTCGTTCTCCGCCGGCTTCACCAGCCGCACGACCTCCGCAGGGACTCCTGCCTGGTGCAGGCACTCGATGATGAGCGCGGAGCAGCGGGGCGTGGGTGCCGAGGGCTTGTGGATCGCGGCGGCGCCCACGGCCAGTGCGGCGACGGTGGAGCCGGTGGGGATCGCGACGGGGAAGTTCCAGGGCGGGGTCACGAGGACCACGGAGTCGGGGACGAACTCGACGCCGTCCGCGGCCTCGATCGCGGGGATGTCCTGGGCCCGCTGCGCGTAGTAGCGGAGGAAGTCGATGGCCTCGGAGACCTCCGGGTCCGCCTGGTCCGGGGTCTTGCCGGCCTCCTCGGCCATCACCGCGAGGAAGTCGCCGCGGCGGGCGGCGAAGATCTCCGCGGCGCGGTGGAGGACACGGCCGCGGTGCTGGGCGCCGGCGGCGCGCCAGGACTGCGCGGCCTCACGGGCGTCCGCGACCAGCGCATCGACGTCCGCCGCCGAGGTCAGTGCCTCCGGCACGATCTCCGCGTCCTTCACCTCCGCCATGTGGGCGGCGTGCCAGGCGCGGTTGGCGGCGAGGGCGGGATCCGTGTCCGGCTCGTTGGCGAAGTCCGCCGGGAGGGCTGGGAGTGTTTCGGCACCTGCGTCTGCGGGAGATGCGTCTGGGGCACCTGCGAGGAGGGCTGGGAGTTCAGCTTCCTCCGCTGCACGGTTCTGCGTGCGGCGCGGGGCCGGCGGGGTGTCGCCGTCGGCGGCCACCTGTGCGCAGAGGGAGTCCAGCGCCTCGCGGAAGCGTCCCTCCTCGCGCCTGAAGATGTGGTTGCCGTTGGCGAGCTCCGTGATGCCGGACATGAAGTTCTCATTCGCGGAGTTCTCCTCCAGCCGGCGCACCAGGTAGGACACGGCGGCGTCGAAGTGCTCCGGGTGCACGGCCGGCACGTAGAGGCGGATGTCTCCCACGTCCCGGCTGATGACGGCGGCCTGTGCCCGCGCCATGCCCTGGAGCATCTCGAACTCCAGCGAGGTGGACACCCCGCGGGCAGCGGCGAGTTCGTGTGCGAAGGCGATGTCGAAGATGTTGTGGCTGGCCACACCCATGCGCAGGCCCTCGAGGTGCTCGCTGCGCAGCACCCAGTCGAGGACGCGCTTGTAGTTGGCGTCCGTCTCGACCTTGCTCGGCCACACCGTCACCGGCCAGCCGGCGGCCTCGGCGTGGACCTTCTCCATGGGCAGGTTGGCGCCCTTGACGAGGCGGATCTTGATGCCGGCGTGGCCGCGGGCGGAGCGCTCGGCGGCGAAGGCGGAGAGCCGCTGGACCGCGGCGAGCGCATCCGGCAGGTAGGCCTGGATGACGATGCCGGCCTCGTAGTCCTTCAGCTCCGGCTCGCTCAGCAGCCTGGTGAAGACCTCGATGGTGAGGTCAAGGTCCTGGTACTCCTCCATGTCGAGGTTGACGAAGGCGGTGCCGGCCGGCTGCGAGGCCGCCGAACGCAGGAGCGGGCGCAGGCGGTTGCAGACCATCTCGACGCTCTCCTCGAACGCCCACAGGTCGATCTGCGAGCACATGGAGGAGACCTTGATGGAGACGTAGTCCACGTCGTCGCGGAGGATGAGGCGCTCCACCTCCTCCGTGTGGTGGCGGGCCTCCTCCTCGCCGAGGACGGCCTCGCCCAGGAGGTTGACGTTGAGCTTGGAGCCGTTCTTCCGCAGTGCGGAGACGGCACGGCCGAACTGTGCCGGGCGGGCGTCGACGATCATGTGGCCGAGCATCTGGCGCATGCGCGCACGTGCGGCGGGCACCACCACGCGAGGCAGCACGCCGCCCAGCGCGGCGCCGGCCCCGATCTGCAGACGGTCCAGGGCGGAGAGGGACTGCGGGGTGTGCTTGGCGACATCGGCCAGTGCGGCGGCGGCCGCGGCGGGGTCCTCCGTGCGGATGACGCGGTCCACGAATCCCACGGCGAAGCCCACGCCGTCCGGATCGGAGAGGATCGCGGCGAGGCGATCCGCGCCCGGATCCGGCTCCTCCTGGGAGGTGGCGAGACGCAGCCAGCGGCGGGCGGTCTCGACGGCCGCCTCGGCGGTCGTGCGCAGCTCCGCGACGCGCGTGTCCGCATCCGGGGCGGTGCTCCTGCGGTCCGCGGACTGCCGGCCGGCGCTCTGCCGGCCTGTGGACTGCTGGTCCGGGGTGTTCTGCACGGCGGTCATGCTCATCTCCTCACGGGGTCTGCGTCCGGGGCGCACGGCAGCGATCCCGGCTGTGCCGCGCTGTCGCGGGGGCGTCTCTGCCTGCGCTCCGTCCTGGTGCCTGCGCTGTGTCCTTGCGGCTGCGCTGCGTTCTCTTCACTTCAGTGTGGACCTGGGGAGGGTCCGGGGCGAAGGGGTGCGGACGCTTCTGCGCGGGATCTGAGTCATAATCCGGGTATGGCCACTCCACCCACCGGCAGACCGCGCGGCCGGCCCCGCATCCAGGAGGCCGCCGACCGCGTGGTGGCGAGCGTGCTCGCCGAGGCCGGCGCGCGCATCGACTCCTCCGCCTGGTCGTCGCGGGCACTGGCCGAACGCACCGGGCTCTCGCAGACGGCGGTCGCGCGTGCCGTGCGCCGGTTGGCGGGGGAAGCTGTGGGAGGCGGTGCGGTGGGAGGTGCTGCCGCGAGCGGCGGCACGGGAGGAGCGCGGACCATGCGGATCGCGCGCTTCGTGATCGGACTGGAACCCCGTGCTGTGCAGGAGGGGCCGGTGGGTCTCGTCTGCCAGGTCGACTTCCAGCCGGTGTCCACGTTGGGGCACGCCCGTTCCTCGGTGCCCGAGGGTGCGCCGGGGGAAGGCCGCATGCCGCCGTCCGAGCACGGCCCGGTGCCTCTGCCGGAGCGCTCGTCTGTGCGTTCGCCGGCACGGCACCGCAGGCGCAGGGCGGCCGTGCTGGGGGCGCTGCTCACCGCCGGTGTGCGGGTGCCGGAGGAGCTGCCCGGGCAGCTCGCGGACTGTGCAGAGGTCCCGGTGGAGCTGCTGGAGGCGCTGAGCGCACACGTGGCCGCGGGAGAGACCGAGTTCCTCTGGAGTGCGAGGAACGTGGACCCCCTTTCTGACTCACAGAATTTCGACGTGGGTGACGGGGTGCAGGGACGTGCCCGGACCGCGGAGCCGGCGGGCGGGCGGAGCCCCGGCACAGGAGACCGCGCCGCCGCGGGACGCCCAGGCTGCACCGCAGGGCACCGCGCTTCCGCGGCAGGAGCCGGTGCCTCCGTGGCAGGCGCCGATGCCTCCGCAGCAGAAGCCGGTGCCTCCGTGGCTGGAGCGGAGCGTGCTCCAGATGCCCGTCCCGGGGGAGGCGATGGGCGCGGTGGAGACACGGCGCGCGACGATCACGACAGGCGCGACAGCCACGACAGGCACGACAGCCACGCCGGAATCGGCGGAGACGTGACGCGCGGCAGGGGCGGCAGGGGACCCGCTCGCGTCGCCCGCCAGCGGACGTGGCTGCCCCGGGCCGGCACCTCGGCGACGGAGCAGCTCGCCGTGCGCCTGCGCGATGCGATCATCGACACCGGTCTGCGGCCGGGAGACAGGCTGAGCGCGGCGCGGACGGCGGCCATGCTGGAGGTGCCCCGAGCACAGGCGGCCGAGGTGCTCCGGCGGATGGTCGACGACGAGATCCTCGACGGCTCCGCCGGGGACGTGCGCATCCCCGCGGCCTCCGCCGACGACGTCATCGAGCTCTACGCCGCCCGCATGCTGCTGGGCGATGTCCTGCTCCGCGCCGCCGCGCACCGGCCGCGCCGGTACCTGCTGCCGGTGCGGCGGGCCTTGGACGCGGTGGCCCAGGGAGCGGCGTCCGGGGCCCATGTGGATGATGCGGACCTGCGGTTCCAGCAGGAGTGGGCACGAGCCTCGGGCCTGGAGCAGACGGTGCGCCTGTTCGAGTCCTCGACGGTGCGGGTGCGCATGCTCATCGCCGTGCTGCGCCTCGACTATGCGCGTACGGCGACGAGCATCCTCCGCGACGACCGTGCGATCCTCACCGCCCTGGCCTCCGGGGACGCACCGGCCGCAGTGCGCGCATGGCATCGGAAGATCGACGCCGCGGTGAGGCACATGCACGGACGCGCGCGGAACACGGCGTTCGACGTGGAGCTGTGGGGGCGCCTCACCGGGCTGTGAACCGGCGCGGGACTGGGCTGCGTACCGGCAGGGCCCGGACCGCAGGCTCGTGGCGGGGGTTCCACCGCACCGGTGCGGTGGAACCCCCGGGATGTCGGCAGGGCCCGGGTGTCGGTCCAGCCGCCCACATATATGTGGGCGGCTGGACCGGTATGCGGTGTGGCCTGAGCTGAGCTGAGCTGTGGGGCGCGGCCTGTGCCGGGGATACAGGAACGTCTACGGCTCCTCGGACGTGGGCACGGTGCCCTCGGCGGAGGCGATGCATAGGATGAGGGCGGCAGCAGAGCCGCTGATCCGTCGTCCCGAGCAAGGAAGCCCACCGATGACCGACTCCTCCGTCCTCTTCACCCCCGACCCGGCAGACGTGAAGGCTTCGCAGCTGTGCGCGTTCCAGCGGCGCATGGGACGTGAGCACGGGGCTCCGCAGGGTTCCTACCAGGAGTTCTGGCAGTGGACGATCGACGAGCTCGATCTGTTCTGGGAGGAGGTCATCGCCGAGGCCGGTGTGGTCTGGGAACGGAACGGCGCGCCGGTGCGCGAGGGAGACACCATGCCGGAGGTGCGCTGGTTCCCCGGAGCGCGGATCAACTACGCGGAGAACCTGCTGCGCTGGTCAGCGGAGTTCGGTGACGCGCCCGCAGTCGTGGGCAGGCACGAGGACGACCGCCGGGAGGTTCTCACCTGGAACGAGTTGCGCGGCCAGGTGGGAGCTCTCGCCGCTCAGCTGCGGGCCTGGGGGATCCGGCCCGGCGACCGCGTCTGCGCGGTGCTCCCCAATCTCCCGCAGACGGTCGTGGCCCTGCTCGCCACCGCAACCGTGGGCGCGATCTGGTCGGTGGTGAATACGGACTTCGGCCCACGCGGTGTGGCCGAGCGCTTCGCGCAGATCGAGCCGAGTGTTCTCCTCACCGCCGATTCCGTGCTCTTCAAGGGCGAGGAACAGGACCTGCGGGCGGCTCTGCCGGAACTGCTCGAGGTGCTCCCGACCGTCACCAGGCACATCCTCGTGGATCAGACTCGTCCGGCGCGGACGGGAGGGGAGCAACCCGGCGCGGAGCCCGCGGATGCGGGGCGGTCGGATGCGGGTGGCGGCGCGGAGGAAGGCAGCGGGGTGGGCGCGGCACCGGTCGCCGGCGACGACCCTGCGCGTGTCCGTTCCGCAGACGGACGCGAGGTGGAGTCCCTCCGCTTCTCCCAGGTGGTGGCCCGGCAGCAGGAACCGGAGTTCGAGCGGGTGGAGTTCTCCCACCCGCTGTGGGTCCTCTACTCCTCCGGCACCACCGGACGACCCAAGGGGATCGTCCACGGGCACGGGGGCGTGACGGTCGAGGCCAACCGGGCCAACCTCCTGCAGTACGACGCAAGGCCCGGGGACGTGCAGTACTCGGCCGTCGCCACGACGTGGGTGGTGTGGAATCTGCTCGTCAACGCGATGTCCCGCGGCGTCACCATCGTCACCTACGACGGCGCGCCCTTCGCCGGCGGTCCGCACCGTCAGTTCGAACTGCTGGCGTCCGAACGCGCCACCTCCTTCGGCACGGGAGCCGCAGTGCTCTCCACGGCTCATCGACTGGGCTACTCGCCCAAGGACGACTACGACCTCTCCTCCCTGCGCACCATCCTCTCCACCGGGTCGCCGCTGCCGGATCCCACTTGGGACTGGGTCTACGAGCACCTCAGCCCCACGGTGAAGCTCGGCTCCGACTCCGGCGGCACGGACATCGCGAGCGGCTTCATCGGCTCCAATCCCACCGCTGCCGTGGTCCGCGGCCATCTGCAGGGGCCGTACCTCGGTGTCGCCGCGGATTCGTGGGGGCCGGACGGCACACCGCTCACCGACGAGCTCGGCGAGTTCGTGGTGACCGCGCCCATGCCGTCCATGCCGGTGTTCTTCTGGGGAGACAAGGACGGTTCCCGCTACCGGGAGGCGTACTTCGACGTGTTCCCCGGAGTGTGGCGTCACGGGGACTGGGTCACCCGCTTCTCCGACGGCAGCTATGTGATCCACGGCCGCTCCGATTCCACGATCAATCGCGGCGGGATCCGCATGGGTTCCGCCGACATCACCAATGCGGTCGACAGGGTGGAGGGCGTGGCCGCCTCGATGGTGGTCGGCGCGGAGCTGGCCGGCGGCGACTACTACCTGCCGCTCTTCGTGGTCCCTGCGCCGGGGCAGAGCCTCGACGACGATCTGCGCGAGCGGATCGTCGCGGCGATCCGGAGGGACGTGTCGCCCAGGTACGTCCCGGACGAGATCATCGAGGCACCGGGCGTTCCGCTGACACGGACGGGCAAGCTGCTGGAGATTCCCGTCAAGCGCCTGCTTCAGGGGGCGGATCCGGCGAAGGCCAACCGCGCCACCGCCGCAGATGCCGCCGTCCTCGACTGGTACATCGATTTCGCGACCGCGAAGGCGGGGACGGCCACCGGAGCCTGAGACCGGCAGGCTCCGGACTGAGAGCGTGCCTGCGGGCTTCCGTTCCGTTGGCGGGCCGACGACGTTCCTCGGCTGCCCTTCCGTTGCCGGGCCGGTGACGTTCCCCGGCTGCCGATCAGTTCTCTGCTCGGCGGAGCTCCTGGACCGCTGACCTGCTTCCGGGCCGCGGGCTCGTTCCCGACCCGGCAGCGCTCCGAGTTCCGGCAACGCTCCGGGCTCGGGTCCGCCCGGCCCCTCGGCCTCATCCAGCTCTGGTCTCAGCGTCGCCGGGTGAGTGCGATCGTGACACCGCCGGCCCCGATGAGGCAGAGCCCGAGGCCCAGTGCGAGGTATGTGCTCGCCCCGGTCCGAGGGAGCGACGCGGGCACCTCCTGTGAGGCGCCTGTGTCCGTCCGACCGTCTTCAGCGCCGTTCTCAGAACCGCCGCGAGGTGCCTCGGGAG
>NZ_JALAHB010000248.1 GCF_022712115.1 Brevibacterium sp. | reverse complement strand
CCCGCCCGCGGCCGGGGCCCGGGCCCCGCCCCCCGGGGCCCTGCCGCCCCCGGCCCGGGGGGGCCGCCCCCCCCCCCCCCCCCCGCCCCTTCTCCGCGCTCATCGGATGCGGTGCTCTGCGAAGGCCGTGCTCCGCGGAGCGGGGGAGGGTCTCAGCCCTCCGCGCCCTCGGCGCCGGCGCCCTGTGCACCGGACGCGTCCTCGGCGTCCTCGGTGGGGTCTCCCGAGGGGGAGGTGGTGGGCACGAGGCCGTCGTAGTAGGGGATCTCGTCGTTGAGGACCTGGACCCGCAGGGTCTCCGACTCGGAGCCCACGGTCACGTCCACGTCGACCTGCTCGCCGGGGACCGCGTCGAGGCCCTCGACGATGACCGGCTCCGAGGCGGCGGCACCCGAGCGCGCCTCGACGCCTGCGGGGTACTGCTCGAAGACCTCATTGGGCTCGAGCGAGTGCGTGAGAGGCGAACCGGCACCGGCGGAGATGGAGACGGTGCGCGGCTCGTTCGTGGAGTTCACGAGGGTGTAGAAGACCTGCGCCTCGCCCTGCTCGTTCTGGGCGAAGACCAGGCCGCGGACCTTCACGCCGTCCAGTTCGGTCCATGCGCCGTCGCCGCCGCTGTATTCGTACTGGGCAGTCTGCTGCGAGGACAGCAGGGCGGCGCATCCGCTCAGGGGGACGATTGCTGCGACTGCGGTGAGCGCGAGTGCGATGCGCACGGGCCTCTTCTTCACGTTCCAGGCTCCTAGGACGGATGGGCGACTGTCGGATTCGCCTCTCATCGTACCGCTGATTCGACCCAACGTAGAACTCGCTCAGCGATCCCTGTGAATGCGCCTGCGGCCGAGGTGAGCGGGCAGGGCGGACGGCGGGCGCGGGACCCTATCACCAAGCCGCCGTGATGTGCCTCATCTTCCCGGCGTGTCTCATGGTAGACTCAGCTTCGCGAAAGGGGTTCGAACATATGGCATTTCAGGTCGGCGACACCGTCGTCTATCCGCATCACGGCGCGGCTACCGTTCAGGAGATCAAGACTCGGACGATCAAAGGCGAGGAAAAGCTCTATCTGAAACTGCAGGTTTCGCACGGCGATCTCGTGATCGAGGTCCCCGCAGACAACTGCGACCTCGTGGGCGTGCGCGATGTCGTGGGCGAGGAGGGCCTCGAGAAGGTCTTCCAGGTGCTCCGTGCGGAGGTGACGGAGGAACCCACCAACTGGTCCCGCCGCTACAAGGCCAACCTGGAGAAGTTCCAGTCCGGCGACGTCATCAAGGTCGCCGAGGTGGTGCGCGACCTCTGGCGCCGCGAGCAGGACCGCGGTCTCTCCACCGGTGAGAAGCGCATGCTCTCCAAGGCACGTCAGGTGCTCGTCTCGGAGCTGGCCCTGGCGGAGAAGAAGGAAGAGGACGAGGCAGAGGCACTCCTCGACGAGGTCCTCGCCTCCTGAGCCCCTCCGCCGCAGCACGCTGAGAGCGGCCGATCACCACGGGTGCTCGGCCGCTTCTCCCATTCGGGCTCCTGCGGCCGCGGGGTGCGCATTCCGGCCTGCGACGCCGCAGTGCCTAGGATCGTCACATGCGCACCGCACTCCT
Source organism: Brevibacterium sp. (assembly GCF_022712115.1). Taxonomy (GTDB): domain Bacteria; phylum Actinomycetota; class Actinomycetes; order Actinomycetales; family Brevibacteriaceae; genus Brevibacterium; species Brevibacterium salitolerans. Next base: position 27,591 of record NZ_JALAHB010000248.1, on the reverse strand, counting down.
CGTCCCCGCCGCCGGTTCCGGCACCCGGCTGGGTGCCGCCAGGCCCAAGGCGTTCGTGCCCCTCGCCGGCCGGCCGCTGCTCTGGCATGCTCTCCGCGGTGCGGTGCGGACCGGGGCGGTGGACGCCGTCGTCATCGCCGCCCCGGACGCGCTGATCGGAGAGGCCGCACGCATTGCCGCCGAGGCCGTGGGTGAGCATCCGTGCGCCGTGGAGGTGGTGCCCGGTGCGGACGACCGGGCGGGTTCCGTGGCCGCCGCACTCGCAGCCGTGCCCTCCGCCGAGCACGTCCTGGTGCACGACGCAGCGCGGTGCCTCACCCCTCCTGCCGTGCACCTCCGCGTCCTCAGGGCCCTGCGCGCCGGTGCGGAGGCGGTGGTCCCCGTGCTCCCGGTGACGGACACCGTCCGCACGGTCGAGGCAGGCCTCGGCACTCCCACCTCTGCCGGCGGCGAGCTTCTTGCGGGGAGTCTCGACCGCTCCGCCCTGCGCAGGGTGCAGACCCCGCAGGGCTTCTCGCGGGAGGTGCTGTTCCGCGTACATGCCCTTCACCATGAGGACCCTGATCCTGCGGCCACGGACGACGCCGGGCTCGCGGCGCGCCTCGGCGCGCAGGTGGTGGGGGTGCCCGGGGACGAATCGGCTCTGAAGATCACCTACCCGCTCGACCTCCGCATTGCGGCACTGCTGCTGGAGGACCCGCAGCTGTTCTCTGCGGAGACGCCGCCGCCTGACCCGCACCCGTCCCCGCAGAGCGCCCAGGTGCCTCTTCCCATGCAGAACCCCCTATCCGAGGAGAACCCGTCATGACCCTTCCGGCCCTGCCCCGCGTGGGCACCGGCGTGGATGTGCACGCCTATTCCGCGGACCCGCAGCGTCCGCTGTGGATCGCCGGCCTCCTCTGGGAGGGGCAGACCGGGCTGGAGGGGCATTCGGATTCCGATGTCGTGGCCCACGCCTGCTGTGACGCACTGTTCGCGGCCGCAGGCATCGGCGACCTGGGCGCGCACTTCGGTACAGACAGGCAGGAGCTGGCCGGGACCTCGGGGGCGGAGCTGCTCGCAGAGGCGGCCCGGCTGGTGCGGGAGGCCGGCTTCGCCGTGGGCAACGTCTCCGTGCAGGCGGTGTGCGTGCGCCCGCGGATCGGCGCGCGGCGGGAGGAGGCGCAGCGCGTGCTCAGTGAAGCCGTGGGCGCACCCGTCTCCGTCTCCGGGACCACCACGGACGGCCTGGGGCTCACGGGCCGGGGTGAGGGTGCCGCAGCGATCGCCACCGCGCTCGTGGTGCCGGTGCGCTGACCCCCGCCCAGGCCGGAGTGCGCGGCGGGGGCGCGCACGGCTGGCTCCTGCGTGCACGAAAGCGCAGGCCCGCCGCGCAATTGCGTGCCGAAGCGGAGTTTTCGTGACCGTGGTCGGAACGCGTGCGACTGGAGCGCGCACGCCCGGCGTGCGCACGGAGGCTCAGGACTGGGCCGCGTGAGTGTTCCGGCGCGTCACGTACACGCCCAGTCCCCACAGCGCGGCGGTGACGGCGAAGGTGCCCAGCAGCTGGAAGCGCACATCGGGCTCCGTCATGCCCAGCAGGACGATGCAGGCCACTCCCGCCAGCGTCAGCCACGACAGGTGCGGGAAGCCCCACATGCGCAGGGGCAGCTCTCTGCCCTCCGCCTCTGCACGGCGCCGCAGGAGGATGTGGGAGACGATCGCTGAGGTCCACGTGATGAGGAGGGTCGCGCCGGTGATGTTGAGAAGCGTCCCCAGCGCGGACTCCGCCCAGAAGTAGTTGAGCGCCACCGCGGCGAAGCCGAATGCGGAGGAGGCGAGCACCCCCGGGACCGGCACACCCGTGCCGCTGACGGTGGCGAGCCTGCGCGGGGCCATGCCGGTGCGTGCCAGCGAGTAGAACATGCGGGAGGAGCCGTAGACGTTGGCGTTGAGGGAGGACAGCAGCGCGGCGACGATCACGAGTCCCAGCACGGCTCCCAGCAGAGGCAGGCCCGCGGTGTTCAGCACCGCGACGAAGGGGCTGGCGAGCAGCTGGGGATCGTCCCACGGCAGCACGAGGACCATGATGGCCACGGAGCCCATGTAGAAGAACAGGATCCGCCAGATGATGGTGCGGGTGGCCCGGGCGATGGACTTCTGCGGTTCGGCGGTCTCCGCCGCGGCGACTGCGACGATCTCCGTCCCGCCGAAGGAGAAGACCACGACCAGCAGGCCCGCCGCGATCCCGCTGAGGCCCGTGGGTGCGAACCCCGAGTCCCCGATCACGCCGAGGCCCGGGCTGGGTGCCGGGGTGAGATTCAGCAGGAAGAGCACCCCCACCACCAGGAACACCACGACGAAGGCCACCTTGAGGAACGCGAACCAGAACTCGAACTCGCCGAAGTTCCGCACACCCCACAGGTTGATCCACGTGAAGAGCACCATGAACGCCGCGGCGTAGACCCACTGCGGGAAGAGGGGGACGAGGCCGGCCATGATCTGGGCGGCGGCGGTGGCCTCCGCGGCGACCACGAGGCACAGCGTGCCCCACCAGAGCCAGCCCACCGCGAATGCGACGGACGGCCCCATCGCCTTGCCCGCGTAGTAGGAGAAGGCGCCGGGGTGGGGGTCCGCGGCGACCATCTCTCCGAGCATCCGCATCACCGCGATGACGATGAGGCCGGCGAGCGCGTAGGAGACGAGGACGGCGGGCCCGGCGGCGGCCACGCCCGCCCCGGAGCCCACGAACAGCCCCGCGCCGATCGCCGAACCCAGGCTCATCATCACGAGATGCCGAGGCTTCATCCCGGCGCGGAGGCCGGTCTCAGGATTCTGCGCAGTCACAGGTGCACTCTAGGGCACGACGCTGCGCTCCGGGGCGCGGGTACGCGACGCTGCGCTCCGGGGCGCGGGTACGCGACGGTGCGCTCCGGGGTGCAGTGCGGGCACCGCGGGTGCGGCGTTGACGTCACCCCGCGAATCCATCCGGCCACCCACGTATACGTGGGGTGGCGGGGTGGGTATGCGGGTGCTCCCCGGAGGCCACCCCGTGAAACGGCTCAGCCGCCCACCTGTGAGTGGGCGGCTGAGTGCGTAAGCGGGTTGCCTCGCCGTGCACCCGCACGGCGCGGCGCATGCAGCAGCACGGCGCGTGCGGAGGCTCAGTGTCCGCGGTCCACCCACTCCTGCAGATGCGGCTTCTCGGCTCCGATCGTCGTCGCGTCCCCGTGACCGGTGAGGACGACGGTGACCTCCGGGAGCGTGAACAGCCGCTGCGAGATCGACTCGATGATCGTGTCGAAGCTCGAGTACGACCGTCCCGTGGCGCCCGGGCCGCCCTGGAACAGCGTGTCGCCGGAGAGCAGCACGGGTGCGGGGTTCACGGCACCGGCCGGGAGCACGTCCGCGGGCAGCTCCACCGGAGCGCTCACGGAGAAGCACGTGGAGCCGGGGGAGTGGCCGGGTGTGTGGAGGGCCGTGAGGCGCACTCCGCCCACGGAGAACTCCTGGCCCTCGGACACCTCCGCATCGGGTGCCGTCCCGTGGACCATGTCCCACAGCACCCGGTCCTCGGGGTTGAGGTGCACGGGCGGATCGCCCAGTGCGGCCTTGGCCTCGAGTGCGAAGCGCACGTGGTCGTCGTGGCCGTGGGTGAGGAGGATGGCCTCCACCGTCCGGCTGCCCACCGCCTGTGCGATGGCGGCGGGGTCATGGGCCGGGTCGACGACGATGACGGAGGAGTCGTCACCGACGATCCACACGTTGTTGTCCACCTCCCACGTGCCGCCGTCCAGGGAGAAGGTGCCGGAGGTGACGAGGCGTTCGATGCGCGCGCTCATCGGATCTCCACCACGGAGCGCAGGACCTCGCCGCGGCCCATCTTCGCGAAGGCCTCCTCGACGTCCTCGATCCCGATGCGCTCGGAGACGAAGCTGTCCAGCGGCAGGCGGCCCTGCTCGTAGAGGTCCACGAGCATGGGGAAGTCCCGTTCCGGCAGACAGTCGCCGTACCAGGAGGACTTGAGGCTGCCGCCGCGGCCGAACACGTCGAGCAGCGGCACGCTGAGCTCCATCTCCGGGGTGGGGACTCCCACCAGCACCACGGTGCCGGCGAGGTCCCGGGAGTAGAAGGCCTGACGCCACGTCTCCGGGCGGCCCACCGCGTCCACCACGACGTCCGCGCCGAATCCGCCGGTGAGCTCCTGGACCGCGGCGACCACGCCGTCCTCGTCGAGGTCCGCGGAGTTGATGGTGTGCGTGGCGCCGCGCTCCTTGGCCCACTCCAGCTTGGCGTCGTCGCGGTCGATCGCGATGATCCGGCTCGCACCGGCCAGGCGCGCGCCCACCACGGAGCCCATGCCCACGCCGCCCACGCCGATCACGGCGATGGACTGCCCGCGGGTGACGCCGCCGGTGTTGACGGCGGCGCCGATCCCGGCCATGACGCCGCAGCCCAGCAGACCCACGACGGCGGGATCGGACTCCGGCACCTTGGTGCACTGGCCCTCGGCGACCAGGGTCTTCTCCGCGAAGGAGCCGATGCCCAGCGCGGCGGTGAGCTCCGTGCCGTCCTCGGCCAGCGTCATCTTCTGTGCGGCGTTGTGGGTGGCGAAGCAGTACCAGGGCTCGCCGCGCCTGCAGGCGCGGCACTCGCCGCAGATCGCACGCCAGTTGAGGATGACGAAGTCGCCCACCTCCACGTGCGTGACGCCCTCGCCCACCTGCGAGACGACGCCGGCGGACTCATGGCCCAGCAGGAACGGGTACTCGTCGCTGATCCCGCCCTCGCGGTAGTGGAAGTCCGTGTGGCAGACGCCGCAGGACTTCACGTCCACGACGACCTCGCCCGGGCCCGGATCCGGGATGACGATGTCCACGAGTTCCACCGGAGCTCCCTGGGAGCGGGAGATGACTCCCTTGACGGTTGACGGCATGTCACTCCTTCTTGTGCGCTGTGGGGTTCTTGTGCAGCTCGGGGTCCGCAGCTCCCGGCGGGGCGTGAGGAAGCACCTGGGTGCGCTGCATCGCGCGCGGGAGTGCGGGACGTCGGGGGTGTGTCGGGCCCCACTCTAACGACGGCGACGGACACAGAACAGCCGCGTCCGCGGGGCGGATTCCGCACGTGTCCCGAGCGCCGGGAGTGAGGCCCCGAGCGGCCGCGTCCGCGCCGGAGGATGCTTCCGGCCCCGGCCCCGGCCCCGGCCGTGAGCGGGGAGAGCGGAGGTGCCCTCCGCACGCGCCCGAGGCCCCGGACCGGCGACCGCGGAGGTCTGCCGGCCGGGGCCTCGGGAACGGGCGGATGCCGCGCGGGCTCAGTCGGTCTGCGCCGCGTCCGGGTGGTTGCGCAGATGGGCGATGGCGACGCCGAGGCCGCCCCAGACCGTGGCCATCGCGATGACCAGCATGATGATCGCGCCTGTGCTCATGTCACTTCTCCGTTCCGAAGGTGGAGGGGTTCTGCTCCAGGTCGTCGTTCTCCTCGAGCGTCTTCTGCAGCCGCTCCTCCGTGGCCCTGGGCCAGCGGATCGCGGTGAGGACGAAGCTGAGGACGACGAGGAGGCCGATCATGCCCCAGCCGAACACGCCGAGGAACGCCGTGGGGTAGCCCTCGTAGCCGTTGACCGCATACTCGATGATCTGCGAGACCAGCATGTAGATCAGCACGACCGGGGTGATGACGCCCAGCGTGACGGTCCAGTAGCCGCCCAGCTTGAAGCTGGAGACCGCATTCAGGTGCGCCTTCAGGACCGGCAGCTTCCGCAGGAGCCAGACGAGGACGATGAGCGCGACCACGGCGGCGCCGACGATGCCGATGTTGTTGGCGAAGGCGTCGATGGTGTCGAGCACGTACATGCCGGTCGCGGTGCCCATCGTGAGGATGGAGACCACTGCCATGATGCCGCCCACGAGGAGCACGGAGGCGCGGTTGCTGATGTTGAACTTGTCGCTGATCGCCGCCACCGGCACCTGGACGATGGAGATCAGCGAGGTCACGCCGGCCACGAACAGGCTGCCGAAGAACAGGATGCCGAACAGCGCGCCGCCGGGCATCTGCGAGATGAGCGTGGGGAACGCCACGAACGCCAGGCCGATGCCGCTGGAGGCGACCTCGTCCACCCCGCTGCCCGCCGCGTTGGCCATGAAGCCCAGTGCGGCGAAGACGCCGATGCCCGCGAGGATCTCGAAGCCCGAGTTGGAGAAGGCGACCACCATGCCGGAGCCGGTGAGGTTGGTCCGGCGCTTGAGGTAGGAGGCGTAGGTGATCATGATGCCGAAGGCCACGGACAGGGAGAAGAAGATCTGCCCGTAGGCCGCGATCCACACCTGCGGATCCGCCAGAGCGGCGAAGTCCGGTGTGAACAGCGCGTCCAGGCCCGTGAGCGCGCCGGGCAGGAACAGTGCGCGCACCACCATGATGGCGAAAAGGATCACCAGCAGCGGCACGAAGATCTTGTTGATGCCGGCGATGCCCTTCTGCACGCCGCCGAGCAGGATGGCCAGGATGACCACCCAGACGAGGACGAGCGGGATGAGGACGGCGGGCACGAAGTCGAAGCCGAACGCGGAGGCGCCCGATTCGAGGTCCGGCACCTGGAGGAAGGAGCCGAAGAAGAAGCTGTCCGCGTCGTCGCCCCAGGCGTGGGTGACGGAGAACCACGCGTACATGGCGGACCAGCCGATGATGGCGGCGTAGTAGATGCCGATCATGGTGGCGACGCCGGTCTGGAACCAGCCGATGGGCTCCGCGCGCCTGTGGATCGCCTTGAAGGACAGGGGAGCGGAACCGCGCGAGCGGTGCCCCAGCGCGTAGTCGAAGAAGAGGATCGGGATGCCGGCGGTCAGCAGCGCGACCAGATAGGGGATGATGAACGCGCCGCCACCGGATTCGTAGGCCACGTAGGGGAACCGCCAGATGTTCCCCAGGCCGATGGCGGAGCCGATCGCGGCGAAGATGAAGGCGCCCCGCGTGGCGAAGACCTCGCGGGTGCCGCTCCCAGCCGTGGGTGCTCTCATGGACATGTGGGCGTGCCTGCCTTGTCGTCAGGGCCGTCCGATGCGGTGCCGCGGACGCTTCCCCGCCGGAGGGGCGGAGAACTCCGGTGACGCCTGGCAGCGGGCGGCGTGCGTATGTTCTGTGTTCCTTCCGCGCCGAGCTCGGAGGAGCGGGTCACGAGTGTACGTGAGACGTTCCCATTACTGTGTCACAGTTCACGTCTGCTGGGAAATGCCTGTGTGCAGTCTGTGGTGGGCGGACGGATCTGTGGTGGGGAGAGCACAGCTCGCCCGCGCCGGCGCACCGCGCCGCCGTCCGCGCACCGATAGACTCGGGCCTGTGACCATTCGACTGCACTCCACGGCTGCCCGCGACCTCGTTCCCCTGACTCCCGTCATCGACGGCCAGGTGGGGATCTACGTCTGTGGTGCCACTGTGCAGGGTGCGCCGCACATCGGCCACATGCGTTCGGCGGTGGTCTTCGACCAGTTGCGCCGGTGGCTGACCTATCGCGGGTACCGCGTCACCCTGGTCCGCAACGTCACGGACATCGACGACAAGATCCTCTCCAAGTCCGTGGAGGAGGGTCGCGAGTGGTGGGCGCACGCCTATCACTACGAGCAGGTCTTCACCGCGGCCTACAGCGCCATGAACGTCCTGCCGCCCACCTATGAGCCGCGGGCGACCGGCCACATCACGGAGATGGTGGAGCTCATCGCCCGCCTCGTGGCCGCCGGTCACGCATACCCGGCCGAGGACGGCTCCGGGGACGTGTACTTCGACGTCCGCTCGTGGCCGGACTACGGTGCGCTCACGCACCAGAGCATCGACGACATGTCCGACGCCGCGGACGCGGATCCCCGCGGCAAGCGCGACATCCGGGACTTCGCCCTGTGGAAGGGACACAAGGAGACCGAACCCGTCACCGCGTCCTGGCCCTCGCCCTGGGGGAGGGGCCGGCCCGGCTGGCACATCGAGTGCTCCGCCATGTCCACGAAGTACCTGGGTGCCCGCTTCGACATCCACGGCGGCGGCTTGGACCTCCGCTTCCCCCACCATGAGAACGAACTGGCCCAGTCCACCGCGGCCGGTGACGGCTTCGCGGACATCTGGATGCACTCCGGCCTGCTCAACGTGGGCGGGGACAAGATGTCGAAGTCGCTGGGCAACTCCGTGTTCGCGCACGAGCTGCTGGAGCGGTTCCCGGCCTCCGTGCTGCGCTACTTCCTCTCCACGGCGCACTACCGCTCCGTGCTGGAGTTCTCGCCGGAGCTCGTGGAGCGCCAGCGCGCGGCGTATGATCGGGTGTCCGGTTTCGTGGAGCGCGCCCGGGAGGCCCTGGGCGCGGATGCGCCCCCGGTGCCTGTCGCGGCGCACGGCTACGCGGAGCGGACGGTCGACGTGCCGGAGGACTTCGCCACGGCGATGGACGAGGATCTCTCCATCCCCCGGGCGCTGGCCTCCGTGTTCAGCACCGTGAAGGACGGATCCAAGCTGCTGCGCCGGGTGACCGGCGGGGCCGGGGGAGCCGACGGCACCCTCACCGCCGCCGAGGCCCGCTCCGGGCTGGCGCGTGCGCTCGCACAGGTGGAGCTCATGCTCGACGTCCTGGGCGTGAACCCGAGCGACCCGGCATGGGGGCGGACGGCGGCGGACGAGCAGGCCTCGGGGGCCGAGGCCGGGCAGGGAGGCGACGTGGTCGCCGCTCTCGTGGACCTGCTCGCCGCGCGGCGGGCGGAGGCCAAGGCGAACAGGGACTATCAGACCGCGGATGCGATCCGCGACCAGCTGCGGAGCGCCGGCGTCCTCCTCGAGGACACGCCGGACGGCTACCGCTTCGACCTGGCCTGACCCGGGGCACCCGGGCACGGCTGGACTAGACACGACGGAGACACGATGGCGAACTCATCCCGCGGCGGCGCGGTGCGCAAGGGCAAGAAGGGCCCCACCAAGGGCTCGGGCGGCAAGGGGCGCAGGGCGCTCGAGGGCAAGGGACCCACCCCCAAGGCGGAGGACCGCGTCTACCACAAGGCGTACAAGAGCGACGAGGACAGGCGCCGTGAGCAGCAGCGCCAGCAGTCGCGGCGGCGCAAGAAGGAGGCCGGCGCGGACCTCGTGGCCGGCCGCAACTCCGTCGTGGAGGCACTGCGCGAGGGCGTGCCGGCCACGGCCCTCTACGTCTCCCCGCGCGCGGACTCCGACGAGCGGGTGCGCGAGGCCATCGCGCTCGCCGCCGACCGCGGCATCGCGATGCTGGAGGCCGGCAAGCAGGATCTGGACCGGCTGACGGACGATGCGATCCACCAGGGCATCGCACTCCAGGTGCCGCCCTACGAGTACGCGCACCCGGCCGATCTCCTGCGGCTGGCGAACCAGAGGTACGAGACCCCGCTCCTGGTAGCGCTCGACGGCATCACGGACCCGCGCAACCTGGGTGCGATCGTCCGGTCCACGGCGGCCTTCGGCGGTCACGGCGTGATCGTCACGGAGCGCCGTTCGGCCTCGATGACGGCAGCGGCATGGAAGACCTCCGCGGGCGCGGCCGCGCGCATCCCGGTGGCGCAGGTCGTCAACCTGGTGCGCAGCCTCCAGGAGCTGAAGAAGCAGGGCGTGTTCGTCCTCGGCCTGGACATGGGCGGCGACGTCTCCCTGCCCGGCCTGGCGCTCGCGGACCAGCCGGTGTGTCTGGTCGTGGGCAGCGAGGGCAAGGGCCTCTCGCGGCTGGCGCGCGAGGCGTGCGACCAGATCGTGTCGATCCCGATCGCCGCGAGCACGGAGTCCCTCAACGCCGGGGTGGCCGCGGCGGTGAGCCTCTACGAGATCGCCCGCTCCCGGGGCACCGGGCAGGAGCTCACGGCCGCGCAGGACTGAGCGCCGGGGTCTGAGCGCCCGCGAGCCTCTCGTCTCCACGACGACCGATGGCCTGGATCCGCACCGTGCGGATCCAGGCCATCGGCATGCGGGCTGTCCTCCTCCGCTACACCTGGACGACGCCCATGAGGATCGCGATGAGCAGCAGGACGATGCTAAATGCCCACGTGATGAAGAACGAGTACTTCAGGTGCTTGCCCATGTTCGCCTCGGCCAGGCCCAGGGCGAGCCACAGGGCCGGCGAGAACGGGCTCACGAAGGTGCCGATGATGTTGCCCAGCAGGAGGGCGAACGCCGTCGAGGTCGTCGCCACGCCGAACTGGCCGGCCGTGGCGTCCACGAGCGGGAGGACGGAGAAGTAGTACGCATCCGTCGAGGTCATGATGTCGAGCGGGACGCCCAGGAAGCCCACGATGACGTGGAGGTAGCTGCCGACCCCGCTGGGGATCACCGCGAGGAGGGAGAGTGCGATGGACTCGAGCATGCCGGAGTCGCGCAGCACTCCCAGGAACACGGCGGCGGCGATGATGACGGCGGCCATCATGAGGGCGTTGGGCGCATAGACCTTGATGCGGTCCATCTGTGCCTTGGCGGTGCGGAAGTTCAGCGGCAGGGCCAGTGCGACACCGGTGAGGAACGTGAGCGCGGGTGAGAGCCAGCCGCCCAGCATGACCGTGAGCAGCGCGACCGTGAGCACCACATTGGCCCAGTAGACGACCCGTCCGCCGGCGATGTCCCGGCGCACCTCTTCGCGGGAGGCCAGCTGGCGCGCGGTGAAGTCCTCTGCGATCTGCTTGACGTCCACCGGCCCGCTGCCGGCGGCCACGCCCGCGTGCGCGGCGACCCTCTTCTTCTCCCTGAGGCCCAGCAGCACTGCGAGGCAGAGGAGGAGTACCATCGCCACTCCCTGTACGGGGAGGAGCTCGCGGTAGAGCTCCGCGGGATCGATGCCGGTCGTGGTCGCCGTGCGGGCGAGCGGGCCGCCCCACGGGACCATGTTCATGATGGAGGCGGACAGCGCCAGCAGCAGGAGGAGCAGGTAGCGGCTCATCCCCAGTGCGTTGTAGAGGGGCAGGAGCGCCGGGATCGTGAGGAGGAAGGTCGTGGCACCCGCGCCGTCGAGGTGCGCGATCGCGCCGATGAGCACGGTGCCCACCGTCACGAGCACCACCCGGCCGCGCGTGGCGAGGATGAGGCCGCGGATCACGGGGTCGAACAGGCCCGCATCGGAGAGGATGCCGAAGTAGATGATCGCGAAGATGAACATCACGACGACGCTCATGACCGAGACCAGGCCGCCGTCGAACCACTCCTGCAGGTCCGTGAAGGAGGCGCCGGTGACGAGGGCGCCCACGAGGGGGACCACCACCATCGCGACGACGGGGGAGACCTTGCCCCAGATGAGGAGGCCGACCGTCGCGGCGATCGAGAGCAGTCCGACCGTGGTGAGGAGGACATCGGGCTCAGTGAGTTCTGGCATGGCTGCTTCCCGGGACGACGGCAGTGCGCGGGCGGGAACCCGCTCCGGTCACACGCCCTCGCGGAGCCTATCCAGCGCCTCGGCGGATGTCGCACCGATCCGTCTCGCTGTGACGAATCTCGCAGAAGCGGTGCGCCCGGATCGTCAGACGCGCGGGGTGAACCTGCCGTCCTGCGCCATCCAGCCGCCGTCCACGAGGAGGGAGTGCCCGGTGATGTAGCTGGAGGCCTCCGAGGCCAGGAACAGCACCGGTCCGGCGATTTCGTGGAGGGAGCCCCAGCGGCCCAGCGCGCCCTTGGTCGCGTAGGCGTTCCACCACTCCTCGTCGGCCTTGATCTGCTCCGTCAGCGGGGTCTCGAAGGGGCCGGGCAGGATCGCATTCACGCGCACACCGGCGCCGCCCAGCTCGCTGGCGAGCGTCTTGGTCAGCTGGACCACGCCGGCCTTGGCGGCCGCGTAGATGCCCTGGCCGGGTTCGATCACGAGCGCGCGGAAGCTCGCGAATGTGACGATGGAGCCGCGGCCGCGCGCGGCCATCTCCGCGCCGAAGGCCCGCATGAGCCGGTAGGTGCCCTTGAGGTTGATGTCGATGACCCGGTCGAACTCCGCGTCGACGGTGTCCGTGAGGCGCTTGCGGACGTTGAGTCCCGGCGTCATGACGAGGACCTCGGCATGGGCGAACCTCTCAGCGAGGGCGTTCACCGCCTCGGTCGAGGTGATGTCCAGCTCCGCGGCCTCGCCGGAACCTGCGCCGGAACCTGCGCCTGGACCCGCGCCGGAGGCGGCCTCGGCGGCACGGGCGGCGATGATCTCCGCCGTCTCCTGGGCCCCGTCGACGTTGAGGTCCGCACAGACCACGTGCGCTCCGGCGTCCGCCAGACCCACGGCGGTGGCCCGTCCCAGGCCGGAGGCGGAGCCCACGACCACGGCGGTCTTCCCGCTGAGGTCGAAGAGGCCGGGGATGCGGGGCAGCGATGACGGTGACGCGGTCATGGGAGTCCTTCCTGAGGGGTCTGCGCTCATACTGGCCCACCGTATGCGCCGGCATGCCCTCGCGTCCGTATGGCGGATCCGCGCCTCTTTCCTCCCCGCCGTATGCGCCGCGACGCACCCCCGCATGCGGATCCTGCGGCGACCGGGGCCTCGGGCGGGCTCCGCGCCGCGGCGTCGCGGTCCCTGCGCTCGCTGCCGGCGCGCCCACTACTATGTGGATCATGGCGGTCACTGTGGGGGACATCGCGCGGCGCGCGGGGACGTCCGTCACCACCGTCTCCCGTGTGATCAACGCACGCGGGCCCGTGGCGCAGTCCACGGCCCGGCGCGTGCGGGAGGCGATGGAGGAGCTCGGGTACGCCCGCTCCACGCTCCTGGAGGCGGTGCGGCATCCGCTCGTCGCCTGCTGCGTGCCGGTCCTGCCCGAGCACTGGCAGCTGGAGGTGATGGGCCGGGTGTCCGATACGCTGCAGCAGATGGGCATGCTCACGGCCTCGCCCGCGATCGGCCCGGACCTCGGCGAGGTCGAGGCCGTCGCCGCGGCTGGAGCCTCGCTGGTCGTCACCCCCACCTTCACCCCGGTCCGGGTGCGCCTGCCGGTGGTCCGGTTCGCCGAGGCCGCCGAGGCTGCAGAGGGCCGGCCCCGCGGGGACGGACGCCCGGCGGGCGGTGGGGAGCACGCGGCTCACAGCGGCGAGCGGATCGCGGCCCGGATCGACCTCACCGGCGGTCTGTCGATGGCCTTCGACCATCTCGCGAAGATGGGGCACCGGCGCATCGGGCTCATCTGCAACGATTCCGGGACCCTCGCGGATCAGCTCCAGGACCGCTTCCTCAGCGAGCACCCGATGGCGCTGCTCTCCGAGCGGCTGCCGGACTGGATCGCGCGCGTGCCGAAGTCCGCCTCGGGCGGGACGGAGGCCGCGCTCACGCTCAAGGACCGGACGTGCACGGCGGTGATCGTGCAGTCGGGCAGGCAGCTCTACGGGGTGGTGAAGGGGATCGCCGCCCGCGGCCTCGCCGTCCCCCGCGACCTCTCCGTCGTGGGACTGGGGGATTCCCCCACCGTCCGCTACATCCGGCCTCCGGCTACGGTGCTGGGATTCGACACGGAGGCCCTGGCCGAGGCGCTCACCGCCGGCGTGCGCACCGCGTTGGGAGCCCCGGGCCCGGGCCTGCCGTCCGTGCCGCCCACGTTCAGGCCCATGCTTCTCGCCCGGCGCTCGACGACGGCGGTGCAGCGATGAGCGGGCCCAGGCGGGGCCGCCCCACCCTGGCACAGATCGCGGAGCTGAGCGGTCTCTCGCAATCGACGGTCTCCCGGGTGCTGCGGGGGAAGGCCTCCACCTCACCTGCGGCCCGCGACGCGGTGGCCGGTGCGCTGCGGGCGCTGGGCATGGAGCCGCCGGAGGTCGTCCTCGGCGGTCCGGCTCCCGAGGCCGCGCACACACGGGACGGTGCCACTGGTCCGCACCCAGGCAGCGGGGCGGTGGGAGCTGCGAGCCCGCCGGCGGCCGGCCCCGAGGCAGCTCACCCGGAGGCGGCCATGTCCGGCTCCGCCCAGGCCGCGGCGCGTCCGAGTGCTCGTCCCGCGCCCGCGCGCCTGGGCCCGCGGCTCCTCACCGTCGTCTCGAACGCGCTGGTGGGCCCGGACATCGATCCGTACGAGACGGTGATGCTCGCCCTCAACCGGCGCATCTTCTCCTTAGGCCACATCGCCCTGCGCTCCACGTCCGGCCTGCCGGGCGCGGGGGCGACGGACCTGGAGACCCCGCTCCGGGAGCGCGGTGTGGCGGGTGCCGTGGTGCTCGGCGGTTCGCACGCCGGGCAGGAGGCGGTCCGCCTCGCGGACGCCGGGATCCCCGTGGTGCGGATCTCCAACGCGCGCCACGTGGGGCTGCCGCAGTTCGTACTCGACGCCTCCAGCGGCATCGCCACGGCGGTGCGGCATCTGGTGGCCATGGGCCACAGGAGGATCGGTTTCGCCGCGGTGAAGAACTCCGCCGCCGATGAGCGGATCAGCGCCTTCCGCCGGGAGATCGCGCAGTCCCTGCACGTCCAGGCCACCCGGGCCGAGGCGCCGGTCGCCGTGGCCGGACCCGGACTGCTGGCAGGGGCGCAGGCCGCTGAACAGCTGCTGGACCGCGGCTGCACGGCGGCGATCAGCTCCTCGCCGGCGCTCACCCTGGGCTTCCTCGAGGCGACGGAGCGGGCGCGCCTGCGCATGCCCGACGACTTCTCCCTCCTGACCGTGGGGGACATCCCGGACGCGGACGTGCTGGACCCGCCCATGTCGCAGGTGACGTACGACTGGGCGAGCCTGGCGGAGTCCGCCGTGGCCGAGCTGCTGCGCATCGTGGCGGACCGGGAGGCCGGGGCGGATCCCGGCGAGCCCGCGAACTACGCCGTGGTGCCCGATCTCGTGCTGCGCGACTCCGTCCGCCCGGTTCGCCGCCGCTGAGCGGCGGACCCGCCGCGGGGGAGGGCGCTGCGCACCGCTCCGCCGGCGGAACGGCGAGGCGCAGCGCCCTCATGCGGGAGAGCCGGCCGGCTCAGGACTCCGGAGCGCTGTCCTCACGGGTGAGCTCGCCCAGCGCGCTGCCCAGCGCCGCGGCCCGTTCGCGGGCGAGGCGGGCGAGGACGGCGGCCGCGGCCTCGGGCCCGGCGATGCGCAGAGGGGCGGCGGTGTCCGCGTCGCCCACCTTGATCGCGAGCGAGGGCAGAGGGCTCAGCGCGAGGCTGGCGAAGGCGTCCTCGTCCGTCGTGTCGTCGCCCATGAACAGCACGGCCGTGGCACCGGTGGCCTCGATCATGCGGTTGAGGCCGTCTCCCTTGGTCTCCATCCGCGCGGCGAACTCGACCATGTCGTGTCCGGTGATGCTGCGCAGCTGCGGCATCTGCGAGGCCAGCGCCTCGAGCTGGGCGTTGAAGTACGCGGCGCGATCGCTGCTCACCCCGCGGGTGTGGGCGGTGCGGCCCAGCGGCTTCCGCTCGATCCGCAGCTCACCGGTGCCGCCGGCCGGGGTGTTCGCGCGGATGCGCTCCAGCGCCTCGTCCAGCTGCGCCAGCGACGCCTCCTCCTCCGGGGTGAGCGGTGCGTGGAAGACGGCGGGTGAGGAGTCGCTGAGCGCGGAGAAGTCCGTCTCCAGGCCGTGCGAGCCGATCAGCAGGGCCTCGCCCGGCGCCTGGGAGAGGTCGCGGAGGACGGCCAGGTTGCGGCCGGAGATGTAGCCCACGTCCGTGGCCGGCAGCGCGAGGAGGCGGCGGATGGCCTGTGCGGACTCCGGCAGCGGTGCCGAGGTCGTGGGATCGTCCTGCAGCGGTGCGACGACGCCGTCGAAGTCGAGGGCGACGAGCAGCTGCTTGGCCCGGGTGAGCGGTGAGATGTCGATGCGCTCAGGGGCGCTCACCGGCGGCTGGAGGGCGGGCACGGTGGCGCTGCGGCGCGTGTCCGCGAGGTCGTCGAGGGTGCCGAGGAAGTTCCGCGACCACGTGCGCACGTCGTCCGTGCGGAGCTTCCGCCGCATCGCCTTCATGCGCCGGCTCCTCTCCGCCGGGGGCATGCGCACGGCGGAGAGGATCTTGGCCTTGAGCCCGGTGATGTCGTAGGGGTTGACCATGACGGCCTGCGTGAGCTGCTCCGCCGCGCCGGTGAATTCGCTGAGCACGAGTGCGCCGTCGTCGTCGGTGCGGCACGCGACGTACTCCTTCGCCACCAGGTTCATCCCGTCGCGCAGCGCGGTGACGAGCATGACGTCCGCGGCGAGGTAGTAGGCGGCCATCTCGTCGCGCGGGTACGAGTGGTGGAAGTAGTGGACGGCTTGGTGGTCCAGCGTCGAATGCTCGCCGTTGATCCGTCCCACCGACTGCTCCACGTCGTGCCGGATCTTCCGGTACTGGTCGATCCGTTCGCGGCTGGGAGTGGCGATCTGCACCAGCGTGGCCTCGCCGGGCTTGATCGCGCCGTCGTCGAGGAGCTCGCCGAACGCCTTGATCCGGTGGCGGATGCCCTTGGTGTAGTCGAGGCGGTCCACGCCCAGGAGCAGGACCTCGGGATCGCCCAGCTCCCGGCGGATCTCCGCGGCGCGGGCGATGATCCGCTCGCTGCGCGCGAGCTCGTCCAGCGAGGTGGCGTCGATGGAGATGGGGAACGAGCGGGCGTGCGAGGTGTGGGAGTGGGCGCCGGACTCGTCCTGCACGGCGATGGCGGTGTCCTTCGTGGGGCGTCCCAGGCCGATGCGCACCGCCCGGCGGAAGTTCGCGGCGTCGGCCGGGCGCTGGAAGCCGATGAGATCGGCGCCGAGCATGCCGCGGGTGATCTGCGCACGCCACGGCAGCTGGGCGAAGATCTCCCACGCGGGGAAGGGGATGTGGTTGAAGAACCCGATGGCCAGGTCCGGCCGCAGATCGCGCAGCATCTGCGGCACCAGCTGCAGCTGGTAGTCGTGGACCCAGACCGTGGCGTCGGGGGCGGCGATCTCCGCGGCGCGGCGGGCGAAGCGCTCATTCACGCGCACGTAGGCGTCCCACCAGGTGCGGTGGTACTCGGGATGGACGATGACGTCGTGGTAGAGCGGCCAGAGCGTGGCGTTGGAGAAGCCCTCGTAGTAGCGCTCGAACTCCTTGCCGCTCAGGGGCACCGGCACCAGATGCATCCCGTCGAGGTCGAAGGGCTCGAACTCCGCATCGACGGCGCCGGCCCATCCGACCCAGGCACCGGTGCGCTCCTGCATGACCGGAGCGACCCCGGTGACGAGGCCTCCGGGGGAGGTCTTCCAGGCAGGGGGGTCCTGCGAGTCGTCGCGGTCGACCGGCAGCCGGTTCGCCATGACCACGAAGTCGAACGATGGCGTGGGGTGGTCCGTGGAAGTCGTCATCAGTGCCTCTCCGAGAACTCCTCAGGTCTCTCGCCTAAGCTTAGACGCGTGGAGACGGAGGAACTCGGCGGATACCGCCTCATCGAGCAGCTCGGGTCGGGCGGCATGGGTGTGGTGTATCTGGGTGTCGACGGCGAGGGCTCGCCTGTCGCCGTCAAGGTCCTCCACCCGCACATCTCCGGTGACGAGACCGCGCGCAAGCGCCTCGCCCGTGAGGTCCGCACGCTCCGCCGCATCCACCACCCCCGCATCGCGGAGGTCCTCGACGCGGAGCTGGACTCGGACCGCCCCTTCATCGTCACGGAGTTCGTCGACGGGACCACGCTGTCCGCGGACGTCAAGGCCAACGGGCCGTTCGCGGAGGACGAGCTCGTCCACTTCGGCCATGCCCTGCTGGACGCGCTGAGCGCCGTCCACGCCGCAGGCGTCATCCACCGCGACCTCAAGCCCGCGAACGTGATGATCATGGACGGCGAGCCGATGGTGATCGACTTCGGCATCGCGCAGGTGGCCGACGAGGTCAAGGTCACCGCCACCGGGCTCGTGATGGGCACGCCCGGCTATCTCAGCCCGGAGATCGCGGACGGCAAGGCCTCCAGCGAGAAGACCGACTGGTGGGGCTGGGCCGCGACGATGGTCTACGCCGCGACCGGTCGCAACCCCTACGGCTCCGGACCGCTCGAGGCCGTGCTGGGCCGCGTCGCCATGGGCAAGGTCGACCTCGAGGGAGTGCCGGCGGGGTTCGTCCCCCTGCTCCGCGCCTGCCTCGAGCCCAAGCCGGAGCGGCGTCCCTCCGGTGCCATGATCCTCCAGGCGCTCGTCGACATCGAGTCCGGCCGCGTCCCGGAGCTGGGCGGCGGCACCCGTGCGCAGATCCCGCAGCCCGGTGAGGTCGGCGGGATCGGCGAGGCCATGGGGCAGCCGAGGCCCACTCACCCGGGTGCGCACACCGGCCACGCGGCCGCACTGGGCGGTGCCGCGGGAGGAGCCGCTGTCGCCGGCCCCGGTGCCTTCCCCGGTGCGCAGCCGGGTTCCCAGAGTCACGGTGCGTTCCCCGCCGGGGGCGACGCGGCGCTCCCCGGCCGGGGAGCGCCGCAGGGCCACAGCGGGCCGGGACCGTATGCCGGTGCGCCCGGCCGCCCGGGGGGGCGGGCCTCGGCGGCGTCCACCCAGGTGTACGCCCCCGCTGTGCGGGAACCCGTTCCGGCGCCTCAGGGCTCACCTCCCGCGGGCAGAGGTCCGGCAGGCTACGGCCCGCAGCACGGCGGACAGGGGTACGCGGCCGGCCAGGGGCGTTCCGGGGAACGGCCGTACGGCGCGCTCACCCTCAACGAGCGCGACAGGCTGAGCGACCCCCAGGGCGGGCTGCCGGCCGGCGGATATCCGCAGGCGCAGCAGGGGCGCTTCGATCCGCACTACGGGCAGCCGGGCGGAGGGCTCAGTCCGCGCCCCGGCGGGGGCACGTGGCTGCTGCTGGGCCTCAACGCGCTGGGCGTAGCGCTCGCGGCGCTGGGACCGTTCGTGGTGCTCGTGGTTGCGGGGATCTGGCAGGTGCTCGCCCGCACCGCCGGCAGGCTCTCCGCCGCGCGGCGCCGCAGGCTCGCGGAGTACGGCCCGCAGGGCGCCTCCGGCTGGAGCTCTGCGGCCAAGGCGCCGGGGGCGGTCATCGGCTCGCTGTTCACCTCCGTCTTCTCCTCGCTGCTGCCGCTCATCGCCGCTGCGGCCGCTGCGGTGCTCGTGCGTCTGGACGTGCTGGGGATCGTGCCGGTGGGCCGGAGTGTGGAGTGGAGCATCTGGGCCGCGGCGGGGGTGTTCGGCCTCGTGCTGTGGCTGGGTCCCGGCTCCGCGAACCTGCGCAGGGGCTCGCGTGCCCTGGTGGCACCGGCGACGCGGACCAGCGGGCGCGAATGGATCTGGACGGGAGTCCTCCTCCTGCTGGCCGCCATCGCGCTCGGCACCGTGCTCGGCGGAGCGGCGACCCTCTGGTGGCCGCTGCCGCAGAGCCCGTTCGACTTCCTGCCGCAGCCGGGCGGCTGAGGGGCGGGCGTGCGGCTGTGCGATGCGGGCGCGGGGTGAGACCATGGATGCGGCCCGAGCCTGAGAGCGGGATGGGCGCGGCGGACACCCCGTGTCGGTACGCTCGAGGGCAGAGACGATTGAAACATCAACGACCGTGAGGAACCATGGCCAAGAAGTCTTCGAGTGAAGAGCGCCGCAGCGCGGCCAGAGAACAGGCCCGGCAGATCGCCGAGGCGCAGGCCAAGCGCGAGAAGACCGTCAAGGTCACCGTGTACTCCGCGATCGCCGTCGTGGTCGTCGGTGTGCTCGTGGTGGTGGGCGTGCTCGTGTTCCAGTCGTCCCGGCCCGGCCTCGCGCCCAAGAACCTCGCGTCCGGTGCGATCGCGTACGCGAGCAGTGGCGACGGGGTCATGGCAGTGGCACCGGAGGGGGACGCGGAAGAGATCGAGGCCTCGGGCCTCCCCGACGTGTCCGAGAGCGAGGCCGCCGAGGGCGCACCGCGCGTCAAGGTCTACCTCGACTTCCAGTGCCCCGGCTGTGCGGCCTTCGAGGAGACCAACGCGCAGACGCTGAGCCGTCTCGCGGCAGAGGGCACCATCATCGCCGAGTACGAGCCCGTCTCCATCCTCGACCGCTTCTCCGGCGGCAACGAGTACTCCACGCGGTCGGCCAACATGGTCACGTGCCTCGCGGATTCCGGTCAGACGGACGTGCTTCCCGAGGTCTTCAGTGCGCTCTTCGCCGCGCAGCCGGAGGAGGGCAGCGGCGGCATGGAGGACGACGAGCTGCTCTCCATCGCGGAGGAAGCGGGTGCGGACCTCAGTGCGCCCGTCTCGGAGGAGACGGCCGCGGAGATCGGCGACGGCGGCTCCGCGACGGTGGAGGACTGCGTCACGGGCGTCGCCTTCAAGAAGTACGTGACGGACGAGGCGCAGACCGCCCTGAATGACGAGGGCCTCGAGGGCACCCCGTACATCACGATCGACGGTGAGCCCTACACCGGCAACTGGAGCGATGCGCAGGCGTTCGGCGCGGATCTGCTCCGCGCGGCGGGCCAGATCAGCTGAGCGCTGCCCGTCAGAGCAGCGAGCGCGGCCGAGCCGACCGGCTGAGCGCTGCCGGGGTGGCCGGCCCAGCCACCGCTTCCGTTTTCGTCTGATCACTTCACCCGGCCATCCGTGCGGTTCTGGCCGGGTGAAGTGATCAGACGAGGCAGGCACATCGCCGGCGCTCTGGTTCGCGCTCGCTGCGAGGCATGCCGTAGACTTGTCCCCGCTGTATCGCGTCGCCGGGCTTCCGCCGGCGCGGCGCACTTCGCCTCCTTAGCTCAGTTGGCCAGAGCATCTGTCTTGTAAACAGAGGGTCACCGGTTCGAATCCGGTAGGGGGCTCCATGAAGGGCCGCTCACCAAGCATGACGTGTGGTGAGCGGCCTTCGCCGTGCTCGCAGGCAGGTGATGAGCGCATCCTCGGACACGGTTCGTCGAGACAGGCAGCGCGTTCACCCGTCCGGTCGAGCCGGTAGCATGGGGCGGTGAATTCGCACCAGACTCCCAGCAGCGACAGCACCTCACAGCGACAGGCGGGCCCGGCCTCGGCGGCGGGTTCCGCATCCGGCGGCACCGGCACCACGTCCTCAGCAGCCGTGAAGTCCGGTGGCGGGTTCCTCGATCGCTTCTTCGAACTCTCCACCCGCAACTCGAGCGTGGGGCGGGAGGTGCGGGGCGGCGTCGCCACCTTCTTCGCGATGGCCTACATCGTGGTCCTCAATCCGCTGATCATGGGAACGGTGGCGGACTCGGCCGGTGAGTTCCTCGGCGGGGGAGCCGAGCCCAACCTCCCCGCCATCGCCGCCGCGACCTCGCTGGTGTCCGGTCTGCTCACGATCCTCATGGGCCTCGTGGGCAACTTCCCGATGGCGGTCTCGTCCAGCCTGGGCCTCTCCGCGCTGCTCACCTACGGCATCGTCGCGCTGCCGGGCATGACCTGGGCGGATGCGATGGGCCTCGTCGTCATCGAGGGCGTCATCCTCCTCATCCTCGTCCTCACCGGCTTCCGCACCGCGATCTTCAATGCGGTCCCGGAGCAGCTGAAGACCGCGATCAGCGTGGGCATCGGCCTGTTCATCGCGATGATCGGCATGATCAACACCGGCTTCATCTCCTACGAAGGCGGCCCCGGCTTCCAGCTGGGCATGAACGGCTACATCTCCGGGTGGCCGCTCGTGATCTTCCTGCTGGCGCTGTTCGCACTGTTCGTCATGTGGGCCGCCGGTGTGCGCGGCGCGATCCTCTACTCGATCATCGGTGCGACCGTCGTGGCACTCGTACTCGAAGCCGTCTTCCGTGTGGGGCCGCAGACCGGAGCGGACGGCGGGGTCGTCAACGAGCACGGCTGGGGCCTCTCCGTGCCCACGCTGGACCAGGAATGGCTGAGCCTGCCCGACTTCTCCGTGCTGGGGTCCTTCAACCTGCTGGGATCGTGGTCCCACATCGGCGTGCTCTCGGCCACGCTCGCGGTGTTCACCCTGCTGCTCGCGAACTTCTTCGACCTGCTCGGCACGATGGTCGCCGTCTCCAAGACCGGCGGCATCGAGGACGAGAACGGTGAGATCCCGCGCTCCAAGCGGATCATGATCGCGGACGCGCTGGGCGCTGTGGGCGGCGGCATGGGCGGCACCTCGTCGAACTCCGGATTCATCGAGTCCACGGTGGGTGCCGGCGACGGCGCACGCACCGGGCTGGCGAACGTGGTCACCGGTGTGCTGTTCCTGCTCACCATCCTCCTCGCGCCGCTCGCAGCAGTCATCCCCACCGAGGCCGCCTCGCCCACCCTTGTCCTCGTGGGCTTCCTCATGATGCAGCAGATCACGAACATCGACTGGAAGGACCTGGAGCTCGCGATCCCGGCCTACATGACCATCGTCATGATGCCGTTCTCCTACTCGATCACCAACGGGATCGGCGCGGGCTTCATCACCTACGTCATCATCAAGCTGGTGCGGGGCCGCTTCCGCGAGGTGCACCCGCTCATGTACCTCACCTCGGCGCTGTTCGCCGTGTACTTCATCTCGGGACCGCTGCAGGACCTCGTCGCCGGTCTCTGAGCGCTGCCCGTTCGCGGGTGGGACGCCGCGCTGGGGTTGGTGCTGCGCTGAGTGCGGGCCCCGCGAGTCCTCCGTGCCGCCCACATATGAGTGGGCGGCGGCGCACATTTCCGGGCCCTCGCGAATGCAGGGCCCGCGAGTCCCCGGTGCCGCCCCCGTATGGGTGGGTGTGCGTGCACATACACGGGCGCTCGGGCACCAGAACTCTCGCCGCGCCCGAGGCCGCCTCGGGTGTCCGGCACCCGCTCACCCGGCGAGGCACCCGCGCGCCCGGCTCTCCGCACCTCGCACGCCGAACCTCACTCCCGCACACGGGTGAGTCCGGGCTGCTTGGGCTCGAGACCGTCGCCGGAGGAGACGCCGCGCAGGCGGCGTGACACCCACGGGGCGAGGTGCGTGCGCACCCAGGCTGCCTCCTCGGCGACGGCCTGCCGGACCTGTCGTCCGGGCCGCTCCGGCATCGCGAATCCCGAGCGGGTGCCCGGCGTGCCCTCGAGCGTGGCCAGCGCCTGCTGGGAGACGAGTTCGTGTCCCGCCGCGCTGAGGTGGATGCGGTCGTCGGCCCACATCGGGGGTGCGTAGAGGTCCCGCAGACCCCAGACGTCGAGCATGTAGCAGCCGTGCCGCTGCGCGATGGTCCACAGGTGGGCGTTGTAGATCGCCACGCGCGGCCGCACGGCCCTGAGCAGCGGGCTCGCCGTCTCCGTGTCGTACCCGTTGACCATGAGCACGGCGATGCCCGCCTCCCGTAGGCGGATGATCGCCTTCTCCATCTCCGTGGCGAGAGCGTCGATGTCCGTGTAGGGCCGCAGGCAGTCGTTGCCGCCGGCGCAGATGCTCACGAGATCCGGTGCCAGCTCCAGCGCGCGGGGCAGCTGCTCGGCCAGCACCTGGTCCGCGAGCCGTCCGCGGATCGCGAGGTTGGCATAGGTGAGGTCCTCGGATCCGGCGGGCGAGGTGACGAGCTGCTCCGCGAGCCTGTCCGCCCAGCCGCGGAACCGTTCGCTCCCGTGGGGGTGCTCGAGATCGGCAGCTCCCGCTCCCGCCGCGAGGTCACCGGCCCCCGAGGCCTCCGCGAGGGTGCTGCCCCAGGCGGCACCCTCCCCGCCGTCCGCTGCCCGCGCACGTCCTCCCGTGCCGACGCCGGCGGCGCGGACGTAGTCCTCCTGCGGCCCCGTCTTCCCGCCGTGAGATCCTGCGCCCGGCTCGCCGGTCCCGGCGCCCTGCCCGGCGGCGCCCGCGTCCGGCTGCGGATCGTGGAAGTCCATGAGACCCTCCGTGAAGGAATCGCCGATGGCCACGTAGCTGGAGAAGGTCATGGGTGTGCGCTCCTTGGCATCCGGTTCGCAGACTCGCGCTGCTCGCTGCGGGGACCATGGGAGGTTCCCCTGCCGTCGTCGGCAATCCTACGACTCGGGCGCGTCTCACAGGGAACGTCGCGGTAACGTAGTTCCGGACGCAGCGCCGCCGGTCCGAACGCTCGCACGGAGCACTCGCTGCGCATCCCCGGCCGGTGCTGCCCTTCAGCCCCAGCGCCCGTGCTCACCAGGAGGTTCGCCGTGTACCGATCCGTTTCCGTTCCCGCCGCCAGGGACCTCGCCCTCGTCGGCGGCCGTGTGCTTCCCGTCGCGGACGAGCAGGGCCGGCGGGCGGCTCCGCTGGACCCGGGTGTGGTGCTCGTGAGGGATGGGCGGATCGCAGCCGTGGGTGCGGTGGGCGAGGTGGACGTCCCGGCGGAGGCCGAGGTGATCGACTGCGCCGGCACAGTGCTCACGCCCGGCCTCGTGGAGGCGCACGGGCACCTGGGCGTGCACGAGGACGGAGAGGGCTGGGCCGGCGACGACACCAACGAGATGACGATCGTCGACGGTGCGAAGCTGAGGGCCCTCGATGCCATCAATCCCCGCGAGGTGGGTTTCAAGGACGCACTGCGGGGCGGCGTCACCTCCGCCGTCGTCAAACCGGGTTCCGGCAATCCCATCGGCGGGCGCACCGTCGCGGTGAAGACGTGGGGCCGCGTGGTCGACGAGATGGTGATCCGCGAGGACGTGTCCGTGAAGTCCGCGCTGGGGGAGAACCCCAAGCGCGTGCACGGGGAGAAGGGCAGGATGCCCTCGGTGCGCATGGGCGTGGCCGCGGCTCTGCGCGAGGCGTTCGTGGAGGCCCAGAACTACGTCGCCGCCCGTGCCGCCGCGCACTCCGAGGGCAAGCCCTTCGCCCGCGATCTGGGCAAGGAGACCCTGGCGGCGGTGCTCGCGGGGGAGCTGGCGTGGGACCAGCACTGCCACCGTGCGGACGACATCGCCACGGCCGTCCGCCTGTCCGAGGAGTTCGGCTACCGTCTGGTCGTCAACCACGGCACCGAGGGGCATCTGCTCGCGGACTACCTCGCGGAGAAGGGCATCGACGTGATCGTCGGTCCGCTCATGACCAGCCGGTCCAAGGTGGAGCTGCGCGAGCGCACGCTCGCCACCCCGGCCGCGCTCGCGGAGGCGGGCGTGCGCATCGCGCTCACCACGGACCACCCCGTGGTCCCCATCAACTTCCTCATCCACGAGGCGACGCTGGCGGTGAAGGACGGGCTCGATCCCGTCGTCGCGCTCGAGTCCCTCACCGTCAACCCCGCCGCGATGCTGGGGCTGGACGACCGCGTGGGCTCGCTCGCGCCCGGCCGTGACGCGGACATCGCAGTGTGGTCGGCGGACCCGCTGGACGTCCACGCCCGTGCCGAGCACGTCTACATCGCCGGGCGCCGGGTGTACCGCTGGGACGAGGAGAGCGGTCAGGGCGAGGTCGCAGATCCCCACGGCCCCACCCGCGTGGCACATGTGCAGGCAGGCGGGAAGGCGCAGGCAGGCGAGACGGAGAGGAGCGCGGATACCAGGTGACCGAGGCCCACGGCGCACAGGAGCACGGCCGAGGCCCGTCCGGCACCGCGGACGGGCTCCGCACGCGCGCTGTCCCGTCCTCCGACGGCGAGGCGGGTACGGCTCCCACGGGCGGGGCGCTGCCCGCCGAGGCCCCCACGGGTGGAGGCGAGACCGGCACCGCGCCCACCTCGGGAAGGCCTGCCGTGCCCTCCCGGCCGCCGCTCGGTGGGGAGACCGGCACCGCGCCCTCACGCGGGCGGCGACCCGGCCGGTCCTCGCGCGCGGAGGCCGTGACGGTCCCCGCCGGTCCGCACGCCGGTGCCGGATCGCCGGCCGGTCCCGGCGGAGGGTCCGGAGCGCCCATCGGCTCCCAGCAGCGGCGGGCGCAGGTCCGCAGCCTGCTGGTGCGCTCCACCGGCCAGCGGTCCAGCGCCAGTGCCGCGCGGGCTGCGCAGCGGATCGCCCGCCGCGCCGTCACGAAGATCGTCGACGACTCCGCCCCCAGCACCAACCCCATCCCCATCGTCGCGGTGCTTCGCGGCACCCCCTACTCCGCCCCGGTGGAGGCCGCCGCCAAGAGCGAGGACGAGGCCCGGCAGATCCTCGACCTCGCGGGCGACCTCGGCGCCATCATGATGCGGGCCGGCTCCGGCACCCAGGACGTGCAGGTCTCCGTCATCGCGGTGTGCACCTCCCTGGGGCTGTCCACGGCAGAGGTCGACCTCACCTCCAACTCCCTCACCGTCCACTACATGGACCCGGAGGGCCGGCTCCTCACGGTCATGCGCGTCAACCGCGAGGAGTCCCTGCACTTCGCCAAGCTCTCCGCCGTGCACACGCTGGTCACGGACCTCGTCGACGGCAAGCTGGGCTACCAGGAGGCCCGGGACCGCCTCGACGCGATCCGTCGGCAGAAGCGCCCCTACCCGGAGTGGCTGGTCTACACGGCCTGGGGCGCGCTGGTGGCCGGATTCGTGGCGCTGGTGGGCGGCTCGTGGGTGTCCTCCCTGCTGGGGTTCGTCATCACCATCGCGAACATGCGGTTCGGCGAGATCCTCTCCCGCACCCGCATGCCGTACTTCTTCATCGTGGTGTTCCAGGCGATGGCCATCACGCTCATCGCGATGGCCGCGAACACGCTCCACCTCATCTCCACGCCGCAGTTCCTGGTGGCGTCCGGGATCGTGCTCCTGCTGCCCACCATGGGACTGGTCTCCGCCGTGCAGGACGCGCTCACGGACTTCCCGCTCACGGCCTCGGGCCGGGTCATCCAGGTGGCGCTGTCCTTCACCGCCATCGTCACGGGCATCGCGGCGGGCATCTCGATCGGCAACGCGGTGGGGCTGCGCACCATCGAGGTGACGCTGCCCAGCACCGGCACGCAGTTCCTCACCACGCTCGTCTCACTGTTCGCGGCGCTGCTCGTGGCCGCGGGCGGGGCGATCGGCATGCAGGCCTCCAAGCGCCTTCTGCTGCCCACCAGTCTCATCGGCCTCGTGGGCTTCGGCGTCATGGTGCTGTGCCTGGTGGCGGGGCTCGACGGCATGGTCACGAGCTTCCTCGCCTCCACCGTGGTGGGCATCCTCGCCCGGCCCACGGCGCTGCGGCTGGGCGCGCCGGCGACGGTGGTGCTGATCCCCGGCATCTATCCGCTGCTGTCCGGCCTGTCGATCTTCACCGCGGCGTACACGATCGTGCAGCCGGCGGAGGGCGTCAACCTCTCCGACGGGCTCTCCTCGCTGTTCTCCGCGATCGCAACCAATGCCGCACTGGCCGTGGGCGGCGTGTTCGGCGGCTTCCTCGCCACCGCGCTGCCCTACGGGAAGGCAGGCAAGCGGCTGCGGAACCTGCGGGGGAAGGGGAAGCAGGCCGCTGCCGAGGCCGACTCCTGACCCGGCGGCGAGTGCGGAACTCAGCTCCGCCCGGGCCTCGGCGGTCTGTGCCGGACCCCGACGTCCGCCGCCGGCGCGGTGCTCGTGCCCGTCGAGCGGCGGACGCGGGTCCGCGCCTACTCCAGGCGCCAGTCCACGGGGGCGGCGCCCTGCTGCTCCAGCAGGGCGTTCACGCGGGAGAACGGACGGGAGCCGAAGAACCCGCGTGAGGCGGACAGCGGCGACGGGTGCGCGGACTCGACGGTGGGGATCCCCCGCAGCCGCGGCCGCAGCGACTGCGCGTCACGGCCCCACAGGAGCGCGACGAGGGGTGCCTCCCTCTCCACGAGTGCCTCGATGGCGCGGTCCGTGACCTCTTCCCAGCCCCGGCCGCGGTGCGAGGCGGGCTTGCCCGGCATGACCGTGAGGCAGCGGTTGAGGAGCATCACTCCCTGCTGCGACCACGGCGTGAGGTCGCCGGTGGAGGCGGGCGGGATGCCCAGATCGTCCTGCAGCTCCCGGTAGATGTT
>NZ_JALAHB010000247.1 GCF_022712115.1 Brevibacterium sp. | reverse complement strand
GCCTGCGTGCTCCCGGCATACGCCGCACGGGCGGCGCAGCCTCCTCGGCCTCGTCCTGCAGTCCGGAGCTCACCACCGCCCCCTGGACCATCGATCGCCGCGGCCCCGGCTATGGCCCCGGTGCCTCCCAGGAGGACCGGGCCCCGGCCTCGGCCCCGGTGCAGGGACCCGTGCCGGAGGAGTACCGGAACCTCGACGAGGATCAGCTCCACGCCCGGATCACCGCCGCCAAGGAGGCCCTGGGCGAGCGCGTCGTGGTGCTGGGGCACTTCTACCAGCGCGACGAGATCGTGACCCACGCGGATTTCCTGGGCGAGTCCTTCCAGCTGGCGAGGGCCGCGCTCGGCCGTGAGGAGGCCGAGTACATCGTCTTCTGCGGAGTCCACTTCATGGCCGAGCCCGCCGACGTCCTCTCCCGCGACGACCAGGCCGTCATCCTGCCCAATCTGGCGGCGGGCTGCTCGATGGCGGACATGGCAGACGTGGCAGGGGTGGAGGACTGCTGGGCGCAGCTGACCCGGGTGCTCGCCGAGGAGGGCGGCTCCCTCGACACCCCGGACGAGACCGGGAAGGTGCCGGTCATGCCCATCACCTACATGAACTGCTCGGCCGCGCTCAAGGCCTTCGTGGGCAGGCACGGCGGGATCGTGTGCACCTCCTCGAACGCCGCCGTGGTGCTGGAGAGGGCGTTCGAGAAGGCCCACCGCGTCCTGTTCTTCCCGGATCAGCACCTGGGCCGGAACACGGCGCGGGCGATGGGGATCGGGCTGGAGCGGATGCCCCTGTGGTCGCCGGGGAAGCCGCTGGGCGGCAACGGCAACACAGTCGCCTCGCTGGAGGACTCGGCCGTGATCCTGTGGCACGGCTTCTGCTCCGTGCACAAGCGCTTCACGGTGGACCAGATCTCCGCCGCCCGCGCGGAGCACCCGGACGTGCGGGTGATCGTGCACCCGGAGTGCCCCATGGAGGTGGTGGACGCCGCCGACGAATCCGGCTCCACGGACCACATCCGCCGCGCGATCGAGTCCGCTCCCGCCGGATCCACGTTCGCCATCGGCACGGAGATCACGATGGTGAGCAGGCTCGCGGCAGAGCACCCCGAGCACACGATCTTCTGCCTCGATCCCGTGGTGTGCCCCTGCTCCACGATGTACCGCATCCACCCCGCCTACCTCGCCTGGGTGCTGGAATCGCTGGTGGCGGGCGAGGTCGTCAACCGGATCACGGTGCCCGAGGCCGAGGCCGCCGATGCCCGCCTGGCCCTGGACCGCATGCTGGAAGCGGTGCCGAGGTGAGCAGGGCGATGTCTGTGCCAGTGACTGAGGCAGTGGCTGGAGCTGGGGCAATGGCTCCCGGCCCGGCTGCGGCTGACAGAGCGGCTCCGGTCCCCGCGGCTCCCGTCCCGGCCGCGGCCGTGCGGCGGATCGCGCAGGCGGCGCTGCAGGAGGACGCGCCCCGGGGCGACGTGACGGCTGCGACCTTCGTGCCGGCCGGCATGCGCACCCGGGCGGCGGTCGTCGCCCGGGAGGCCGGCGTCATGGCCGGCGGAGAGGTGTTCGCCGCGGTGGTGCGCGAGGCCGCCGCGCATGCAGGCACCGGGGAGTGCCGGGTGCAGCAGACCGTGTCCGAGGCCGCCCCCTTCTCCGCCGGTGACGTCCTCCTCACCGTGGAGGGACCGGCGCACACGCTGCTGCTGGCCGAGCGCACCGCGCTCAACCTCCTGCAGCGCATGTGCGCCGTCGCCGCGCTCACCTGGCAGTACGCGGATGCCGTGAGCGGCTGCGTCTCCGCGGCGACGGGCCGGCCGGTGCGCATCGCCGACACCCGGAAGACGACTCCGGGCCTGCGCATCCTCGAGCGGTACGCCGTGCGCTGCGGCGGCGGTGCCAACCACCGCGACGGGCTCTCCGATGCGGTGATGCTCAAGGACAACCACGTGACTCTGCTGGGCGAGGGCGAGCAGCTCACCGCCGCGCTGCGTGCGGGACGGGCGCGTCTGGGACACACCGTGCACGTCGAGGTCGAGGTGGACCGCCTGGACCAGATCGAGGCCGTGGCGGACGCGGGCATCGACACGATCATGCTGGACAACTTCTCCCCTGCAGAACTGGTCGAGGGCATCCGCCTGGTGGACGGCAGAGCGCTCGTGGAGGCCAGCGGCGGCGTGAGCCTGCAGACGGTCCGCGCAATTGCAGAAACCGGCGTGGACGTCATCTCCGTGGGGGCGCTCACGCATTCCGTCCGCAACCTGGATCTGGGCCTGGACACGGTGGATCGCGATTCCCACGCCGCCTGCGGCGCATAGCACCACCATACGTACGGCACCGGTGGTGGAGTGCCACGCAGCAGGTGGCGACCCGCGACCGCACGATGGCGTCGCAGCCATCCGGCGGCACCCGCACGAAGGAGCACTCTCATGCTGTACCTCGACCATGCGGCCTCGGCACCCCTGTCCCAGGCGGCGCTGGATGCCATGCACCCGTGGCTCACCGGCGGACTCGGCAATCCGGCCAGCGTCCACGGGGCCGGGAAGCAGATGGCGGCGGCCCTGGAGGCGGCCCGCGAGCTGGTGGCGGAGCTGCTCAGCACTCCCGCAGATGCCAGGGTGACTGCCGAGGAGGTGGTGTTCACCTCCGGCGGATCCGAGTCCAACGCCATGGCCGTCCTGGGCCTCGCCCGCGCCGCCCGCGACCGCGATCCCGCACGCACCCGCCTGCTGGTGAGCGCGGTGGAGCACTCCTCCGTGCTCGACCCCGCCGCCCAGCTGGCCGAACGCGAGGGCTTCGAGCTCGTCACCCTGCCGGTGGACGGCACGGGGGCCGTACGTCCGGATGTGCTGGCCGAGGAGCTGGGCCTCGGGGATCAGATGGACGCGGAGGGCGACCGGAACGCCCCGCCCCACCGGGACGACCTGCGCGGACAGTGTGCCCTTGTGGCCGTGCAGGCGGTGAACAACGAGGTGGGTACACTCCAGCCCATCGCCGAGGTGGCCGCACTCGCCCATGCAGCCGGCGCCCCGGTGATGGTCGATGCCGTGGCCGCGGTGGGAGCGGTGGAGCTGGCAGAGATCGCACGCCATGCCGATGCGCTCACGCTCTCCGCCCACAAGCTCTCCGGGCCGCAGGGGGCAGGACTGCTGCGGCTGGCACCCGGTACGCCGTTCGTGCCGCTCATGCCCGGCGCGCAGGAGAGCGGGCGGCGCGCCGGCACCCCGGGCGTGGCCTCTGCCCTGGGCGTGGCGGCGGCGCTGCAGGACACGCTCGAACGGGCCGCGCACAGCGAACAGCATCGGCTCCGCGCACGGCTCGAGGCGACCGTGCTCCACGCCGCGGACGGGCGGGCGCGGGCCACCGGCCCCACTGATCCTGCGCGGCGCTCGCCATTCATCGCCTCCTTCACCTTCCCCGGCCTCGGCGGCGAGACCCTGCTCCTGGAGCTCGAGGAACGCGGCGTGCTGTGCTCCTCCGGCTCCGCCTGCCACGCCGGCTCCACGGAACCCAGCCATGTGCTGCAGGCGATGGGACTGAACGCGGACGAGGCGCGCAGTGCGGTGCGCATGAGCATCGGCCCGGAGTTCGCGGAGGAGGACCTCGCCGCCGTCGCCGAGGCCGTCACCGGTGCCGTCCGCGCCGTCACCGACCTGGGGGTGTGAGGACGGTGCCGGTCAGGCGGGATCCGCTTCCTCCACCGGCTGGCGGAGCAGCGTCCGCAGCTTCTCCGGGGCGGTCCGGCGGAGGTCGCTGAAGTACACCTCATGATGCGTGCCGGTCATGCGCAGGCCGTTGTCCGGAATGAAGCTGTGGTGCATCTCTGCGAGGACAGGACCCTCCTCATCGAAGGGGCCCACGTGGAGCGTCTGGACGCATCTGCCCTCTTCGAGCCGCTCGAGGCGGACGTCGTCCAGGCGCGCGGGACGCCTCTTGGCGCTGGAACGGCCCTTGGCACCGGCGCGGGCCACGGCCTCGGCGAGGAGGGGTGCTTCGATCCAGCCGGGGACGAGGAGCATCATCGTCCAGTCCCACTGAGATGTGTCGCGAGCGGTGGTGAAGGCGTCCATGTCCTCGGCCCACCAGAGGCCCTCCAGCGGAGGCACCACGTAGTCCCGGCCCAGCTCCTGCCTGCTGGCGAACTTCAGCGAGTAGGCCACGGGATAGAGAGCGGCGAGCGCCTCCGCGAATTCCGGGGAGGTGTTGGGGTCGCCGTGGCCGTCGATCATGAGGTAGCGCTGCGCGGGCACATCGAGGATGCGGAACGTGCCGCCGGAGGCTCGGTAGTGCTCGAGTGTGCGCTTGAAGTCGATCTTCTCGCCCATGCCGTGCCCTCCGCACTCCCCCGCGCTGCGCTCCGTGCCTCCCAGGCTACAGCCGGCGGCCGAGCGCAGCGCCCCGGTTCAGAGCGGCCGGTGCCAGACCAGCGCGTACCTCCAGAGCGGCAGCCGATTCCACCGCACTCCCGTCAGCACGCGCCGTGCAGTGCGGCGGACCGTCGCATAGTCATGCGGAGGCGGCCAGACCATCGGTGCGGTGTGCTCCCAGAACCCGTGCCGACGCACCAGCCACCGGTGCTGCACGGCGCCTGCCAGATCGAACAGCAGGTCAGCCGGTCTGCGCGACCGGGCGAGGCCCACCACCGCGAGCACGCCCCCGGGAGCCGTCAGATCCGCCAGCCGCAGGAGTGCTGCCTCGAGGTCCGGCAGGTGGTGCAGGGTCGCCACCGAGGCGACGACATCGAAGGGGTGGTCGAACGCGTGCGTCATGACGTCGCCGTGGACCCACGAGGTCCGCTCGCAACCGGCTTGTGCGCAGTGCCGCCGTGCGTTGTCGAGCACCGCGACATCGGCATCGAGACCCGTCACATCCGGCACCGTACGGCTCAGCTCCGCAGTGAGCAGGCCGTTGCCGCAGCCCACGTCCAGAGCGGAATGGGCACCCGCAGGCACAGCGTCGAGGATCAGCCGGTGGTAGTGGATATTGTGATTCCACGGATGAGCGGGGATCTCCATCCCTCCACGCTACGGTGCCGCGCTGTGCGCTGGTCTTCGCGCGCCTTCCCCACCGCAAGATCCGTCCACAGGCAGACGCGCTCACCGCCTGCTGCCCTCCATGATGAGGAGCATGGAATCCGAACTGGCTGACGACCCCCGGCAGACCCGCACCGTCGTCCTCGTGGTGGGCGGGCTGAGCCTGGTCACCGGCGCACTCTTCGTCTGGGCGATCACGGCGACCGCCGCGGGCGGTGGATTCACCGGTGAACCCGCGCTGTGGACCTACCTCGTCTTCGTCGCGGCCAACTCGCTCGCCGCCGGCTTCCTGTGGTGGCACCGCACTCATCCTCTGCGCGTGTGCACCGCCGTCCTCCTCGTCTTCGCGCTGAGCTCACTGCTCGCTGGCCACACGGGCAATGCCGGGATGACGCTGCCCCTGTGGTTCAGCGTCTATGCCGTCGCCGCCCATGCACCGCAGCGTGCGGGCCTCGCGCTCGTGGGCACCGGCTGGCTGGTCAGCGCCGCGCTGCGGATCGGCACAGCCGTGGCCGACGGCAGGCTCGCCGAATACCCGCCGGGCGCTCTGCTTCCTGCCATCGGCCTGTCCGCCCTGGATCCGGGCTTCTTCTTCCTCACCTGCTTCGCCCTCGGCACCGGATTCCGGCTGCAGCGACAGCGCGCCCGGGATGCCGCGGAACGCGCCCGCCTCCTCGAGGAGCGGACCCGTCTGGTCGAGGACCGCGCACACGCGCGCAACGCCGAGGCAGTGGCACGCGAGCGCAATCGCATGGCCCGCGAACTCCACGACCTCGCCGCCCACGAGCTCATGGACGTGCTGCTCTCCGTGCGCGCGCTGCGGATCACCAGCGACGACCCCGTTCTCTCTGAGGTCGAGGAGAAGACCGCACGGGCCCTGAACGACATGCGCACAGTGGTCCGCACCCTCCGTGAGGACGACAGTGAGGCGCCGGAGCACGCACCGCTGGAGGAGACCGCGCAGCGGCTGATCGAGACGCTCACGGCCGAACGCGGCCTGCACGTGGACACCCGCCTCCACCTGGCCGCGCCCGTCCCGCCGGCGGCCGCACAGGCCGTGCTGAGCGTGCTGAAGGAGACCCTGCTCAATGCCCACGCGCATGCACCGGGCCAGCCCCTCACCGTCGTGCTCGAGACGCTCCCGCCTTCCGCTGGTGAGGGGGACCGGGCCCGGGGCCGGGACGCAGCACCGGTGGACCGGGAAGAAGCACCGGGGCGGACCGTGCCCGAGGCCTCGGGCACGGGCTCCGACAGCAGACTCACACTGCGCCTGACCGTCAGCAATCCGCTGGGACCGACCGCCCACGCCACCGGCACGACCGGCACGGGATACGGACTGGTGGGAGCGGTGGAACGGGCCGCACTCCTCGACGGGAGCTTCCATGCGGGCCCGGACGGGCAGGGGCACTGGACAGCGACGCTGCTGCTGCCGGTTCCCGCCGAAGCCGCAGACGGGGCCGAAACCGGACGCCCCGCCTCGGTCCCGCCCGACTCGGCCCACAGTCCCGCAACACCTACCGCTTCCCCCACCCTGCTCACCGCCCAGGAGGACTCATGATCCGCGTGCTCATCGCCGACGACCAG
>NZ_JALAHB010000022.1 GCF_022712115.1 Brevibacterium sp. | reverse complement strand
TCGCTAGACTGCTCCCGATGAGCACTGGCACCGCAGAACCGCACGACTCCGCCGCAGGCACCGACCACGCTGGCGCCGAGTCCGTTCCCACGACCCCCACCTCTCCCTCCTCGCAGCCCGCGGCCGCCGCCCCGGCGGGAGCCCCCGCGGCAGGAGGCGCCTCGGATCATCCGGCTCGCCCTGCGGAGGGGCAGCCGGCTCCCGGCCTCGGCGACCTGCGCACCCTGGGCGCGTGGATGAGCATCCGCGGCCTGCTGGGTGTGGTCTTCGGGCTCGCGATGGTCTTCTGGCCGCGTGAGCAGCTGGGGTCTCCCGCGAACCTGGGCATCCCCGTCGCCACCGTGGACAACCTGCTCATCGCCTATCTGGCGGCCGCGGGTGTCCTCGTCCTCGTCCACGGCCTGCGCACGCACACGGACCTGCGCACCCCGCTCCTGGGCGAGGCCGTGGTGGTCGTCCCGGCGCTGGCCTTCCTGTTCCTCGCGGAGAGCTCGGCCCAGCTCCGCGCCGCGGTGGCGGTGTGGGCGGTCCTCCACGGGCTCCTCGAGCTCTGGATCTGGCGTCAGCAGCGCGGCATGCGCATGCGCTCCGACTTCGCCATCTCCGGCGCCGTCCACCTGGCGCTGGGCGTGATCGTGCTCGCCGCCTCCTCGATGGGGGCGCTGTCCGTGTTCGGCTTCACCGGCGCCGCCGCGCTCATCGTGGGGGTGTTCTTCCTGGTGGGCGGCTATTCACGCAGATCACTCGCCCGGCAGCGGGCGGCAGAGGAGGAGGCCTCGGTATGAGCGCACGCACGCATGCTGCCGGCACCGCCCCCGGAAGCCTCGCGCCCGTGCACACCATGCCCGGAGGTCCTGGCCCCGCGGCGGCCGCCGTCCACAGGGCTCCGAGCGGCGGCGTGGGCCGCCCGGGCCTCGGCGGCGGTCTGCTCGTCGATCTCGCGGAGGCCTCGCGCCGGCTGGGGGATGCGCTCTTCGGCAGGCTCGTCGAACTCGTCCGCACGGACTCCCTGCTCATCGCCACGGATTACGACGGCACCATCGCCCCGCTCGTCGACAGGCCCACGCGCGCCTACCCGCTCGAACTCAACGTCGAGACGATGCGCGCGCTCGCGGGCCTGCCGGCCACCCACTCCGCCGTCATCTCCGGCCGGTCCCTGCGAGACCTCGCCGCGATGTCCCGCCTCCCGCGCGAGGTCCACCTGGTGGGCTCCCACGGCGGGGAGTTCGGCATCGACGACTTCGACGACATCGGGGAGACGGAGGAGCTGCGGCTCACGGATCTGCGGGAGGCCCTCCTGGAGCTCCGTCGCCGCCTGCCGTCCGTCTTCATCGAGCTCAAGCCGCTCGGAGCGGCCGTCCACCTGCGCGGCCGCACCGAGGACGAGCGCGCGCAGATCACCGCATGGGTCCACGCGACCGCGGACCGCCTGGGCATCGAGCCAGTGGCCGGTCGCGACGTCTTCGACCTCACCGTCATCCCCGGCTCCAAGGCCGATGCGCTCGTGGCGCTGCGGAAGCGGCTGGGGGCCGGCGCGGTCCTCTACATCGGTGACGACGTGTCCGACGAGGCCGCGCTCGCCTCTCTGCGCACGGGCGCGGAGTCGCGTGAGACCGGCGACCGGGACCTCGGCCTGCGTGTGTGCGCGGAGCCCGGTGCGGAGTCCGCCGCGAGCTTCCTCGTCCCGGACCCCGAGGCCGTGGGGCTGGTGCTCGCCACGGTGTTCGAGCTGCGCCGGTCCTGGATGTACGGACGCACCTCCGAGCGGATCGAGCGGCACAGCATGCTGGGCAACGGCCACTCCACCGCGCTCGTGGACCCGGCCGGCCGGATCTGCTGGATGCCGCACCCCCTGCCCCACTCCGCGAGTGTGTTCTCGGAGATCCTGGGTTCCCCGGCTGCGGGCTACTTCGCCGTGGCGCCGGAGGGTCCGGGCGCCCGCGGCACCGGATCCGGCACCGGTCCCGCCCCGCGTCCCCTCGACCAGCGGTACCGCGGCGACACCATGACGGTCGTCACCCGCTGGGCCGGCCTGGAGGCCGCGGACTACCTGGCTCCGGTCCCGGAGGACTCCCAGGAGACCGTCCTCATGCGCGTCCTCACCGGCGACGCGCCTGCACGGATCCGCTTCGCGCCGCGCCTGGACTACGGGGCGGTGCCCACCGCGCTCGAGGTGGACGGCGCCTCCGTGCGTGTGCTCGGCACCAGCGAGCCCATGACCCTCTATGCGCCCGGGGTCCGGTTCGCCCTCGAGGAGGAGGACGGCTCGCACACCGCCGTCGCCACCGTCGTGCCGCGCGATCTGCCCGGCGGCAAGGCGGTGCTGGTGTTCGCCTGCGGCTCCGATCCGGAGGCGGCCTCGGCCGCGGTGCTGGGGGAGGAGACGCAGATCCGCGCCCTTGCCGAGGGCTTCTGGGAGAACTGGGTGCACTCGCTGCACCTGCCCGCGCACGTGCGCGACGGCGTGGTGCGCTCCGCGCTCACCCTCCGCGCGCTGTGCCACGCCCCCACGGGCGGAGTGCTCGCCGCGCCCACCACCTCCCTGCCCGAGGGCGTGGGCGGCGTCCGCAACTGGGACTACCGCTACTGCTGGCTGCGGGACGGCTCCATGACGGTGCGCGCCCTGCTGGAGCTGGGCTCCACCGGCGAGGCCGAGGGGTTCGTGCAGTGGCTGCGCGGAATCCTCGCCGAGGCCCCCGGCCCGGAGTTCCTCCACCCCCTCTACGCCGTGGACGGCTCCGCGCTCACCAGCGAGGCCGTCCTGGAGCACCTTCCCGGCTACGCGGGCTCCCGCCCCGTGCGGGTGGGCAACGCCGCGGAGCACCAGGTGCAGCTGGACGTGTTCGGTCCGGTGGCGGAGCTCCTCCACGACACGGCGGCCGCGCGCGGTGCCCTCGCCGAGGACGAGTGGGAGCTGCTCGTGGCGATGGCCGACGCGGTCTCCGCCCGCTGGGACGAACCGGACCACGGGATCTGGGAGGCCCGCCGCGCGCCCAAGCACAACGTCTACACGAAGGTGATGTGCTGGGTGACCCTGGACCGTGCGCTGGCAGTGGCGGAGCGGTTCGACCGCACGCCCACCGGGCCCTGGCGGAGCCTGCGCGAGGAGATCGCGGAGCAGGTGCTGTCCCGTGGCTGGAGCGACACGGCCGGCTCCTTCACGGTGGCCTACGGCGACGACGACCTGGACGCCGCCTGCCTCTTCGTGGGGCTGTCGGGACTGCTCGCCCCCGACGACCCGCGGTTCCTCGCGACGGTGGACGCCGTCGAGCGCGAGCTGCGCGAGGGGCCCACGGTCTTCCGCTACCGCTACGACGACGGGCTCCCGGGCCTCGAGGGCGGCTTCCACATCTGCACCACCTGGCTCATCGAGGCGTTCCTGCTCACCGGGCGGGCGGAGGAGGCGCGTGCGCTCTTCCGGCAGCTGGACTCCCTGCGCGGTCCCACCGGCCTGCTGTCCGAGGAGTACGACCCGCACGCGGAGCAGCATCTGGGCAACCACCCGCAGGCGTACTCGCACCTGGGCTACCTCCGCGTCGCGGTGCTCGCGGAGCAGCTGGACGTGAAGCTGTAGCCCGGCGGGTGCCGCCTCATTCCTCCTCGGCCCGCTCCCGCTCCTCCTGGGGGAAGCGGATGGTGGTCCGCGCTCCGCCGTCCTCGCCGTTGGCGAACTCGATGACCATGCCCAGCAGCCGGGCCTGCCCCTGCGCGATCACGAGCCCCAGGCCCATGCCGCCGCCCCCGGCGGAGACGAACCGGGTGGGGCCGGTCGCGACGATGTCCGGCGGATAGCCGGGGCCGGAGTCGGAGACGACCACGGCCTCGGGCGTGGAGTGCAGCCGGATGGGCGGCCCGCCGTGCTTGACCGCGTTGACCAGGAGGTTCGTGATGATCCGTTCGAACCTGCGCTGGTCCGTCACCACGCGCGCGTCTCCGGCCTGCAGGTCCAGCTCCACGGTGTGGCCGGACAGCGCCCCCGAGGCGTCCAGGGTGGTGAGCAGCGAACGCAGCGAGGCGTCGACGGGCATGGGGGAGAGCTGGGGCTGCGCGCGACCCGCGTCCAGCCGGGAGACTTCGAGCAGATCCTCCACCAGCACCTGCAGGCGCGCCACGCGCTCCTTCACCAGTTCGGCGGGCCGGGAGTCCTCCTCGAGGAGGTTGGCGGCGTTGACGAGGCCGGTGAGCGGCGTGCGCATCTCATGGGCGAGGTCCGCCGTGAAGCGCTGCTCGGAGTCGATGCGCTCCGTGAGACGGGCCACGGCGGAGTCCACGGCCCGGGCGAAGTCCGCCACCTCGTCCTCGCCGTAGTCGATCACCTCGGACACCCGCACGCTCGTGTCCCCGTCCGCGATCCTCCGCGCGGACTGCGCCCCCAGTGTGAGGCGGCGGGAGATCTGCCCCGCGGCCACGGTGCCGATCCCGCCGACCACCAGCGCGGAACCCAGCATGCCCAGCAGCACGGCCCGGTCGATGCCGGCCAGCAGCTCCTCGGACTCCCGGGTGGACTGTCGCACGGAGATGACGGCGGAGTGCGTGCCCACCTCGATGGGGGCCGCTGCCCACAGGAAGTCCTCGTCGCCGATCGTGCTCATCGTCGTGACGGACTGCCCGTCGAGCGCCGCGCTGTGCGCGTCCTCCGGAAGCTCCTCGTCGTCGATGTTCGTGTTGAGCGTCAGCACCCCCGTGTCCGCGTAGATCGCTATCGCGTCGCGCAGCTGCGCGGTGACGTTCTCACGCTGGCGGTTCGTCTCCATGACGGCGGCGGACTGCCGCACGACCACTCCGCAGGACAGCGCCGCGATCACCACCGAGGTGATGATGAGCAGGACGATCTTCCATCTGAGAGACATGTGCTCCTCGTCGCCGCGGGCTCAGCCCGCGAACCGGTAGCCGAATCCGCGCACTGTCTCGATCATGTGCGCGCCGATCTTCTTCCGCAGCCGCTGGATGTGCACGTCCACCACGCGGGAGTCGCCGGCCCATTCGTAGCCCCAGACGGTGTAGGCCATCTTCTCCCGCGAGTACACGTGGCCGGGCTCCTCCGTGAGGAGCATGAGGATGCGCAGCTCCGTGGGGGTGAGGTGGACCTCCGTGCCGTCGATCTCCACGGTGAGCCGGCCGGTGTCGATGACGAGGCTGCCCAGCTGCATGCGGCGGCCCGCCGGCTCGTCCGGTCCGGCGGCGTCGGTGTGTCCGCGTGTGCCCCCGGAGGGGGCGTGCCCGTCCGTGCCGTGCCCGCCGGCCACCGTGCCCGCGGGGCTGCCCGAGGCCCCGTGCGGCTCCCCGGCGCCGTGCGCGGCTGCCGCGTCTCCTCCCGCTCCGGCCGCGGCGGGTGCCTCCGCCCCCGTTCCCGCTCCGGAGAAGCCGGGGGTGGGGCCCAGCACCTCGGGGATCCCGGCGGCGGAGGTGATCCGGCCGCCGGGACCGATCAGCGTCTCCGAGGGGTCCTCCCGGCGGACGTCGAGCGCGGACGGCGAGAACCCGAGCCTGCCGGTGCCGGCGGTGATGAAGCGGCGGACCACTGCGCGGATGCGCGCATTGAGCACCTGCATGTCGAAGGGCTTGGTGAGGTAGTCGTCCGCACCGGCCTCCAGGGCCTGGACGATGTCGATGGGCTCCGAGCGCGCGGAGACGATGATGATGGGAACCGTCGAGCGCTCCCGGATGGCGCGCGTGATGGAGGCGCCGTTCATGGTGGGCAGCATGAGGTCCAGCAGGACGGCGTCCGCGCCGTGGAGGGCGACGAACTCGTAGCCCTCCCGTCCGTCCTCGAACGCGGTCACCGTGTATCCGAACCGCTCCAGGCTCAGCTGGGTGGTCTCGCGGATGACCTCGTCGTCCTCGACCAGGACGATGTGCATGTCCGTTCCTCTCTGCCGCCCTGTCCCAGGGCCTGCGCCCTGCGTTCGGGATCCTGCCGTGCGGGAAGCCCTGTGCCGTCCCCGTCCTGCCGCTCAGCTCCTGCCGTTCAGCCCGTCCCTGCCTGCGAGATCTGCTGACCGGCCTCGAAGCGGCCGTTGCGGTAGCGGTAGACCTGAACGGACCATCCGGACGGGCAGCAGGCCTGGTCCGCGGGACCGTACTGGGACTCCTGTGCGACGAGGGTGCCGCCGCGCCCGGGGGTCAGCGAGAGCTCATGACCAGAAACTATCAGCCTCAGCACCGGTTCTCCGGACCTCCGGCCCACGACGGCGGCGGAGATGACGGAATCGGAGCCCGGTTCGGAGATGAGAGCGATCTGGAAGGGCTCCCCGGAGATCTCGAGCGAGGTGGACAGGCGGATGCATTCGCTGCAGTAGAGGAGGACCTCCGAGGTGCGCGCGTCCACGCGCACCTCCTCACCCGGGGGCTGGTCGAGGAGGTGCTCCCGGATCCGGTTGAGCGTGAAGAGGCCCGCCTGCGGCTGCGACGAGGCCTCCGGGCTCGTGACAGGCGAGGACGGGGTCACCGCGGCCTCGATGCGTCGGCCGCGGTCCGGTCCGGGGAGCGGCACGAGTGCGAGGAGCAGCGCGACGGCCGCGAGGCCGGCCAGGGCCACCCACGCCGCGAAAGGCACCCTCATCGTCCTCATGCTCCCAGTGTGCCACGGGGACGGACGCGGGAGGGTGCTGCGACCGGCGGCAGCGCGTAGACTGGGGCCACCATGGTTTCGCAGCATTCTTCGGCGCAGCAGGCGCCCTCGCAGGACCCTCACGCCGGCAGGAAGAGCGTGCCGTACACGGACGCGCTGAAGATCGGCGGCTGGGTCGCGCTCATCGTCTTCGTGGTCAGCACGATCATGACGGCGGGCCGCCGCTTCGCGGAGGAGGGCCTGGCCGCCGTCATGAGCCTGGGGTTCCCGCTGCTGTACGCCGTGATCGCGTTCGTGGCGTTCTCCGGCGTCGCGATGCTCATGAACTGGGTGGTCTCCCGCAAGGAGAGCGCCGAGAGCATCGACGGCCCCGTCCTCCGGTGAGAACGCGCGCCAGCCGGGCCCGGTCCCGCGAGTGCGGCGCGTCCTCCGGGGCCGGTCCTCTGCGGCTGCTGAGCCCGGTCCCCTGCAGGGGACCGGGCTCATGCCGTGCAGGGCCCGGCGCGTCCTCCGGGGCCGGGCCCGGTGCGCTCCCTGGGCCGGTGCCCGGTGCGCTCCTCTGGGTCAGTGCCCGGTGCGGTCCCCGCGGCCAGTGCCCGGTGCGGTCAGGCGAGGGAGTAGCCGGCCTCGGCGACGGCCTCCCTGAGCGCGTCGTCGGAGAGCGGGCCCTCCGAGGTCACCGTGACGGGGGAGTCCCCTCCCGCCACCAGCTCCACCTCGACGTCCGTGACGCCGGGAACCTCGCCGATCTCCTCCTTCACGGAGCTCACGCAGTGGCCGCAGGTCATCCCGTGCACCGTCAGCTGAGTGGTCGTCATCGCGTTCTCCTTCTGTTCGGGGCCGTGCTCTGTTCGGGCCGTGCGGGTGGAGTGCCCGTACGGAGAGCATATACCCCACGGGGGTATATATCCACTCTCCGCGGGAGGGGAGTTCCCGCCTCCGGGCTCGGGAGGTAAGGTTAGGCTCTACTGAGCATTTGGCGGCGATGTGTCGGGTCCGAAGGGGAGCGATGTCCACGAAGTACGCAGGTCTGCCCGCAGGCTACGTTCCGCGCATCCATCGTGCCGAGGTGCTCGGCGCGCGGCGCCTGGGCCCCGGCATGATCCGGGTGCGCTTCGGGGGAGAGGATCTCGCCGACTACCCGACGACGGGGGTCGGGGACGAGTACGTCCGTGTGTTCTTCGCCGAGGGTTCGGAGGCGGAGCCGCGCATGCCCCGCATCGCGGAGCGCGGCTGGGACTTCCCCGAGGGGGTGGAGCCCGCCCCCATGCGCACCTACACCGTCCGCGCCCATCGGCCGGGCGAGATCGACATCGACTTCGTCGTCCACGCCGGCGGAGTCGCCGCCGCCTGGGCCCTGCAGGCGTCTCCCGGGCAGGTGGTGGCCGTGAATCCGCCCTGCCCCCTCTATGAGGCCCCGCCCGGGATCGCGAAGCAGATCCTCGCCGCGGACGAGCCGGGTCTCCCCGCCGCTCTGCGCATCGCGGAGCTCACGGCCGGCAGGATCGCCACCACCGTCGTCGCGGAGATCCGGGAGCCGGGCAACCGCCTCACGGCCGAGGTCCCGGCCGGGGTCCACATCGACTACGTGTGGGTCGAGGGCACCGGCAACGGGCGCACTCCCAGTCAGCTGCTCTCCGTGCTCCGGCGGCTCGCGCCCGGTGAGGACACCTATGTCTGGCTCGCCTCGGAGACGCGGGTCATCCGCGAGGTGCGCAAGCACCTGCGCCATGAGCGGAAGCTCCCGGGCGAGGCCTACAAGTGCGTGGGCTACTGGATCGAGCGGGCGGAGGAGTGGCGTGCGCGCTGGGAGGCCCTCGCTCCGGAGTTCCGCGCGCACATCGAGGAGCTCTACGAGAGCGACCGCCCGGTCGAGGACGTCATCGACGAGGTGAATGCGCTCTACGAGTCCGTCGGGCTCTGAGCTGCGGGTTCCTGCGGGCTCTGCAGGCACTGAGCTGCAGGGCCCCGTGGGGCGGAGGCGGCGCGAGCGGCCCGGTGGGGGCCGGTGAGCGATCCGGTGAGGGGCTGCGGCGGTGCGTGCATCCGCGTCGCCCCGGCGGGCGGCCTCAGCCCGTGCGGCGGAACAGCTCATCGACCCCGGCGATGTAGCGGTCGAGGTCGAACCCGGGCCGCAGGGTCAGCTGGAGGATGAGGCCCTGCAGGAGGGACAGCACCACGGGGAGCATGAGCCCCGACCATTCCCCGGCCGCGGCCTCGTCCATGCCCCGTGACTCGCGGGCCCAGCGGGAGAGGTGCCGCTCCAGCATCGTGCCGATCTCCTCGAAGGCGGCCGCGGCTATCTGCTCGAAGTCCGGGTTGCTCGCGGCCTCGCCCCACATCTGCACGATGAGGGCGGGCGCGGGGCGCCGCCGCAGGAACGCGGCGGAGATGGAGGCGATGATCTGGCCGGGGGAGAGCGCGTTCTCGCGGGCCTCGGCCTCGAGCTCCGCGGCCCGTCCGCCCGCCTCGCGGCGCATCACCGCCAGAGCGAGTGCCTGCTTGCCGGGGAAGTAGCCGTAGATCGCGCCGGCGGACAGCCCGGACTCCCGGATGATCTCCGCGACCGTCGTCGCCTGCACCCCGTTGCGCAGGAAGCAGGCCGCAGCGGCGTCGAGGATCTGGTCCCGACGGGACTCGCGGTGTGCATCGCTCACTTTCGGCATGGCCTCATTCTCCCCCCGGGGTGTGCGCGGGTGCATTCCGCGGCTACTATAAAGAACGAGGATTCGTTTTTCTTAGGCGGAGCGCGCGGACCGCGTGCCCCCGATGGATCCCGCTGCCTCAGACGTGAAGGAGAACGAGGGCCATGTCCGAAACCGCATCCGCCGCCGTGCCCGCGGCCCCTCCGCGCACGCACTGGGCTCGT
This sequence comes from Brevibacterium sp., assembly GCF_022712115.1. Taxonomy (GTDB): domain Bacteria; phylum Actinomycetota; class Actinomycetes; order Actinomycetales; family Brevibacteriaceae; genus Brevibacterium; species Brevibacterium salitolerans. Next base: position 32,811 of record NZ_JALAHB010000022.1, on the reverse strand, counting down.
GCCGGCCTGCTGGGAGTGCTGCTCGCCGCCGTCGTCTGTCTCGTGGCGCTCGCCTTCACCTGGCCCTCCTCCGTCGTGGAGCCCGAGGACGTGCCCGTCGCGATCACGGGTCCGGCGGAGGCGCTGGCACCGGTGGAGGCGGCCCTCGACGAGCAGGCGGACGGTGTGCTCGAGCTCATCGAGGTCCCCGACAGGAATGCGGCCGTGGAGGCGATCGAGTCCCGCGCGGCCTACGGCGGCATCGTCCTCGGTGAGGAGCCGGAGGTGCTCACGGCCTCGGCGGCCGGCGCGGCGACCTCGGGGATCATGGCGCAGCTCCACGGTCAGCTGCAGGGAATGGCGCAGCAGCAGGCGGCCGCGGCCGCGCAGGCCGCCGGGGCTCCGGAGGCGCCCGAGGTCACGGTCCCCCTCACGGACGTGGTGCCCCTCGTCAGCACCGATGAGCGCGGAGCAGGCCTCGCCTCCGCCGGGCTCCCGCTGGTGTTCGGCGGCATGATCGGCGGCGTGGGCATCGCCCTGGCGGTCACCGGCGCCTGGCGCCGGGTCCTCGCGCTGCTGGTGTACGCGGCGGCCGGCGGGGCGGCGCTCGCAGGGATCATGCAGGGCTGGCTGGGCTTCCTCGGCGGCGAGTACTGGGCGGTCGCCGGTGCGTTCGGACTCGCGCTCCTGGCCATGGGCGCCGCGATCGTGGGGTTCGCGGCGCTGCTGGGACGGCCCGGCTTCGCGGTCGGCCCGGTGCTCTTCATGCTCATCGGCAATCCGCTCGCCGGCACCCAGTTCCCGCCGGAGTTCCTGCCTGCACCCTGGGGTGCCCTCGGTCAGTGGCTTCCGCCGGGTGCGGGCAACAGCCTGCTCCGCGACGCCTCCTACTTCCCCGGGGCGGACGCCTCGTTCCCGCTCCTCGTGCTGAGCGGCTGGGCGGTCCTCGGGCTCCTGCTCCTGTGCCTCGGCCGCCTCCGGGGCCGGGCGCGGCACTGATCCGAGCGCTCGCGTCCTCGCGACGGCGCCGGTGGGGCACAATGAATCGCGATGAGTGCCACACCCACGCGCCGGCGGCGCGTTCCCGGAGCGCCGCCGCGGGCGCGTGAGACCACCGGTCTGCGGCGGCTGCTGCTGCGCTGGCCGTCCTCGAGCGCGGCCTCGCGCATCGTCGCCGCCAACTCGATCATGCTCGTGGGCATCGTCCTGCTGCTGTGCACGGCCCTCTACCTGGTGCTGAGCGGGATCAACGACAAGCACACGGAGGAGCGCCTCGCGGACTCCGCGCGGAGCGTGGCGAGCGGGCCCACCCTCGCCCGGTACGTCATCGCCCCGGCGCTCGCGGAGAGTGCCCATGCCGCGTCCGCCGCCGGGCCCGCGGAGCCGCTGCCCGCCTTCGTCCACGGCAGCAACGAGAACGCCGCCGTCGCCGAGCGCGTCGACTTCCAGCGGCAGGCCTACGGCTTCGACGCCGTCGCCGTGGTGCCGGCCTCCTATCTGGAACGCGGACGCGGCCTCGGCGGGACCTCGGGGCGACCCGCCGGCGCGGAGGAGACACCCGTGACCTCCGTCTCCTCCGAGGCGAGCGCCACCGCGCTCACCGCGGCGCTCGCCCGGCTCGGCCCGGAGCGGCTCTCCGGCACGGAGGCGGCGGTGCGCTTCCTCGACGAGCCGGTGGACCTGCTCGTCGCCACCGCGCCCATCACCTCGGAGGAGGGCGAGTTCCTGGGCACCGTGGCGGTCGGGATGTCGCCGGTGACGGTGCGGTCCGAGTTCGCGCCGCAGCTGGCGGCGATCGTGGGCTTCGGCGTGCTCACCATCGTCCTGGGTGTGCTGGCGAACTGGGTGACGTCCCGCGGACTGCGACGGGCCACCGGCGACTACGGCACCCAGGAGATCGGCTCGGTCCTGGAGTACTACTCCTCCGTCCTCCGCGCCGTCTCGGAGGGCCTCGTGCTCGTGGACCGGGGGCGCGGGATCGTGTTCCACAACCACGAGGCGGCGGAGCTGCTGGGCCTGCCGCCGCGCACCGGCGCGGAGGCGGTGGCACTCGAGGACCTCGACCTCGACGTCTCCCTGGAGCAGCTGCTCTCCGAGGGCCGCTACGCCCGTGACGAGATCCACTACACCACCCGGCGCGTGCTCGTCGTCAACCAGCAGCCCACCTCCGCGGACTCGGGGACCTGGGTGACCACGATGCGCGACCACACCGAGCTCCAGGGGCTGATCGGCGAGCTCGTCTCCGTGCGCTCGTTCTCCGATTCCCTGCGCGCGCAGACGCACGAGTACGCCAACCGCCTGCACATGATCGTCTCCCTCATGGAGACCGGGCAGTTCGAGGAGGCCGTCAGCTTCGCCACCCGGGAGGTCGCGCAGGCGGAGCGGCCAGCGGACAACCTGCTGGACGGCTTCGACCACCCCGTCCTGTCCGCGCTGCTGCTCACCAAGCTCGCGCAGGCCGGTGAGTCCGGGATCGAACTGGACCTGGACACGGACGATCTCACCGGCCCGATCACGGCCGACGACAGGGATCTCGTGACGGTGGTGGGCAACCTCGTCGACAACGCCTTCGACGCCGTGAGCGCCGACGCGGTGCCCGCGGAACGCAAGCGGGTGCGGGTGCGCTTCGCCGGCAGGGGCTCCTCCGGCCTCGTCATCGAGGTGAGCGACGACGGCCCGGGCATCGCCGAGGACGCGCTCGAGAGGGTGTTCGACCGCGGCTGGTCGACCAAGCACGACGGCGTCGCGGCGAGCACCGCGGAGGGCAGGGAGGTCTCCACCTCGCCCCGCGGGGTGGGCCTGTCCATCGTCGTGCAGGCCGTCCGCCGCATGCACGGGGCGATCGACGTGCAGGGCTCCGGGGAGGAGCTCATGGAGGACGCCGAGGCCGCGGACCTCCCGGCGCCGCTGCGGGGAGCGATGTTCACGGTGTGGGTTCCCGGAGCCTCGCCGCCGCAGGAGGCGGAGCCGGAGGCCGCGGAGGCCGAGGCCGCGGGACCGGCGGGTGCGGCGGAGGCCTCGGGGTCGGCCGGTGTGGGGTCTGAGGCTGCGGGGCCCGGCGGCCCGCGGGAGGCCGATCGTCCGGGTCCGGAACAGTCTTTCTGACCGGGAGGAATGGCGGAATCGGGCAAACGCGCATTACGGTGCGGGTATGGTCGCAGCCACACATGGAGGAACCGGGGACGCCGGGAGCTTCGGTGTGCTCGTCGTGGAGGACGAGACCATCGCAGCGCGAGCGCACGCCAACTACATCGAGCGGATGGACGGCTTCCGCCTCATCGGCTTCGCCAAGAACGCGCAGCACGCGCTCGCCGCGCTCACCGGCCGGATCGTGGGGGTGGACGCCAAGGAGATCGACCTGGTCCTCCTCGACATGAATCTCCCTGACGGCCACGGCATCCAGCTCCTGCGCACGCTGCGCGCCCACCAGATCGGTGTGGACGTCATCGCGGTGACCGCGGCGCGGGACATGCAGGTGGTGCAGGACGCGCTCTCCCTGGGCGTGGTGCACTACATCCTCAAGCCGTTCACCTTCCCGGTGTTCCGGTCCAAGCTGGAGGCGTTCGCCGCCTATCGGCGGCAGGTGGACGGACAGTGCGGCCCGGCGGCGGAGGCAGTCACCCAGTCGCAGATCGACGCCGCGGTGGCGGGGATGAGGGCCGGGTCCGGGCCGCAGCGGGCCAAGGGCGTGCCCGAGGTGGTCCAGGACCAGATCATCGCTCTCCTCACGGACACGGGGCTCTCCGCCGCGGAGGCCGCGGATCAGATAGGCGTTTCACGTGTGACGGCGCGGCGCTACCTCGAGGCGATGGCGGACGTGGGACTGCTGGACCGCCAGCCGCGCTACGGCAGTGCCGGCCGCCCTGTGCTCGAGTACATCGCCGTGAGCTGAGGCGCGGGCGCGCACGCACTCAGCAGTGAGGTGTGCTGGAGCACGCGCTCCGTGGTGAGGTGCGCTGAGGTCAGCGGGTCTCGCGTGGGCGGGGTTCCCGCGGCGGCCGCCGCCCGCTCGTGCTCTCCGCCGCCCACGTATGAGTGTGTGGCGGAGTGGGTTCGCGGTGTGTGGATTCCCATGGGATCGTTCATGCACGTGGCCGCCCACATATATGTGGGCGGCCACGTGCGTAAGCGGTGTCTTGCCAGGCGGTGTGGCGCAGTGAGGCGCGCGCTCCGTGGTGAGGCGCGCGGAGATCAGCGGGTCTCGCGCCAGGCCGCGACCTCGGCGAGGGTGATCTCCTCGGCCACGCCCGTGTACGCGGCGGGGGTGAGCTCTGCGAGGCGCTGTGCGTCCTCGTCCGGCAGGCCGAGGCCCGCGACGAACTCGCGCAGCGCGGGACCGTCCACCCGGTGACCGCGGGTGAGCTCCTTGAGCTTCTCGTAGGGGTTGTCCATGCCCTCGACACCGCGCAGGAAGGCCGCGCGCATGACGGACTGGATCGCTTCGGCCAGGACCTCCCAGTTGCGGTCGAGGTCCGCGGCGAGCTTCTCCTCGTTGCAGTTGAGGCGGGTGAGCCCCTTGACCAGGTTGTTCGTCGCCAGCAGGGAGTGCCCCAGTGCCACGCCGATGTTGCGCTGCGAGGTGGAGTCCGTGAGGTCGCGCTGCATGCGCGAGGTCACGAGCGTGGAGCCCAGCGAGTCGAGCAGCGCGCAGGAGAGCTCGAAGTTGGCCTCCGCGTTCTCGAACCGGATGGGGTTGACCTTGTGCGGCATGGTCGAGGAGCCGGTGGCGCCCTCCACGGGGATCTGGATGAAGTACTCCATGGAGATGTACGTCCAGAAGTCGGTGGCGACGTTGTGGCTGATGCGGTTGAACCGCGCCACGTCCGCGTAGAGCTCCGCCTGCCAGTCGTGCGATTCGATCTGCGTGGTCACCGGGTTGAAGGTCAGCCCCAGGCGCTCCACGAAGTCGCGGGCGATCTGCGGCCAGTCCACGCCGGGCGCGGCGACGGTGTGCGCGGCGTAGGTGCCGGTGGCGCCGTTGATCTTGCCCAGGTACTCGGTCGCCTCGATGCGGGCCAGCTGGCGGCGCAGCCGGTGCACGGACACCGCGATCTCCTTGCCCATGGTGGACGGCGTGGCCGGCTGGCCGTGCGTGTGGGAGAGCATGGGCACCTGCGCGAGGTCCTCGGCCATGTCCGCGAGGGTGTCGACGAGGGAGCGGGCCGCCGGCAGCCACACCTGCTCCACCGCACCCTTGATCCCGAGTGCGTACGAGAGGTTGTTGATGTCCTCGGACGTGCAGGCGAAGTGGACGAGCTCGGAGAGGTCTCCCGCGCCGATCTGCTCCAGCTGCTCCTTGATGGAGTACTCCACGGCCTTGACGTCGTGCACCGTGACGGCCTCGAACGCGGCGAGCTGGTCGATGGTCTCCGCGTCGAAGGACTCCGCCCACTCGCGCAGCTGCGTCTTCTCGTCCTCGAGGAGGTCGCGGGTGCCGCGGATGGCGCCGGTCTCCGCGAGGTGGATGAACCACTCGACCTCGACGTGGATGCGGTCGCGGTTGAGCGCGGCCTCGGAGAGGTGGTCGATGAGCGGTGAGGCGTCCGCCCGGTAGCGGCCGTCGAGCGGGCTGAGGGCGAGGGCGGGTTCCAGCTGGGCGAGGTGCACGCGGTTCGTCATGGTCCTGATTCTCTCATGTGAGGCGGCGGCGGGGCCGGGCGACGGCAAGGAGCGGGACGCCTTCGAGCGGGTGCGCACTCGAGGGCACAGAGGACCGCCGAGACCGGTCCGAGGTGCGTCCGCGCTTCTGGGGACGGCGACCTCTCCATCCACAGACTGCGCGGGGCCCTTGCGCGGCGGCGGCACGTCGGCAGGATCGGAAGGACCGAGTGCGAGGAACCGGGGAAGCGAGGTGAGTGCGCATGGCGATGGCGGGTCTGGCCCTGAGAGCGGCGGAGGGCGTGGACGCTCAGGCCGGAGCGTGGTCCGAGGGGCGTTCACGGCTGGAGCAGGTGGCGCGGCGGTGCGCACAGGCGGCCGCTCCCGAATGGTCGTCACGGGCGGGGGAGGCCTTCCGGGGCGCCTGTGACCGGAGGATCGGGGAGCTCACGGAGCTCATCGCCCTCGCGCAGGACGCGGAGGCGGCGCTCCGTGCTCATGCGGACGCCCTCCGGGACCTCGCCGCCTCCCTGCCCGAGCTTCCGGACCTGTCGTCCTTCCCGGACCTGCTCTCCGTGCCGGAACCTCCGGACCTGCCCGGCGTGCCGGGTCCGTCCCGACCGCCTGCGCCGCTGGACCTCTCATGACTGCTCGGGCAGCCGGGGGCTGCGGGGCGGCCAGACGCGTCCACCGGGCATGCCAGGGGGCGGCACGGAGGAGCGGGGAACGTACGAGGAGCGCGGCGCCGTGAGGGCGGACCTGCCGGACTCGTGGGTTCTCGTGCATGCCGCTGAGCTGCCGCCGGCGGAGCAGGCCGCGTGGCCGCAGATGCTCCTTCCCGCGGCGGGGGCCGGCCCGACTCCTGCGGCCTCACCTGCGGGCGGGGCTCCTGCACGGCGCGAACCTGAGCCGCACGAACACGGGCGGCGAGGCCCTGAGCTCTCGGAACCTGAGCTCTCGGAACCTGAGCTCTCGGAACCTGAGCGCCGGGGGCCTGCCGAGGAGCGGACGGCGCAGGCGGATCCCGCGCCGGGGGAGCGCCGTCATGTCCGGCTTCTCCTGGACGTCGCCGCGGAGGCGGGTGCCGGAGCGCTCGTGACCTCCGTCCACCTGCTCGAGGCGGGCGGTCCCGCCGCGGAGCGCACCGGTGTGGTCGTCGCGGAGACCGCGGTCGCGGCCGTACCCGGCCGGGTGCAGCCGCTGGGCGTCATCCTCGCGGGGTGGGCGCCGTACGGAGGGGACGCGGTGCGCAGCACGCTCCTCCTCCGATTCTGCGAGGCCTCGGAGCTCCCCCGGCTGCTGAGCGGGCTCCGCCCGCCTTCATGCGCGGCCTCCGTCCCGGACGCCGCCCCGGCTCCAGACGCGGATTCTGCCCCTGCCGTTCCCGTCTCACCCGATGCGCCCGCTCCCGCCGCAGCGGGGCTCCCCGCTGCGGGCGCATGTGCCGCCGGCACCTCGGCCGGAGGGCTGGCACAGGCCGTGCTCCTCCTCTCGGCCTGGGTGCTGCGGGGGCAGGAGGTGCCGCTCCTCCGGGTGAGCCGCAGCGAGGGCGGCCGCGAGCTCACACGGCGCCTGCGAGCCGAACTCGCAGAGGCCCTCGCGCTCGTCGCGGAGGAGAGCCCGCCTCCGGATCTTCTGCGCACCGCGGGAAGCACACCATGACCGCTCCCGTCCAGAGCACCTGGGTGACGGGCGGCGCCGGGGGCACGCGTGCGCAGCTCGAGTCGCTCCGCTCGGCTGCGGGCGAGATCGACGATGCCGCGGAACTGCTCGAATCGGTGCTCGGGGATCTCGTGCGGGCGGCGCTGGATCCCGCCGCGCTCGCCCTCGGACTCGCGCCGGTGACGGGCCTGCGCGCGGAGGCGGCCTGCGCCCGGTTCCACGTCTCGGCGGCGGGCGCGGACCTCGGCCTCCGCGCGCTCGCCGCCGGGGTGCGCACCAGCGCGGACGCCTACGAAGCCGCGGAGACCGTCGTCACCCGGACCTTCGAGATGGCGGTCGGAGCGGCCGCCACCGTCCTGGGCCAGGCGACTCGCGCCCTGCTCCTCAGCCCGGCGGGCGTCCTCCTCGTCGCCGGCACCGCGGGTGCGTTCGCCCTGGGCCGGGAGGCGGGGAGTGCGGCCTGGAGCGGAGCACGGGACGTGGGCCTCGTCGACGCGATCGACGCCGCCTTCGGCATCGACACCGAGGCGCTGGCGGAGCACGGCGTGGAGACGGTGACCGGCTGGGCGGCAGAGGCGGCGGACACGGCACAGACGCAGGCCGCGCGCTGGGCCGGTGACAATCCCGCAGCGGTGGAGGCGGCCGTCGAGCACGCGCTGCCCGGCTTCGTCGCGGGCCTGCTCGGGCATCCGCCGGGTGCCTCCCACCTGCCGGTGCACACGGAGCTCCTGCCGCAGGACTCGCAGACGCTCACCGGCCTGTTGCTCGTGGGGCTGAGCCGGTGGGGCCTCTTCGGCGACCAGCCTCTGCGGCCCTGGCACACACCGGCCCCCGTCGACGTCCGCGAGCTGGCCGAGGATGCGGCCGCGACCCCGCATCATGCCTCCGCACCCGCCGGCGTCGCAGCTCTGTGGCAGCGGCAGTGGGCGCGCTCCCGCGGCCTGGACAACGGGCAGGTGCGCGTGGAGCAGATCCGCGCCGGCGGCGGAGCCTCACGCTGGATCGTGTACGTGCCCGCCACGACCTCGGGGGCGCTGCGGCCCGGGCACGCGACCTCGGACATGACCTCCAATCTGGAGGCGGCCTCGGGCAGGCGGTCCTCCCAGCACACCACAGTGCGGGAGGCGATGCGCCGTGCGGGGGTGCCCCGGGGCGAGCAGGTGATGATGGTGGGCTATTCGCAGGGAGGGATCATCGCCGCGTCCCTGCTGGAGGACCAGGAGTTCCGTGAGGAGTACGACGTGAGCGCCCTGCTCACGGTGGGCTCACCGGTGGGCGACTTCGATCTGCCGGCGGAGGTGGACGCGCTCTCCGTGGAGCACCGGCAGGATCTCGTGCCCCTCCTCGACGGTGCCGCGAACCCGGACCGGGCGGAGTGGACGACGGTGAGAGTGGACCTCGACGAGACCATGCAGCGGGAGCGGATGGAGGAGGCCGGCCGGAGTCAGGCGGAGATCGACGCCCGGATGGCCGCACCTCTCCACGCCCACGGCGGGGAGCTCTATGCCGCCACGCTCGAGGACCTGGAGGCCGGCGGGGAGCCCGCGCTGCGCGGATGGCAGGAGCGCAATGCGGGGTTCTTCTCCGGTGAACTCGAGAGCACGCGCGACTTCGAGGGCCGGCGCCGGTGAGAGCCGGTCTGGGAGCGCCCGCAGCACGAGGCGGCCCGTGCGGCGCAGGAGGACCTGCGCCGGCGGTGCTCATCCTCTCCGCATGCATGCGCGCCCCCGGATACTTGACGGACGTTCGACAAACATGCGCGCCTCTCGGAATACTGGACGCGGCGGCGCGGCCGCCTCACACATCGACGTGCGAACCGGAGGAGCCCACATGAAGGTATATGAAGTCGTCGCCTCGTTCCTGGCGAGGGAGCGCGGGGGTGACCCGGTGTTCGGCCTCATGGGGGACGCCAACCTCGCCTACCTCGGCGCATTCATCGAGCGTCACGAGGGCAACTACGTCGCCGCGGCGCTGGAGGGCGGAAGCGTGTCCATGGCGGACGGCTGGGCGCGCATGACGGGAAGACCCGGCGTGGCGACGGTGACCTTCGGGCCCGCGCTCACCAACACCCTCACCGCGCTCACGGAGGCGGTGCGCGCCAAGACGCCGCTCGTCCTCCTCTCCGGTGAGACGCCCGCGAGCAACGAGCACTTCCAGTACGCGGACACGGAGGGCTTCGCGCGGCTGGCCGGCGCCCGCTACGAGCGCGTGCTGACCGCGGACGGCCTCGTGGAGACGATGGCCAAGGCGTTCGTCCACACGACGTCCACCCATCAGCCGGTGCTGCTCGACATCCCCTTCCCCCTCATCGGGCAGGAGACCGAGGACCGTGAGCCGGTGCGCGCCGGCCTGCCCCGCCAGGCGATCGCTCCGGACCCCGAGGTGCTCGACGATGCCCTGGGCGCACTGCTGGGTGCCCGGCGCCCGTTCCTGCTCGCCGGTCTGGGGGCGGTGCGGGCGGGTGCGCGTGAGGCGATCCTCGCCCTCGCCCGTGCCATCGGCGCTCCCGTTCTCACCTCGCTCGCGGCGAAGGACCTGTTCCTGGGGGAGCCGGACAACCTCGGCATCCACGGCAACCTCTCCACCCCGGCGGCCTACGAGCACATGGGCAGTGCGGACGTCGTCATGTCCTTCGGCGCCTCGCTTAACAACTGGCAGACGGACGACTACGAGCTGCTGAAGGGCAAGCACGTCATCCAGAACGACATCGATCCGGATGCGCTGGGCAAGTACGGTCCCATCGGCCTGGGCGTGGTGGGCGATGCGCGGGCCACGGCGCAGGCCCTCCTGGACATGGTCCGGGAGGCGGAGATGGAGAAGGACGGCCCGTCCGCAGCGCTGAACGCGCTGCTCGCCCGCCCCGGCCGCGAGGCCAAGGACCTCTTCCGTCCGCACACCGGCGACGGCTTCGTGGACATGCGCGAGGCCGCGCTCACCCTGTCCGGGGCCGTGGGCGTGCGTGCGCAGCAGGTCTCCGACGTGGGCCGCTTCAGCAAGTCCGTCTGGCCGCACACCACGGTGGATCCCAGCCGCTGGGCCTACGCCGGCTACTTCGGTGCGATCGGTCTGGGACTGGCCACGGGGATCGGCGCGGCGGCGGCGCGGGCGGACGTGCCCACCCTGGTGTGGGCCGGCGACGGCGGTGCCATGCAGGGCCTCATCGAGGTCAACACCGCCGTCCGCCACGGTCTGCCGCTCATCGCCGTCGTCCTCAACGACGAGTGCTACGGCGCGGAGTACTACAAGCTCAAGGGGGTGGGCTCCAGGGCGGAGACCTCGTTCATCCCCTGGTCGTCCTTCGCCGCGGTCGCACAGGGCCTGGGCGCGCAGTCCGTGAAGGTGACCGGCCGTGAGGAGCTGCAGGCCGCCGCGGAACGGGTGCGGGAGGCGACTGCCGCGCTCGCCGCCGGGAAGACCGCCGCCGAGGCCGGGCTCCCCCTGCTCGTGGAGATCATGGTGGACCCCCACAAGGTCTCCCTCCAGGCGGCCGTCACGCCGCTCGACTGAGGGCGGGCCCGTCGGCGGCGGAGGGCCTGGTCCGAGCGCGTCCTCCGCTCGAGTGCGAGCGGACCGGGCGCCCTCCCGCCGAGGCCGCAGCGCACGCCGCTGCGGCCTCGGGGTGTGTGTGACCGGGTGCCCTCCCGCAGGATCGGCACGTGTGCGCACACGGCCTTTCTGCGGCCTCGGCGTGCGTTCGCCTGTGCTCCCGGCGGGGCTCGCCGGCGCCCCGGATGCCCTCTCACCTGCGAATACTCGGACGTGAAACTATGACGTCGGAGCTATTGTGCTGAGCCCAACCCGTGTCCGCGCTCGTCTGTGCGGACCCTCCAGGTGCCTGTGTGAGGGGCCTAGCGTCGGCGGCAGACGAGAAGGCGGGCCCTCGCGGCGGGATCGTGGCAGCCCCCGGCGCAGGTCCACGGGGCCGATGGGGGCGGGCAGTTTGGCACGGTCCGGACGTGAGGGTATTGTGTGACCACAATGTGAAACACATCACGAGGGGTCACCGCAGATCCGTGGGGATCCCGCCATCCGACGGTTCGTGTCCGCACCCGGACGCGTACGCGCTGATGAGGAGAACACGATGACATCCGACCTTACTGCGGGATCGGCTGCGAAGAGGCAGGTAGATCCGCGCATGATCCAGATGCTCACCCCGGAAGGGGAGCGAGTCAGCTCCGGAGAGTACGACGCCTTCGCCGCGGAGCTCAGCACGGAGGACCTCTTCGGCTTCTACCGTGACATGGTGCTCGTCCGCCGCATCGACACGGAGGGCAATGCCCTGCAGCGTCAGGGCCAGCTGGGTCTCTGGGCGCCGCTCAAGGGCCAGGAGGCCGCACAGATCGGGCTGGGCCGTGCGCTGCGGCCGCAGGACTTCGTCTTCCCCACCTACCGCGAGCACGGTGTGGCCTGGACGCGCGGGATCGACCCCGTCCAGTTGCTGGGGATGTACCGCGGCCAGACGCACGGCGGCTGGGATCCGCAGGAGAAGCGCTTCCACACCTACACCATCGTGATCGGCTCCCAGGTGCTGCACGCGACCGGCTACGGCATGGGCATCCAGATGGACGGCGACGTGGGCACGGGAGACCTCGAGCGCGACTCGATCGCGGTCGCCTGCTTCGGTGACGGCGCCTCCTCTCAGGGCGACGTGTCCGAGGGACTCACCTTCGCCGGGGCCTTCAACGCACCCGTGCTCTTCTACTGCCAGAACAACCAGTGGGCCATCTCCGAGCCCACCAGCGTCCAGACGCCGGCCCCGTTGTTCACCCGCGGCCGCGGGTTCGGCGTGCCGGGCATCCGGGTGGACGGCAACGACGTCCTCGCCTCCTACGCGGTGGCCCGTGCGAGTGCGGACTCGATCCGCTCCGGCAACGGCCCCATGCTCATCGAGGCGTTCACCTACCGCATGGGCGCCCACACCACGGCGGACGATCCCACCCGCTACCGCAGCGATGCGGAGACCGAGGCCTGGGCCGCGAAGGACCCGATCGCCCGCCTCCGCCTGCACCTCATGAAGGAGGGTGCGAGCAGTCAGGAGTTCGCCTCGGTGGACGCGGAGGCGGATCAGCTCGCCGCGCGCATCCGGACCGCCTGCGTGGAGATGGAGGCGCCGGACGCGGAGCAGCTGTTCGCGCACGTCTACCGCGAGCCGCACTCCCTCGTCGAGGCCGAGCGCGAGGAGTATCTCGCCTACCTGGACTCGTTCGCCGATGCCGACGGGAGGGCGTGAGCCGCGTGACCGTCACAGCAGCTGAACAGAGCACCGCCGTGGAGAAGATGCCGCTGGCCAAGGCCATCACGGCGGGTCTGCGCAAGGCGATGGAGGACGACCCGAAGGTCGTGCTCATCGGTGAGGACATCGGCAAGCTCGGAGGGGTCTTCCGTGTGACGGAGGGCCTGCAGAAGGACTTCGGGGAACGCCGCGTCATCGACGCCCCGCTCGCGGAGTCCGGCATCGTCGGCACCTCGGTGGGCATGGCCGTCCGCGGGTACCGTCCGGTCATCGAGATCCAGTTCGACGCCTTCATCTTCCCCGCCTACGACCAGATCGTCACCCAGGTGGCGAAGCTCAACGCGCGTACGCACGGCCAGGAGAACATCCCACTCGTCATCCGGGTCCCCTACGGCGGCGGCATCGGCTCGCCGGAGCACCATTCGGAGAGCCCCGAGGCCGTCTTCGCCCACCACGCGGGCCTGCGGCTCATGACGCCGTCGACCGCGCACGACGCCTACTGGATGATCCAGGAGGCGATCCGGTCCGCGGACCCGGTGATGTTCTTCGAGCCCAAACGCCGCTACTGGATGAAGGGCGAGGTCGACACCGCGCAGCGCGGCCCGGCCGGCGGGACCGCGCAGATCGTGCGCCCGGGCACGGACCTCACCCTGCTGGCCTACGGCCCGCTGGTCCCCACCGCGCTGGACGTCGCCGCGGCGAAGGCGGAGGAGGGCGCGAGCGTCGAGGTCATCGACCTGCGCAGCATCAGCCCGCTCGACTTCGACACCATCGAGGCCTCCGTCAGGCGCACGGGCAGGCTCGTGGTCGCCCACGAGGCCCCGGTGTTCCTGGGGCTGGGCGCGGAGATCGCCGCCCGCATCACGGAACGCTGCTTCTTCCACCTCGAGGCGCCGGTGCTGCGTGTGGGCGGGTTCCACGCCCCGTATCCGCCGTCCAAGCTGGAGAGCCACTATCTGCCGGACCTCGACCGCATCCTCGACGCCGTCGACCGCGCCCTGGACTGCTGAAAGGACCCCATGTCAGACGTCTTCCTCCTCCCCGATCCCGGGGAGGGTCTCACTGAAGCGGACATCGTCGCGTGGAAGGTCGCCGAGGGCGACACCGTGACCGTCAACCAGATCCTCGTCGAGATCGAGACCGCGAAGTCCCTCGTCGAACTTCCCAGCCCCCAGGCCGGCGTCATCGCGGAGCTGTTCGCCGCTGAGGGCGACACGGTCGAGGTGGGCAGGCCGCTCGTCCGCTTCGGCGCGGACGTGGACACCCAGGGCACCGCCGGCGGCTCGGACGTGCCTGCGGCCGAGGCGGGTGAAGGCCCTGCCAGCGGCGGCTCCGAGGCGAGCGGCTCCGGTGCGGGGTCCTCGGACGCCGATGCGGCCGAGGACGGTGCCTCCGGTGCCACGCTCGTGGGCTACGGTGCGGTGGCGAGCTCCTCCAAGCGCCGTCCGCGCAAGAAGCCCGCGGGCGTGGGCGGGCAGGCCGCGGGTGCGGCTCAGTCCCCCGGTGCTGCACAGTCTCACGGCGCGGCGCAGTCTCATGACGCCCCGCAGTCCTCCGGCAGTCGGCCGAGCGCCTCGTCCGGAACGGGCGGCGGTGTCCGTCCGCTCGCCAAGCCTCCCGTGCGCAAGCTCGCCAAGGACCTCGGCGTGGACCTCTCACAGGTGCCCGCCACGGGTGAGCGCGGGGAGGTCACCCGCGCGGACCTGCGGGCGTTCGCGGAGTCCGGCGGCGCGGGGCTTACGGCTGCCGCCGGTCAGACCGCTGCCGCGCAGTCCGGATCCGCGCAGGCCGGATCCGCTCAGGCCGCGGCCGCCGGCGTGCCCGCCGCAGCGGGGCAGTCCGCCGGGGCCGGCCTCGGCGAGGGTTCTGGTGCGCAGGCGGTGCAGCGCGAGGAGCAGGTGCCGCTCAAGGGCGTGCAGAAGGCGATGGCGAACGCGATGGTGAACTCCGCCTTCACCGCTCCGCACGTCACCGAGGGCGTCGAGGTCGACGTCACCGGCATGATGGACCTGGTTCGCAGGCTCAAGTCCGGCAGGCGGCTGGGCGAGGACGTGCGGGTCTCCCCGCTGCTCATCGTCGCGAAGGCCGTGGCCTGGGCCGCGCGACGGCACCCGTACATGAATGCGCGGCTGGACGGCGAGACGATCACGGTGCGGAACTACGTGAACCTCGGCATCGCCGCGGCCACTCCGCGCGGGCTCATCGTGCCCAACATCAAGGAGGCGCACACGCTGGGCCTGGAGGGCCTGGCGCGGGAGCTGAACGCACTCGTGGAGACCGCCCGCTCCGGCCGCACCACTCCGGCGGCGCAGGCAGGCGGCACCATCACGGTGACGAACGTGGGCGTGTTCGGCGTGGACTGGGGAACGCCGATCATCAACCCCGGAGAGACTGCGATCGTCGCCGTGGGGCGCGTCGTGAAGAAGCCGTGGGTGGTGGACGACGAGATCGTCCCGCGCGAGGTCATGACCGTCACCGTCTCCGCGGACCACCGCGTGGTGGACGGCGAGACGATCTCGAAGTTCCTCCGCGACGTGGCGAACGCCCTGGAGGACCCCACGCACCTCCTCAGCTGAATGGAGGCTCCGGGGCGCGAACCCGCGCGAACCCAGGCTCCCTGAGGTCGCCCCCCACGAAGTGACGGCTGCGTAGCGGCCGTGCAGAGCGGCCGCTACGCAGACGTCACTTGTGTGTGGGCTGTGCTCAGTCGTTGAGGCGGGTGGTCTTCTCCGGCCCGGAGACCTTCGAGAGCTTCTTCGCGTAGCAGTTGTCGCGGTCGATGCCCAGATTCGTGCACTCGGCCAGGGCGTCCTCGGGATCCGAATAGGGCTCCGCGAGGACCGTGATCCAGAAGTCGCCCATCTTGAAGCTCTGCCAGTCGCCGCTCCAGAGCAGGACCGCGTCCGGGTAGCGCCGCTTGTTCTCCTCGAACTCCTCGAGGATGTCCTCTTCGGACCAGGTCTTCCCGTTGGCCTCGAGCCCGGGCTTCTTGGCGCTGAGCTGGACGACCCAGGTCTCCGCGAGCTCGCCCTCCGCGGTGCGGGTGCCCTCCTCCGCGTAGGACTCGAGCTGTTCCGCCGGTGAGGGTGGGGGAGTGGACGGTTCCGCGGACGGCTCGTCCGGCTGTGCGGAACCGTCGGAGTCCTCGGTCTCCTGTGCCACCGGGGGGTCGATCTCCGTGGGCTTGGTGCCGCGCTGGCCATTCAGCACGCCGAGGCTGATGACGGCGGCCAGCACCAGCACGATGCCGAACCCCACGAAGCCCCAGATGAGCCCCTTCCTCCTGGAGCCGCCCTCCCCGGCCTGGTTCTGGCCGGCACCGCCCGGTGGGAAGCCCGCCGCGCCTGCGCCGGCCGCGCCCGCGGCGGGGAAGGCCCCTGCCTGGCCCGTGGCGAGAGGCGCCTGCACCGCGGGGCTCTCGCCGGAGTGGTGTGCGATGTACTCGTAGTAGGTGGAGCGGTCCTCCGCCGCCGAGGCCGCCCCCGCGGTTCCCACCGCGGCCTGCGCGCCGGTGACGGGTCGGCCCACGGAGAAGGTGGGCGGTAGAGACTGCCGGGCCGCGGCGGGGACGCCGGCCGCTGCTGCCGCCTGCCGGTCGGCGTCCGTGAGTTCGTGCAGGGGCAGGTACTCCTGGTCGTTGCGCAGGAAGTGCTCGGCGCCGTCCGGACCGCGATAGCGGAGCACGGCGTTCGCGTCATACCAGTATCCGGCGCCGCCGGGATCGGAGAAGTGGATGGGCGAGCCGTCGTGAGAGGTGACGGGCCGGTCCGCGACGCCGGTCGTCCCCGAGGCGCTGCCCGCGCCGGCCCCCGCGGCTCCGCCCGCACCGGTCCCGCCACCCGCGCTGCCGGTGACCGGTGAGCTGAATGCCGTGTGGTCGCTGTGCGCCTTCCTGATGCGTGGGCGCGAGGGCTCGGAGCCACCGGGGGTGCTCATGGGTTCACCGTCCTGACCCCACAGGGGCGCGAAGGGCTGCACTGGCTGTCCATGTACTCACTTTTGCACGGAGGGGAGTGAGCGGCAACACGGACGCACCGCGGGTCGACGGAGCCGGGCAGGGGCCGTTCGCCGCGCTGAACCGGAGCGCGGAGCGGGCGTGCGGAGCGGGGCGCGAGGGGTGAGCCGGAGCCGGCCGGCGCCGGGCCGGTGACAGCGGGCCGGTGCGGGATGTGAGGCGTGTCGTGGCCCGCCGACTTGCCGCGAGCGCGCCGGGCGCAATAGAATCGTGGACTGTTGTGATCGCAGTGCGCACTGACGACACGGCTCCGGACCGCCGGTCCGCGTGGAATCCACGCAGCAGGAGGAGCGGAGCCGATCGCCGGACGCGCTGCACGTGCTCATTGAGCGCTGCATCTATGACTGGCCCCTCTCTCACAGGCTTCGTCTTCAGCGCTGGTGAGACATCGCGCACCCGTCGCCCGGCGGAGTGCGTCCGCACACCCGCACCGGGGTGCATCCACATCACCGATCGCCGGCTCCGCAGGCGTGAGCGTCTGCATCACGCAGGAGCCGCACCCGGTGACAGCTGTGCTGATGTCTGCGGTGTGGAGGTTCGCGAGCCGCGGGGACCGTGCGCGGTCCACGCGGTGCTGAGGGCCTCAGCACCACCAACTGTTGAACTGGAGGAAGCTATGGCAGCCGTCTGCCAGGTGACCGGGACCACTCCCGGCTTCGGACACAATGTGTCCCACTCGAACCGTCGCACCAAGCGCCGTTTCGACCCCAACATCCAGAAGAAGCGCTACTACGTTCCTTCGCTCCGTCGCAACGTGACCCTCACGCTGTCCGCCAAGGGCATCAAGGTCATCGACGCACGCGGCATCGACGCAGTCGTGACAGAACTCATCGCCAAGGGAGTGAAGCTCTGATGGCCAAGGCACAGGACATCCGCCCGATCATCAAGCTCAAGTCGACTGCCGGCACCGGGTACACCTACGTGACCCGCAAGAACCGCCGCAACAACCCGGATCGCATCGTGCTGAAGAAGTACGACCCGAAGATCCGCAAGCACGTCGATTTCCGAGAGGAGCGCTGAGCGCACATGGCCAAGAAGTCAAAGATCGCACGCGAGAAGCAGCGTCAGGCACTCGTCGAGCGCTTCGCGGAGCGTCGTGTCGAGCTCAAGCGTCAGCTCGTCCACCCGGACAGCACGGACGAGCAGCGTGAGGAGGCGCGTCTGGCGCTCCAGAAGCTCCCCCGCAACGCCTCGCCGGTCCGCCTGCGCAACCGCGACCAGGTCGACGGTCGTCCGCGCGGGTACCTCCGCAAGTTCGGTCTCTCCCGCGTGCGCTTCCGCCAGATGGCGCACAACGGCGAGCTGCCCGGCATCACCAAGTCCAGCTGGTGATCTCCTGAGGATTCCGGCCCCGCACCCCTGAGGTGCGGGGGAGGGTCTGGTAGTTTCAGCACCAGTCGGAATTCTCCCCACTGGCATCGACCGCCGTACACCGTCCTGAAGGAGGACCCATCCATGGCAAAGAACCGCAGCGAGCTTGTCGCAGAGGTCGCAGAGAAGTCCGGTCTCACGCAGAAGCAGGTCTCCGACGTCCTCGACGGCGTCTTCGAGTCCTTCTCCGAGGCCGTCGCCTCCGGTGAGAAGCTGACCGTCCCCGGCTGGCTCTCCGTGGAGCGCACCGAGCGCGCCGCTCGCAAGGGCCGCAACCCGCAGACCGGTGCTGAGATCGAGATCCCCGCCGGCTACTCGGTGAAGCTCTCGGCAGGTTCCAAGCTGAAGGCGGCCGCAGGCTCGCCCTCGAAGTGAATCCTTCGCGCTGAGTGAGGCGCCTGTACCCGGAGGCGGGTACAGGCGCCTTTCGCATGCCCGGATGCCGCAGACCACGTGGAGGGGCACGGCGCAGGTCCTGCTCGGGCTTTTCGCATGCCCGGACACGGCACGTATCCTGGGGTGCATGCGCATCTCAGCCATCCAGCTCGGATACGGGGACGCGGAGTCCCCTGCGGAGCGCGTCGACCGCGCGGCCGCCCTCGTCGCCACTCAGGACCGCAGCGACCTCATCGTCCTGCCGGAGCTCTGGCAGCCCAGCGGCTTCGGATACAGGAACTGGGGTGCCCGCGCGGAGACGCTCGAAGGGCCCACCGTCCGCGCCATGCAGGACGCTGCGCGCGCCGCCGGGAGCTTCCTCCACATGGGCTCGATCATCGAGGCGACCCCGGAGGCGCTGACCCGCCTCGCCGCGGTGGACCACGACGTCACGCGCCTGCCGGAGCTGCCGGACTCCGAACGCGGCCTCTGGAACACCTCCGTCCTCATCGGCCCGGACGGCGAGGTGTGCGCCCGCTACCGCAAGATCCACCGATTCGGGTTCGGCAGCGGCGAGCCCAAGCTCCTCGCTCCCGGTGAGGAGCTCGTCACTGCGGACATCGAGGCGGACGGCCGCACCGTCCGCCTGGGCCTCGCCACCTGCTACGACCTGCGCTTCCCCGAGCTCTTCCGCGGTCTGCTCGACGCCGGAGCGGAGATCTTCGTGGTCCCCGCCGCGTGGCCGGCGCCCCGCGTGGACCACTGGAGCCTGCTGGCCCGCGCGCGTGCGGCGGAGGACTTCTGCGCCGTGGTCGCGGTGAACACCGCCGGCTATCACGCCCGGACCCAGATGGGCGGCCGTTCGGCGATCATCGACGCCTCCGGCGATGTCCTCGCACAGGCGGGAGCCGCGGAGACGATCCTCACCGCCGAACTCGACCTCGAGTCGATCCGCGCACGCCGCAGCGGCTTCCCGGCTCTCAACGACCGCCGCCTGTGACGGAGGGTTCCCGCACCGGCGGCAACGCCGGCCCTCGCACCGGCGGTGAGGCGGCGCGCCCCGACGGCCCCGCACGCACCGCCCGGCTCACGCAGTCCTCCGCGCTTCCGCTCTATCTGCTGGCCGGGGTGGTCCTCGGCTCACTGGCTCTCGTCCTCACCGGCGCCGCCGCGCCCACCGTCGTGGGCGACTCCGGCCCGCTGGGCAGGTGGGGTCTGCCCACCGCCAAGTTCCTCTTCAACACCGCGCTCACGCTGACGATCGGTGCGCTGGTGCTGGCCGTCGGAGTGCTCCCGCGCACGCAGGGACGCCGGGGCGATGTCGACCCGGACTGGCTGCGCCTGCTCACGATCGGCCAGGTCGCCTCCTCCGTGCTCACGGTGTCCAGCGTGGCGGTCCTCGTCTTCACCTACGTGGACACCGCCGGTGCGCAGGCCTATGCGGGGGACTTCTCCGCGCAGCTCTGGTCCTTCATCACGGCGATCGATCTGGGTCGTCTGTGGCTGGGGATCACCGCGCTCGCGGCCGTCGCGAACCTCTGTGTGTTCGCCTTCCGCTCCTTCGCCGGCGTCGCTGTCGCGCTCGCGGCCTCACTGGTGCCCATCGGCCTGCTCGCGCTGCTGGGCCACTCCGCCGAGGCCTCCGGCCACACCCAGGCCGTGGGCAGCCTCGCGGTCCATCTGGTGGGCGTGGTGCTCTGGGCCGGCGGCCTCCTCTCCCTGGCACTGCTGGCACCGGGCCTCACCCGCCGCCCTGACCTGGGCACACTCGTGAGCCGCTATTCCACGCTGGCTCTCATCGCGTTCCTGCTCGTCATGTACTCGGGCTTCACCAACGGCAGCCTGCGCGTGCGCAGCCTGAGCGACTGGTGGGGCACGCCCTACGGCCGGGTGCTGCTGGCCAAGCTCGCGCTCACCCTGCTGCTGGGGCTGATCGGGTGGATGCACCGGAGGTCCGTCATCGGCGGCCTCGCCGGCAGCGGTGTCTCTTCCGGACCCGCTGCCGGGCGCGGGGCCTCCGCCCTGTTCTGGCGGCTGGTGCTCGTGGAGGCCGCCGTGTTCGGCGCGGTGAGCGGTCTCGGGGTGGTCCTCTCCCGCACCGCTCCTCCGGTCCCGGACGAGCCGCCCGCGGAGCCCACCGCGGCGGAGCTCCTCACCGGCGAGCCGCTGCCGCCGCCCCCGGACTGGGGGAACTACTTCACGGAGTGGCGGGTGGACCCCATCTGGGTGGTCATCACGGTGGGCGCGACCGTCCTCTACCTCCTCGCCGTCCGGCGGCTGCGCGTCCGGGGCGACAGCTGGTCCACGGCCCGCACGATCTGCTGGGTCGCGGGCATGGCCGTGCTCTTCTACATCACGAGCGGCGGCGTGTCCGTCTACGGCCACGTCCTCTTCTCCGGGCACATGATCCAGCACATGGCACTCGTGATGGTCGCCCCGGTGCCCATGGTGATGGGCGCACCCGTCACGCTGCTCATGCGCGCCCTGCGGCCCCGGCAGGACGGTTCCCGGGGCCTGCGCGAATGGGTGCTGGTGCTCGTCCACTCCCGGTACGCCCGCTTCTGGGCGCACCCCATCGTGGCGGCGGTGAACTTCGCGGGTTCGCTCGTGGTCTTCTACCACTCGGGCATCATGATCTACGCGCTGGAGACCCACGCAGGGCACGAGATCATGATCGTGCACTTCCTGCTGGCCGGGTACATGTTCGTGCAGTCGATCATCGGCATCGACCCGGGCGTGAACCGGTTCCCGTACCCCGTGCGCCTGCTCGTCCTCCTCGTGACGATGGCCTTCCACGCCTTCTTCGGCATCTCGATCATGTCCGGGGAGGCGCTCATCGCCGGTGAGTGGTACGGGAACATGGGCCACGGCTGGGGCTTCTCCGCCCTCGAGGACCAGGTGACCGGCGGGGAGATCGCCTGGGGGATCGGCGAGCTGCCCACCCTGTCCGTCGCCATCCTGCTCGCGGCGGAGTGGTTCACCTCCTCCACCCGCGAGGCCAGGCGCCGGGACCGTTCGGAGGCGCGCACCGGCGACGCGGAGCTGAGCGCGTACAACGCGATGCTGCAGCAGCTGGCGGACAGGGACCGGGCGTCCTCCTCCCGGCCGCGTCGCTGAGCGGGCCGAGGCCGCGGTTGCCGGTTCGCCCGGTGTGGAGCAGTCGTGCCGGTGGGTGTGCGACGGACCGCGCCGTGCTGTGTCTCACATCTTTGCTACGCTCACGACGAAGTCAGCCGTCCGGCGAGGACGGGCAGTCGAGAAGGGCGAGTGCACCAGTGGCCGCTGAAGGACCGGAGGCGTCGGAGGACGCGGAAGTGCCGCAGCCGCCGCGAGCGCGCCCGTCCCGCGGGACGGGCCCCGCGGTCTTCGGGCCCGGCATGCGGCGCGGGGCGCCCGGACGCTCCGGGGACACGGTCGCCGCACCCGAGGCGGTCGCACCCGGCTCCCTTCCTCCCACCGGGCCGGCGGGCACCGCGCCCCCACCGCCGCCCACGGTGTCCGCGGCGCACTCGGCCACCGGGCCGGGCGCGGAGGAGCCCGCCTCGGGGCAGTACAACACCGCGCCGCACAACACCCGCCCGCACGACGCGACGCCGCACAACACGGGCGTCCGGATCGCCGATGCGCGCGCTGCGGACGCCCAGGACCGGGGTGATGCCGCCGCGCACGGCGGGGTCGCCCACGGCTCCGGCCCGCAGGAGGCGGGGACGTTCGGCTCCGGCCCCGCGGCACCCGCCTCGGGGCCGTCGATGCAGGTCCCCGGCCCGGTCGCGGACCCGCCGCAGCGCATGACTGCGGGCTTCGCCCCGGCCGCGGGCTTCGCCGGCGGTGCGCCCGGGCGGCTCGTGTCCATCACCCGCACCCTGTTCGTCACGCTCTACGTCATCTCCTTCGCCGCGCCGGTCGTGTTCCTCTGGATCCCCGCGGGCCTCTACGCCTTCGTGGTGCTGGGCTGGGTGGTGTTCGGCGCGGCCGCGGCAGCCGGGGCCGCCCTCGTCTTCGAAGCCCGCGAGCACGACGGGATCGCCGCAGGCGTCAAGGCGCTGCTTCCGCTCGGCGCCATGTACCTCGTGGTGGGAGGCTGTCTGCGCGGCTTCGCCGGGACCGCGGCGCGCGGCGAGGGAGCGGAGTTCTGGCCGCTGGGGTTCGTGGGAGTCCCGATCGCTGCGTTCGTGCTCTGGCGTCTGGGCCGGATGCTCCGGGAGATGGTGGTGGTGTACTCCGCCACCGGCTGGCAGGGGTCCTACGCGCGGACCAAGATCGCCCAGCAGGGCACGGGCTCCTTCGTCGGCGGACGCGTGGTGGACGCCCTCGCGCTCGTCCTGGGTCTCCTGCTCTCCGTCACCGTCTTCTCCACGGGAGGCGGGTACTGATGCCCGGCCGATGCCCCGGTGCGGGCCCGTGCACGCGCGCAGTCCCTGGTGCAGCTTCGCCACAGCGAGTCGGCCGGCTCGCCGGTCCGCTTCTCGTATGCTCATGTGCGGAAGACCGTTCCTCCGGAGGTGTGCGCTGATGTCCCAACCTTTCGACCGCGGACAGGGCCCGGGACGCGGAGCGCCTGGACCCTCGGCCTCGCCCTTCGGAGCCCACCCGGGCGCACACGGCGGGCAGCAGCACGGAGGGAGCCCGTTCGGGGACGCTGCCCAGCCGGGACCCCGGAGCTCTCCCTTCGGCGCACCGGGAGCGGACCTTCAGGGACAGCCGGCCGCGGGCACTGGCGCTCCCGGCGGCTCCTCCGTCGCGAGGGGCTCCGCAGGGGGGACTGCGCAGGGAGCGCCCGGCGACCCGTTCGGCACCGGGGCACCGCAGGCTCAGGCGCCCGCCGCCTTCGGAGCCGAGGTGCCGCGGAAGGAGCTGACCGTCTCCGGTCCACCGCTCGCGGTGCTCTGGGCTGCACTCGTCGCGGCGGTCGTCGGCGTGGGCGTGGCGCTCCTGCCCTGGGGGCCCACGAGCCCCGTGGGCTGGCTGTTCGCGGGTCCGGTGGCGATCCTGCTGCTGGGCCGCTACGGCTCCGAGGACGTGCGCCGCCGCACGGACTCCCTCTACGCCACGCATCCGGCCGCCGTCCCGCTCTACTGGGCGGCCGTCGCCGTCACCGTCCTCGCCGTGCTGGCGACGGCGCTGCTCACCGCGTTCTGGGTGGGGCGCCTGTGAGCGCGGCGCGAAGGGCCGGACTGCGCGCCGTCGCCGCAGCATTCCTCGCCCTGGGCCTCACGGCGGCGCCGCTGGCAGCCGGACCCGCCTCCGCCGTGGACGCAGACACCACCCCGGCCGCCGTGTCCACAGCCGTATCCTCCCCCGCGGAAGCAGGGGGCCCGGCGCATCAGCCTGCCACGGAGCCGCCCGCGGTCATGGCGGCTCCCGCGCCCTCCAGCGGTGAGGGCTCCGGTACGGACGAGGGCTCCGGCACGGATGAGGACGAGATCGCCTCGACGGAGGGCGCGAGTGCTCCGCCGCTCCCGCAGCAGTTCTCCTCCTGCGTGGCGGCGGGAGGAGAGGCGGACGTGCTGCTGCTCGTCGACGAGTCCGGCAGCCTGCAGGACACGGACCCGGACAACGCCCGCGTCACCTCCGCCCTCCACCTCGTCAACCGGATGGCGCACAACGCCGGGGAGAACTCCGTCTCCGTCGCGGTGAGCGCGTTCGGCCACGAGTACTCCCGGGTGCAGGACTGGACCTCGATCGACGGGGATGCGGACGTCGAGGCGCTGCGCAGTGCCGTGACCGGCCTCGCGGACCGCACCTCCGGCATCGACACGGACTACTGGACCGCGCTGGACGAGGCCCGCAAGGCGCTGGCGGAGCGCAGCCGCGACCGGTCCTCGGACACCCAGAGCTGCCAGGCCCTCGTCTGGCTCTCCGACGGCGAACTCGACTTCCAGCAGCGCACCGCCGCCACCGCCCGCTCGCACGGCGACTCCAAG
Source organism: Brevibacterium sp. (assembly GCF_022712115.1). Classification (GTDB taxonomy): domain Bacteria; phylum Actinomycetota; class Actinomycetes; order Actinomycetales; family Brevibacteriaceae; genus Brevibacterium; species Brevibacterium salitolerans. The sequence continues at coordinate 8,654 of NZ_JALAHB010000022.1, read as the reverse complement.
GCATTCGCCCCGGACGCGGACCTGCGCACGGACGCCGGGACGGCCGAGGCCGCACGAGCGGCGGAAGAGGACATCTGCCGGCCCGGCGGCCTGGCGGACCAGCTCCGCAGCTCACGGGTCGCCATGTTCGGCGTGGGCCTGGGCAGCGCGGACGGCGCGGAGTTCGACCTCATGCGCTCCATCGCGGAGGGCGAGGACTCCGGCGGTCAGACCTGCGGCGAGCTCACGGACCCCGTGCCCGGTGAGTTCCACCTCGCGAGCGACATCGACAGCCTGCTCTTCGCCTTCGACGCGATCTCCGGGCTCGGCTCCGATCCCGTCAGCAGCGAGCATGGGGTCTGCACCGAGCGCATGTGCACGGATCAGGCGCACACCTTCGTCCTCGACTCCACCACTCCGGACGTGGACGTCTTCGCCACCGCCTCCGCGGACGACCTCAGCGCGGTGCTCGTGGCACCGGACGGCACGGAGGTTCCGCTGGCCGACGACGCGCAGGACGCGCAGGCGGACGCCGGCGGCTCGCCCGTCACCTACACCTGGGAGACCGCCCGCAGCCTGAGCCTGCGGATCGACGGCACCCAGGTGGGCAGCGCCGGGGACGACGGGCCGTGGGTGGGAGTCTGGCGGCTGGCCTTCGTCGCGGACGAGGGCGGGAGCACGGACGCCACCACCAGGTCGAACGTCCACATCACGCCGGGCATCCGCCCCACCTGGCCCGAGGCGGATTCGACCGAGCTCCACCGCGGCGACACCCTCGACGACACCGTGTTCTCCGTCGTCGACCGCGACGGGGACCCCGTGGACCCGGCGGTGATCGCCGGCACGGGCGAGTTCACCGCGGTCTTCACCGATGCCTCGGGCCGGCAGACGGAGCTCGCCCGGACCACCGAGCTGAGCGAACTGGCGAATCCTGTGACCTGGGACCTCAGCCGTACGGCCACCGGTCGCGGCAGCCTCGGCCTCCGCCTCGACCTCACGACCGCTCCCGCCGAGGACGCGGACGGCGAGGAGGTGCCCGGCACCGTGCTGAGCCCCGTGAGCGTGGCCCTGCCGGTGGACGTGCTGCCGCCGCTCAACTACCCCACGGTGCCCGGCAGCGTGGATTTCGGCGAGGTCGAGGGTGCCGTGGACCTCAGCGCGGCGCTGCCTGTTGAGGGCGAGGGCTGCGCATGGGTGGAGCCCGGCTCCACGGACGTGGTCGCGGCTCCGCAGGGCATGGAGGGCGTGAGCATCGAGTCGTCCGCCGCAGCGGAGGCGGACTGCGTCTCCGGCGGAGAGGACCTCGAGGTCGAGCTCGCCTCGGACGCCCAGGGCAACGGCGCCGTCAACGGCACGTTCACCGTCATGACCGCGTCCGCGGACGGTCAGGGGGAGGCCGTCCCGATCACCGTCGAATTCACCGCGAGCGTCGTCAAGCCGCTCAACGCCGTGAACTTCTGGCTCACCCTCATCGTGGCGCTCGTCCTGGGACCCGGCATCCCGCTGGGACTCCTCTACCTCCTCAAGTGGCGCAACGCGCGCATCCCCGCCAGCCCGCTGGTGGCGGTCCGCGCACCCGTGACGGTGAGCGGCGGGACGGTGCAGCGCGACGGCGCGCGCTTCGCGTTCCGTCCCGGGGACCTCCGCAACACGGTGCCGATCGATCCGCGCGGCTCGCGCTCCATCGATGCCGCGGGAGTCACGGTGAGGACGCGCACGGGCGGTTCGCCCTTCGGCAGCGGCTGGGCGGTCGTGGACGCTCCCGGCTACGCGAGCGTGAGCCGGGAGCAGCCCTCCCGGCAGCCCGCGAGGCTGCCGCTGGCGGTGCACAACACCTGGCTGGTCCTGCGGCCCGAAGGCGGGCCCGCGGACGCTGCGGAGGTCCTCGTGCTCCTCTCCGGCTCCGCGGACGCACAGGCGCGCAAGGCGCTCGAGGACGAGATCGCCACGGAGGCGGCGGACCTGCTCGACCGTCTTCCCGCCGCCGAGGCCTCCTCCGGCGGACAGGGCGGCCCCGGCGGGGAGCCCAGCCCGTTCGGCGCGGCTGCGGCGGGACCTCGGAACGGACCCAACCCGTTCGCCGGCGGCGGTGCCGCGGGTGCGCCGGGCGGCGCCCCGTCGCCGTTCGGCAGCGGCCCGGGGCAGGGCGGCCAGCCGGGATCCGGAGGCCAGCCGGGATCCGGAGGCCAGCCGGGGCCCGGCGGAGGGTTCCCCGGCACTCCCGGCGGTCCGCAGTCGCCCTTCGGCGGCGGGAGGTGAGCGCGATGATCCGCGCTCAGGCACCTCGGCGGCGGCCTCGCCCTGCACCTGCCGCGCCCGGCAGTGTGAGGCCGGGCGGCACACCCGCCCGGCAGTGCCGCACACCCGTCCGGGCGGTCCGCAGCGGTCCGCACAGACCCGACCGCGCACACAGCTTCGCCCCCGCAGCTCCGTATCGAAAGGTCCAGTGAATGTACAAGTTCCTCGTCGTGGGATGCGGCGGCTCCGGTGGAGAGACGCTCGCCCGCATCATGGACCAGCTGAAGTCCGAGCTCATGCCGCACGGGATCCCCGAGCTGCCCGCGGGCTGGCAGTTCGTCCACGTGGACGTGCCCGTCGTCCCGGACACCGACGTGCCCGGCGTGGGCAACGTGCGGGACCAGGGCGGCACCTACATCGGCACCGCGCCCTCGTCCGGCTCGTACTCCGTCCTGGACAACTCCGTGAGCCAGAAGCTGCAGCAGACCGGTGACCTCGACCAGTTCGTCACCTGGGCCCCGCGCAGGCCGGAGTCCGTGACGACGCCCCTGCACAACGGGGCCGGGCAGATGCGCGGCGTGGGGCGCGTCATCACCCTCAACCGCGCCAAGGACGTCTTCTCCGGTCTGCAGCGTGCGGTCAACCAGCTCAAGACCACCGAGGCCAATGCGCAGATGAAGCAGGTCGCGGACGCGGTGCCGGGGTCCGGCGGGTTCGACCCGGAGGGCGATCCCATGGTGTTCGTCGTGTCCTCGATGGCCGGCGGCGCCGGCGCCTCCATGGCCCTCGACGTCTGCCGCCTGCTCGGCCAGGTGCAGGGTGTGTCCGTCAACGACACGTGCGTCTACATGTACACCTCGGACATCTTCCCGGACCAGCTCGAGGGCGTGCGCCCCAATGCGCTGGGCATGCTGGGGGAGATCGTCGCGGCGCAGTCGGCGGCCTCGGAGGACCACGACGTGCGCCTGCTCGAGTCGCTGGGCCAGCACGTCGACCGTTCCGGAGGCCCGTCGTTCGCCCGCGTGTTCCCCGTGAGCAAGTACCAGGGGCTGGACCGCACCACTTTCGGCGACGGCACTCAGCGCGGCCTCTACCGGGGGCTGGCGCGCGGCCTGGCCGCGCTCATGATCTCCGGCAAGGCGTCCACGGACTTCCGCGCCTACGACCTCACCAACAAGGACGGGCTCTCCCCCAACCGCAGCTTCCTGGGATGGGGCGTGGAGGCCGCGGACAAGCTCTCCTGGGGCACCTTCGGCTTCGGCAGCCTCAGCATGGGCCGCGACCGCTACCGCCACTACTCCTCGCAGCGCCTGGCCCGCACCGCCGCGGACCGGCTGAGCGAGGGCCACCTGCAGCCGGGCAGCACCGCCGGCGCGGAGCAGCAGCTCACCAAGCTGGTCGACTCGCAGTGGCCCACCGTCGTCCACGAGCTGGGCCTGCCCGCCGAGCACCAGACCTACGACACCGGCGCGGCCGGGGCGTGGGTGGTCTCCGCGCTGGGCGAGCAGAGCCTCGACGCCGCGCTGCGCGAGATGATCGACCGGTACGCGGTGGGTGCCGAGCTCCCGCGCGCCCAGGGCCAGACGGGTCCCAACTGGATCGCCAGCGCGGGCAACTACCTGCGTGCCAAGCAGGCCCAGCTCCAGCAGGGCGGCTACGAGATCATCCAGCGCTGGGCCTACGACTGGGCACGCGCCTTCGAGGCGCGGCTGCTCTCCGTCATCAGCACGGGGATCGCGCAGTACGGCCTGCCCTATGCGCGGGCGCTCCTCCAGCGGCTGCAGACGCACATCGGCCAGGGTGTGGTCCCGCGGTGCACGGAGCTCAGCCGCTATCCGGCCACGGACGTCTCCCGTGTGCCGAGCGAGGTCGAGGGCTATGCGGCAGCGGTGAAGGGCACCATCGTCCAGGGCGAGGAGCTGGAGCAGCGGCTCCTCACGGGCCTGCTCGCCGGCCTGCGCAACAACAGCTACCTCATGGCCAGCGAGGCGCTCGCCGCCGTGCTCTCCGAGGCACCGCAGGACCTCCTCGCCCCGCTGCAGAGGACGGTGGAGGAGTCCATCCAGGGCATCGACCTCGCCCGGACGGAGACCAGCCGCACCGTGGGCCTGGCGAACGTGGAGACGGACGTCTACTCCGCCTGGCCCTCGGACGAGGACCAGCGGGTCCCGGACCGCTTCGCGACGGCCCACAACGAGGTCCTCCTCACCCCCGCCGCGCAGTTCCAGGACCTCTACCGACACCACCTGCCGGACGCCGTGGGCTCCGGCGGGCAGGGACCGGCGGGCATCGAATGGGACAGCGCCCGCCGGATGGCCGCCGCCCAGGTGATCAGCGGCCAGTGGACGGCCGCAGAGGGCAGCAGTGCTCCGGGCGGGCTCATCGAGGAGTTGGCGCGCTGGCGGCCCTCCCGGTTCACCCGCGATCCGCACACCGGCAACCCGCTCACTGCGAGCGCAGGCCGCTACTCCCTGCACGTGGGCTCCCGCGATCTGCGCCTGCGGGCGCTGCAGTTCGTCAATCGCCGCAACGAGGCCTTCGACAAGTACTGCAGCCTCTCGCTCGAGGACTACATCCTGGGCAAGGACGGCGCCGCACCGCACGAGCTCTCCCAGCGCAGGACGGACCTGGAGGCCAAGTTCCGGGAGACGCTCACGCGCGGCCTGCCGCTGTCCAGCGTGCACCCGGACGTGGTCTCGCGCATCCACGCCAGCTCGGTGACCTATCGGTACAAGTTCTCCGCCGCACCGTTCGCGGCCGCCCCGGACCTCGTGGACCGCCTGCGGGCGGTGCTCACCTCCCAGCAGTCCGTGGAGTCGCAGACGGTGGACATCTTCGACAACTCGCTCACCCAGGGGCAGACCGCCGCGGGCATCACCCACGTGGACGTGTTCGGCTCCTTCGGGAACCTCAGTCCCATCGCGTTCGACGGCGTCCTCGTCCCGGTGTCCACCCGCTGGTCGCAGCTGACGTCCAGCGGGCAGAGGCAGGACTTCTGGACCTACCGGCGGGCGCGCACGCTGCCGGCCTCCCTGCCCATGAGCGAGGCCGAGCGCCGAGCCATGATCTCCGGCTGGTACGTCGCCCAGCTCACCGGCCAGCTGCAGATCCCGTCCCCGGACAACCTCACGCGGCCGGTGCAGGTGTTCGATGCGAGCAGCTCGCAGTGGCTGAGCTTCCCCAATCCCCTCCTCACGCCTCCCTCGCAGTTCGTGGGCGAGACCTTCGACTGGCTGCCGGCCGTGCTGGAGTCCTACCTGCTGGCGATCGCGAACGCCCACCAGTCCCCGGTGCTGGGATCCCTGCGCCCGTACCAGGTGCTGCGAGCGGTCTACGACCGCTCCGAGGAGCAGCCGGCCTCCGGCCTGGAGACGCGGTCGCTCTCCGGGCTCACCCACCTCGCGGACTGGCTGCGCACCGGGCAGACGCCCTCGGGCTCGGGCTCCCGGGCGGACGCGGACTCCCTGGAGCAGCGCTACGAGAACGCGCAGACGTTCCTGTCCACGGTGGGCGGGTTCGCCTCCAGCATGCTCGACACCTCCACCCCCGGCCACGTGGGCGTGCGGGTGGAGAACCGGGCGGCGGGCGCCGGCACCCCCATCTTCTGCGACCTCGTCCCGGACATCGTGGAGGTCACGCAGACCCTGCAGGGCGTCCTCGAGGGCGCCAGGGAGAGAGCGGAGAGCTCCGGCGGCGGAGGCTTCACCGCCGGACTGCCAGAAGGGTTCGGAGCGTTCTGATGTCACCTACCGGCACGGACCTGCGCACTCTCACACTCGTCACGGCGCCCGCCTCACTGGTGGGGGTCCGGGAGACCCTGCGGGACTGGCAGGCGGGCGGGCTCGTGTCCGACTTCGTCTGGGTCCCCGCCCAGGCGGTCACAGCAGACAGCGTGCCCGGCTTCCTCTGCGCCCGCGGGCAGCGCACGCGGGTGAGCGTGCGCGGGCTCTCCGGTGTGCAGCGGTACGGACGGATCCGGGTCGTGGCGCTGTCGGCCGTGCTCGCGGACCGGCCCGCCTCCGCGGAGGAGTTCGCCGGCGTCACGGCGGCCGGCGACCTGCTGCGCCGGATCGTCGGCGAGGAGTTCGGCGGCACCCCGGTGACGGCGGTGCGCGCCACCTTCGCCGGCCCGGGGGCCGTGGGCCTCGCGGACACCGTGCCCTCCGGTGGCTGGACGGACGTGGTGCTCAGCCCTTCGGACTCGCGCGGGCCCCGCGTGGGCACGCGCCCCGTCGACACCTCCGCACCCGCGGAGCTGGGCCGCCATCTCGCCGCGCAGATCGCCGCGCTCGCCGGCCTGTGGGACCGGCTGCCGGAGGGCACCCTCGACGGGATCGAGCCCGCCCACACGGGCTTCAAGGCCCGTCTCGCCCGGTCCTTCCACCGCCGGCTGGACGGCTCCGCGGTGGAGACGGCGGTGCGCGAGCGGGTGCTCGCGGTGGCCGACGGCTACCCGCTGCCCCATCGCGGCGGCATCCACGCCACCTATGCGGAGAACGAGTCCGGAGCCGTCGAGGCGCAGGTGCAGAATCTGTGGACCAAGCACGGCTGGGTCATCCGCGCGGACCGGGAGCAGCACATGCCCGCCAAGCCCCGTGCGATCTCCGCCGGGCAGGCGCTGCGGATGTTCTTCGCGTTCCTCCTCAGCGCCCTCCGCGGCGCGCCCTCGGCCTGGCTGGGCAGCGTGGTCGACTCGACCAAGGCCACGGTCGCCTCCACGGTGCAGAACCTGGTCATGGGCGGCAGCGGCTCCGCCTACAACGTGGTGGTGGGAGGCGTGGACTCGCAGGGCCGCCCCGTGGGCTGGGAGGAGACCGTGAGCGCCGCGGAGCAGCTCCACTCCCGCCTCGACGACGGCGGGCAGCCCGTGCACGAGGACCTCTCACCCCTGTGGCGGTCGTTCGTGAGCGCCTCGCTCACCCTCGTGGACGCCCGCCAGCGCGAGCAGGAGCTGCCGGCCGCCTCCCAGGGTGCACAGCCGGCGATCGTGCGCACACCGGAAGCCGTGGCCCCGGACCCTGAGCGGCCGTTCCGGGTGCGCGGCACGGTCGCCGGCAGGCTGGGCGAAGTCTCGGTGCAGCCGGCCGACGTGGTGCGTGCGGACGAGGTGGGCGCACAGGTCCAGCAGCTCGCCACGGACCCGCAGGCCCGGCTCGCGGACGCCTCCGCCCAGTTCTCCGAGATGGAGCAGTGGACGCTCGCCAGCCGCGCCTCCTTCGTCAGCCGCGTGGGGCTCGTCATCGCGGAGCACCTGCGCGGCAGGCAGGCCGAGGTCGCCCAGCGCGCCCAGGGGCTGGCGACGGCCTCGGGCCCGGACGCGGACACGACCAGGGAGGTCGCGGAGCAGAACAGGGTGCTGGGCGTGCGGATGCGGATCGCGGCCTTCGCCGGGCTCGCGCTCACCCTGCTCTTCGCGCTCCTGTCCTTCTGGGGCGCCTTCGCCTGGTGGGTGTTCTGGATCCTCTTCGCCGTCACGCTGCTGGGCTCCCTCGCCGGGGCGTTCCTGGCCTTCATGCGCACGCAGTCCGAGCTGTTCCGCCTCATCCACCGCGAGCAGAAGCGGCAGGACGACGTGGCGGTGGACCAGCGCAACCTCGCCGCCGCACTGCGCGACCTCACCCGGCTGGGCGATGCCTACGGGCAGTACCTCCGCTGGGCGGACGTCGTCGGTGCCTTCGTGCACCGGCCGTTCGGCAGCCCCGCGGCCGCCGCCGCGGGGCACGGCGGCCGGTTCGACGACCTGCCGCTGAGCACCGGGCACGCCGAGTACGTGGTGGACTCCGCCGCCGTGGACGCCACCGCCCGCACCCTGCGCTCCGAGCTCTTCGACGTGGGCTGGGCGGACACCCAGTGGAGCGCCTTCCTGCGCAGCTCCGCGGCTTCCGCCCAGCTGCACAACCAGCAGCTGGCGGCGGATCCCCAGCGGCTCTTCGCGGAGACGGCCGTGGGCCCGGGCTCCGCGCTGTCGACGCTCACGCGCTCGCTCACGGAGCACGGGGTGGATCCGCGCCTGGGCGAGGCCCCGTGGCAGGCGGCGATGGGCCGTCTGCAGGACCCCCGCCACGCGGCCACCCGGGCGGAGCTGCTGGGGCGGATCGCGGACGGCGCGGGCGGAGCGCAGGTGAGCGCCCAGGACTTCCTGGGAGCGGTGGGACAGCGCCTGGATCCGGGCAGCGGTGCGCCGGAGCTCCTCGACGACGTGCTGCTGACGTCCTCCGGCGCCGGCAGCGACGTGCACGGACTCGCCGACGAGGTGGTGCTCACGGAGCGCAGCGGCTTCAGCACCGTGCTGGTGCACACCCAGCTGAGCCGGGTGGTGAGCGACGACGACCTCGCCTTCTTCCGCGAGCGCTCCGCCTCCGTGGCCTGGGGACAGGGCGACTCGCCCTGGTCGATCGCCGCGGCCCGGGCACAGGCGCAGCTGCATCAGGGTGCGC
>NZ_JALAHB010000246.1 GCF_022712115.1 Brevibacterium sp. | reverse complement strand
GAGGGGGAGGATCCCGAGGACGAGCCGGTGAGCCGCGGCGGGAGACCCGGAGGACGCGGCGAGGGTTCGGCCCGGGCGTTCGAGGAGCTCGCCTCGGACCTGGTGCACGCCTCCCGGGCGCACCGCGCGGGCACTCTGTGAGCTGGTGCACCGGAGCTGACGTGCAACGGCCGTGAGCGGTACGATGGATGCGCGGGCTCCGGCCCGCACGGGTGTCGGGTTTCGAAGCCCCGGGCTCCAACATCAGCCGCTTCGAGCGGCCTACCGCCGAGAGGCGCTCTCGGCCCGGCACCCACCTCACACACATCACCGTCGGAACGGTTCAGATCGGAGCGGGAGTGAGACTGCGTCGTCCGTCCAGGCAAGCGGTGTTCTTCACACAGTTCGGCGCACTCGCGGATTCCCTCCAGGACGGCAGCCTCATCCTCGCGGAGCTCTCCGGCATCCCCGTCGAGCAGCGTCGCGCAGCCGCCGAGCGGCTCGCAGAGGTCTGCGACAGCGCTGACGGGGCGGCCTCGGCGGTGGTCCGGGCGCTCCGGGAGAACTACGCGACCCCCTTCGACCGCGACAGCCTCTACCGGCTGGCCTCGGAGCTGTGCCAGGCCGTCCATCGCCTCGACTCTGTGGCCTTCGCGCTGTCCTCCTCCGCCTTCGACGAGTTCCCGGTGGGCGTCCTCGAGATGCTCGCGGTGCTCTCCGACGCGACGGACCAGACCAAGCGCATGCTCCAGCGGATCTCGTCCAAGCCGGACCAGTGGGAGTACGTGGACTCCGTCACCCGGCTCTTCCACCGGGCGGAGGCGCTCCGCCTGCAGATCTCGGACACCGTGCCGGCGGCGCGGAAGGGCATGGTGCACGTGGCGGCGGCGACCCAGCTGGGCTTCGCGTTCTACGAGGCCGTGCGTTCGTTCCGCGCCGTGAGCGAGGTCGTCGCGGAGATCGCAGTGCGGGAGTCATGAGTCTGCGGACCGCTCCCGCTGTGCGGGTCGTCGGCAGCGCGCGGGAGCTGCGGTGCTGATGGAGATCCTGTTCGCGCTCGTCGTCGTGGTGACGGTGGCGTTCGCCTTCGTCAACGGCTTCCACGACGCCGGGGTGACGGTGGGCAACGCCGTCGTGTCCCGTGCGCTCACCCCGCGCATCGCCATGACGCTCGCCGCGGTCTTCAACTTCGTGGGCGCTCTGCTGGGACTGGGCATCGCCGTGACGGTCGCGGAGAACATCATCGAGTTCCCGCACCAGCCCGGCGATCTGCTCTCCATCCTGCTCGCCGGCATGGCCGCCGCGACGCTCTGGGGGATCGTCACCTACGTCGTGGCGATCCCCGTCTCCTCCACGTACAGCCTGGTGGGCGGCGTGCTGGGGTCCGGCCTGGCCTACGGCGCGCACGCGGACCTCGCGAGTCTCATGCTGCGCCTCGTCGTGCCGCTGCTGACGGTCCCCATCATCGTCATGGGGATCAGTGCGCTGTGCACGGCGGTGCTGTCGCGTCTCGCCGCAGGGTCCGCGCCCAAGCCCCTCTTCCGGCGTTCGCGGGCGGCCGGTGCGGTCTTCACCGGGCTGCTCTCGCTGGGTCACGGGATCCAGGACGCGCAGAAGTCGTGTGCCATCCTCATGCTCGCGATCGTCGCCTACCAGGGCGCGCGGTTCACCGACGGGGACCCGTTCGAGGTCACCTGGGAGGTGCGCATCCTCGTGGCGACTGCGCTGGCGGTGGGCACGCTGGTCTCCGGCTGGCGCGTGGCCCGGACGGTGAGCCGCCGGATCGCGCTGCTGGATCCGTTCAAGTCGGCCATCGCGGACGGGGTGTCCAGCGTCGCGCTCCTCGTGTCCGCGCTCACGGTGAGCGTGCCGGTCTCGCTCGTCTACACGGTGGTGGGGTCCAATCTGGGCACCCAGTTCGCAGGACGCCCCGGTGTGATCCGCGGCCGCTTCCTCACGCCGGTGCTCGCGATCTGGGTGCTGGGCATCCCCGCGCCGGCGGTGCTGGGCGCGCTGTTCGCGGGCGGGCTCATGCTCCTGGGCGTCTGAGGCCCCCTGCGCGCAGCTGCCCCCTGGCACCGGGTGCGCAGAAGCTCGGGATGCGCGCGCAACTGCACGTGCATCCCGAGCTTTCGTGACGGCGCCGGAACTGAGCTTTCGTGACAGCGCCGGATCCGGAAGCGCTGCTCAGCCTGCTCAGCCGAAGCGGCCGGAGACGTAGTTCTGCGTCTGCTCGTTCTGCGGGTTCTGGAAGATGTTGTTGGTGTCGTCGTACTCGATCAGCTTGCCGGGCTTGCCGGTGCCCTGGATGTTGAAGAACGCGGTCTTGTCCGCCACGCGCGCGGCCTGCTGCATGTTGTGGGTGACGATGACGACTGTGTAGTTCTCCTTGAGCTCGTTGATGAGGTCCTCGACGGCGAGCGTGGAGATGGGGTCCAGCGCGGAGCAGGGCTCGTCCATGAGGATGACGCCGGGCTCCACCGCGACGGTCCGGGCGATGCACAGACGCTGCTGCTGACCGCCGGAGAGGCCGGAGCCGGGCTTGTCCAGACGGTCCTTGACCTCGTTCCAGAGGTTGGCGCCGCGCAGGGACTTCTCCACGATCGAATCCGCATCGGACTTCGACAGCCGGGTGCCGTTGAGCTTGTACCCGGCGAGCACGTTCTCGCGGATCGACATGGTGGGGAACGGGTTGGGGCGCTGGAACACCATCCCCACCTCCGCGCGGACGTTGACCGGGTCCACACCGGAGGCGTAGATGTTCTCCCCGTCGAGGAGGATCTCGCCCTCCGCATAGGCGCCCGGGAGCACCTCGTGCATGCGGTTGATGGTGCGGAGGAACGTCGTCTTGCCGCAGCCGGACGGGCCGATGAAGGCGGTGACCGAGCGCGGCTCGATCTTGATGTTCACGTCCTCGACCGCGAGGAACTTTCCGTAGTAGACGTTCAGGTCGATTGCGTCGATGCGCTTTGCCATGTGAGGTGTTCCTTCTTCGAGTGCTGGCCCCGGTGCGTCCGCCGGATGGGAGGTGCGGATGTGCAGGGCGGGTGCGGTGTCAGGGGAGTCAGCGGCCGGTCTTCTTGGGGGCGAACGCCTTGGCGATGATGCGCGCCAGGAGGTTGAGCAGCATGACGATGACGATGAGGACGAGGGCGGCGGCCCAGGCGCGCATCTGGGACGGATCCGCCGCGGACGGCGCGGTGGGGTTCACCAGCTGACGGTAGATGTAGACCGGCAGCGCTGTCATCCACTGGCTGAAGGGATTCCAGTTGGTGGAGGCGATGAAGCCCGCGGTCACGAGGATGGGCGCGGTCTCACCGGTGACGCGGGCGATCGCCAGCGTCACGCCGGAGGCGATGCCGGAGATGGAGGTGGGCAGCACGACCTTGACGATGGTGCGCCACTTGCGCACGCCCAGCGCGTACGAGGCCTCGCGCAGCTCGTTGGGGACCACGCGGAGCATCTCCTCCGTGGAGCGGACCACCACGGGGATCATGAGCACCGACAGCGCGATGGATGCGGACAGGCCCATCTTCACCATCTGCAGCTGTGCGGGCCCGTCGCCGAGGAAGGTGGTGATGACCAGCTGCACGGCGGCGAAGGCGAAGAGACCGGCGACGATCGAGGGGATGCCCGTCATGACGTCCACGAAGAACGTGATGGTGCGGGCGAACCAGCCGCCGCGCGAGTACTCCACGAGGTAGACGGAGGCCATGAGGCCGATCGGCACGGAGATGACCGTCGCGAGCAGGGTGATCATCACGGTGCCGATGAGGCCGTGGGCGAAACCGCCGGAGAGCGGGGCGCCCTCCTGCTGGGTGGCGATGTCCGTGGCGCCGTTCGTCGTGGACATGTCGTAGATGAGGACGCCCGGGTTGCTCAGCAGCGTGGGCAGGCCCTGCGCCAGCACCGTCCAGAGGACGGAGACGAGCGGGATGAGCGCGATGAGGAAGGAGGCCCACACGAGGTTGCGCCACAGACCGTCCACCGCACGGCGGCGGTTCTGCAGCTTCCAGGTGACGGCGCACATTCCCGCGATGTAGAGGATCGCTGAGATGATGAGCCAGCCGGTGAGGGAGAAGCCTCCGGCCAGGGCGACGGTGAGCGCCGCGGAGACGGCCAGTGCTCCGGCCGCCACGACGGCCCAGAGCCACTTCGGCAGGTTGCCGGCGGTCAGCGAGCGGACGGGTGCGGTTCCCTCCGCACGGGTGGTGACAGTGGCAGACATCAGTTCGCTCCCGAGAATTCCTTGTGGCGGCTCACGATCCAGCGGGCGATCATGTTCACCGCGAGCGTGATGATGAAGAGCATGAGGCCGGCGGCGATGAGCTCGGACTGGCGCATGCCGAAGGCCTCCGGGAAGTTCAGCGCGATCTCCGAGGGGATGGTCGCATTGCGTCCGGAGGTGATGAGGCTCAGGGAGAACACGCCCGGCGAGAGGACGAGGGTCACGGCCATCGTCTCGCCCAGCGCGCGGCCCAGGCCCAGCATCACGGAGGAGACGATGCCGGCCCGCGCGAACGGGAAGACGGTGGCGCGCACCATCTCCCACTGGGTGGCGCCCAGCGCCAGTGCCGCCTCCTCGTGCAGCTTGGGCGTCTGGACGAAGATCTCGCGGCACAGCGAGGTGATGATCGGCAGGATCATCACCGCGAGCACCACGCCGGAGGTCGCCAGCGTGCGGCCGGTCGTCGAGGGGTCGCCGGCGAAGAAGGGGAGGAAACCGAGGTTCTCGTGCAGCCAGTCGTAGATCGGCACCATCGCCGGTGCGAGCGCGATCATGCCCCATGCGCCGTAGACCACGGAGGGGATCGCCGCGAGCAGGTCGATGATGTAGCCCACGGGGGTCGCGATGCGCGCGGGCGCGTAGTGCGAGATGTAGAGGGCGATCCCCACGGCCACCGGCGTGGCGATGAGCAGGGCGATGATCGAGGCGATGACGGTGCCGCCCATGAGCGGCAGCACGTACTCGGCGAATGTGTCCGCGCTGGTGATCGAGTCCTGATCGGAGAAGACCGTGGGCCACAGGGCCGGCAGGGACTTCGTCACGAGGAAGATCGCGACGAACGCGAGCACCACGAGGATGAGCGCCCCGGCCGTGTAGGCGAGGCCGGAGAACACCTTGTCGCCGGCGGCGGCGCCCGAGCCCTTCTCGGCCGGCGCCGTCGTCCGGCTCGGTGCGGTGACCTTCTCAGTCACTGTGACTCCCTTCGGAGCTCAGCGCTCCCTCCGGCCCGGGCCAGGGGAACGGGATGCGGGTGTGGCGGACGATCCTGACACGACGGCGCCGCCGGCTCACCTCGGGGGTGTGAACCGGCGGCAGCGCTGCGCGTCCCGGATCGGCGGAGCAGGGTCAGCCCTGCACTCCGACGGCGGCGAGGTGCTTCGCAGCGGCATCGCGCGTCGCGTCGTCGATCGGGGCGCTGCCCGCCGAGTCCGCTGCGGCCTGCTGGCCCTCCTCGGAGATGACGAACTCGCCGAAGGCCTTGGCCAGGTCCGCCGTCTCCTGGTCCTGGTACTGCTGGCAGTAGATGTGGTAGGAGACGAGGACGATCGGGTAGACGCCGGCCTCCTCCGTGGAGCGGTCGAGCTCGACCGAGCCGTCCTCGTGGGCCTCGGAGGAGGAGACGGCGGCCGCGGCGGCCTCGGCGGAGTAGGGGACGTACTCGTCGCCCACGCCCACGGAGACGGTGCCGAGGTCGCCCACCTGGGAGGCGTCGGCGTAGGTGATCGCACCGTCGGTGGACTGCGCGAGCGAGACGACGCCGGAGGTCTGCTGGGCGGACTCCGCGGCGATCTCGGACGGCCAGGTCTCGACCTCGTCGTACTTCCAGGCGTCCCCGGCAGCCTCCGCGAGGTAGGCGGTGAAGTTCTCCGTGGTGCCGGAGTCGTCCGCGCGGTGGACGACGGTGATCTTGGTGTCGGGGAGCTCGACGCCCTCGTTCTGGGAGGCGATCGCCTCGTCGTTCCAGGAGGTGATCTCGCCGGAGAAGACCTTGGCGATGGTCTCCGCGTCCATGTTCACCGTGTCGACGCCCTCGAGGTTGAAGGCGACCGCGACGGGGGAGACGTAGGCGGGGACGTGGAAGACGCCCTCGGGACCGCAGACGGCCTCGGCCTGGCTCTTCTCCTCGTCGTCCATCGGCGCATCCGAGCCGGCGAAGGAGTACTGGCCGTTGATGAAGCCCTCACGGCCGGAGCCGGAGCCCACCGGGTCGTAGTTGACGGTGGCCCCGCCGTTGGCCTCTGCGAAGGCCTGGCTCCAGGCATTCATCGCGGACTCCTGCGAGGAGGCCCCGCCGCCCGTGAGCGCACCGGAGACGCCACCCTCGCTGCCGGCCTCGCCTCCGCTCCCGGCGCTGGCGTCCGGGCCGCCCCCGCAGGCGGAGAGGGTCAGTGCGCCCGCGGCCAGGAGTGCTGCGGATGTGCCGAAACGCTTGAGATTCACGTAAGTGCCTTTCACTTATGGATCCTGTCATCTCGGCAGCCGCGAATCGGCTCCGAGCGCGAGGCTCACGCTACGAGTGAAGGGTGTATCGGAGGCAGTGGCTGTGTGAATGGAAGGTGAATGGGCGCGGGCGGGCGCGTCAGATCGGTCACAGCTGTGTATTCTGCCGCGGGGCGGGCGTCGCGCGTCATGCGCCCGAGGCCCCGCCTCGGGTCACGGACTCCTGCCCGCCTCGGGTCACGGACTCCTGCCCGACTCAGGCCACGGGAGCCCGCTCAGGCGTCGATGGGCCGGTACCGCTCGAACTCGACGATCCGCGGCGAGGGGCCCGGCCGCACATAGGCGACGAGGATCTCGCCCGGATTCATGAAGGGGTCCTTCCGCGGCAGGCGGTCGGCGAGCCCCTGCGGTGCGAACTCCCGGAGGACGCGCAGCACGGTGGGCAGCACCGGGCGGTGCGTGCACAGTGCGGTGGGCGTGCCCTTGCGGATGATCTTCCGCAGCACCTTGGCGGTCCTCTCCGGGTCCTCGGCGTTCGCCTTCTCGCTGAGCGCCCCGCGCAGCCGGATGGACCTGCCCGAGGCCGCGGACACGGGCTTGAGCGTGGCCACGCAGCGCTTCCAGGGGCTGGAGACGAGCTTGCGCAGATCCCAGCACCGCAGCAGCCCGGTGAGCGCGAGCGCCTGCCGGGTGCCGACGGCGAGCAGCGGGCGCTCCTGCTCCGTCTCGTGCCACTTGGCGCGCGGGAACGCCTTGCCGTGGCGGACGATGATGAGGGGCCACGCCCGCAGGCTGCCGGTGGAGTGCGCGTGCACCACCTTGTCCAGCTGCTCCCGGTCGTGGAACCGGGTGAGCAGCGCGGCGGCGCGTTCGGGCGTGACCCAGCGGGCCTCGTCGATCTCCCTGGGGTTCGCGATCGCGTCCGCGGGCGGTCCCGTGACCTCGGCCGCCCAGTAGGACACGTGCTTGGTGAGCCGCCGGCCCACCGTGTAGCGGGCACTGGGCAGCGGCAGCCCCAGGGTCACGTGGTGGCCCGTCTCCTCGCGGATCTCCCGGACGGCGGCCTCGGGCAGGGTCTCACCGGGGTCCACCTTGCCCTTGGGCCAGGACCAGTCGCCGTAGCGGGGCCGGTGGATGAGCAGGACCTCGATCCCCTCGCCGGCCTCCCGCCAGAGCACGCCGCCGCCGGCGAGGACGTGGGCGCCCAGACGGGCGGACTCACCGGCGTTGCTCACCGGGGTGGGGCTCATGCGGGCAGACCTCCGCGGTGCCGGTGGGCGCGCACGAGCGCCTCCTGGTAGTCGTCCAGACGCGTCCCCTCGCGGTCGTGCTGGTGCCGGGTCCACTGCCCGCCCGCGCCGAGCGCGAAGTGCGCGGTGGTGTCCGCGAAGGCCATGTCGAACATGGCGCTCACCTTCGCGATGTGCTCCGGCCGCTCGAGGCGGACGAGGGCCTCGACCCGGCGGTCCAGGTTGCGGTGCATGAGGTCGGAGGAGCCGATGAGCGTCTCCGCGTGCTCCAGCTCCGGGCCGTGTTCGAACACGAAGACACGGGAGTGCTCCAGGTACCGGCCCAGGATGGAGCGGACCTCGATGTTCTCGCTGAGCCCCGTGATGCCCGGGCGGATGGCGCAGATCCCGCGCACGAACAGCTGGACCCTCACGCCTGCCCGCGAGGCGAGGTAGAGCCGGTCGATGAGCTGCTCGTCGACGATCGAGTTCACCTTGATGCGGATGCGGACCCGCTCGCCGGACTCCGCCCTGCGGATGGCGGCGCGGATGCGCTCCAGCAGGCCGTCGCGCACCTGGCCCGGCGCGACGAGCAGGCGCGAGTAGTCCGTGTGCGGGGCGTAGCCGGAGAGCTGGTTGAACAGCTTCGCGACGTCCTGGGTGAGCACCGGGTCCGCCGTGAGCAGCCCCAGGTCCTCGTACAGGCGCGCCGTCTTGGGGTGGTAGTTGCCGGTGCCCACGTGGGCGTAGCGGGCCAGCCGGCCGCGCTCGTGCCGGACCACGAGGCAGAGCTTGGCATGCGTCTTCAGGCCCACGATGCCGTAGACCACGTGGACGCCGGCGCGTTCGAGCTTGCGCGCCCAGGTGATGTTGTTCTCCTCGTCGAAGCGTGCCTTGATCTCCACCACCGCGAGCACCTGCTTGCCCGCCTGCGCGGCCTCGATGAGGGCGTCCACGATGGGCGAGTCGCCGCTCGTCCGGTAGAGGGTCTGCTTGATCGCGAGGACGTGCGGGTCTGCGGCGGCCTGCTCGACGAAGGCCTGCACGCTCGTGGAGAACGACTCGTAGGGGTGGTGGAGGAGGATCTCCTTGGCGCGCACGGCCTTGAACACGTCGGGCTGGTCCGAGGTCTCCTCCGCGGCGAGGTCCCGGTTCATCACCGGCACGGCGCGGGGGAAGTGCAGGTCCTCGCGCGGGATGGAGGCGAGGACCCCCAGCCCGCGGAGGTCCAGCGGCTCCGGCAGCGCGTAGATCTCCGACTCGTCGATGCTGAGCTCACGGACGAGCAGCTCCCGGGCGCGGGGGTCCATGTCCTCCGTGACCTCGAGCCGGACGGCGGGACCGAACCGGCGGCGCAGCAGCTCCTTCTCCAGCGCCTTGAGGAGGTTCTCCGCGTCGTCCTCCTCGACCTCCAGGTCCTCGTTGCGGGTGATGCGGAAGCAGGAGGAGGAGAGCACCTCCATGCCCTCGAAGAGGGAGCCCAGGTGCGCGGCGATGATGTGCTCCACCGCCACGAAGCGGCCGGGGTTGTCCGGGCTGATGGGACGGGAGTCCTCCGCCGAGGCCGGCTGGGCCACGTCGAAGAAGCGCGGCAGCACCGGCGGCACCTTCACCCGCGCGAAGTGCTCCAGTCCGGTGCGGGGGTGCCGCAGGAGCACGCCCAGGTTGAGGGAGAGCCCGGAGATGTAGGGGAAGGG